>JAWXCC010000212.1:0-34520 GCA_034440475.1 Phycisphaerae bacterium | reverse complement strand
GGGCGGCATCTCGCAGCGCTCCGGATCGCTTCAACGTCGGAACCCGGCAAAGTTTGGGAAAGGCAGACTAACAAGTCGCGCATGCCGACACGCATGTGCGGTTACGATTCTCGTGGGGCCGACGGCCTCGGCCGCACATGCGTGCGGCACAGCTCGATGGTCGTTAGGCGAAACCTGGAGAACGTCCGTTGCTCTCGATCTGCAATGTCCTCTTGCACTCAAGCTGCAATGCATGCGAACTCATGGAGCCTTTTGATCGCTGGCGGCGTAGTCTGCGTGGCGGCTCTCATTCTTGAACGCACGTTCTTCAGGCGGCAAGAACCCTTCGGCGATCTCACTGGCAAGCCTCGCCTCATCCTGTTGTCTGCGGCTCTGGGCACCGCCCTTGCGTCGGCCGCGCTTGGGATCCGCGCGATTGTGGGAGAGCATCGTCGACACACCATTGCGCCCGACCGCCAACTCCAGATGCGTCCATAAGGCGCATGACGCTCCTCGGACTGACGTCTTGGTCGAGCATTCAGCGCGCAGACGCTGACCGCTGAGCTGCATTCGAGTGGGTGTGGCCGTTGTGTCTTCGTGTCCACTGTTTCGGGGCCAGTCCAGTGTTAGGCCGCTTGCATCCTCCCCCAATGCTCTGCATTGGGGGAGGGGGACCATCGCGCCTCGCGATGGTGGTGGGGGGACGTCAGGCGCACCCCCACCACCACGGCTGCGCTTCGCTTCGCCGCGGTCCCCCGGCCCCCAACGAAACGTTGGGGGAGGATGCAGGGTCGCATGTGCCGTGTGTTAGGCCGCTTGCATCCTCCCCCACAGCGCTTCGCTGTGGGGGAGGGGGACCATCGCGCCTCGCGATGGTGGTGGGGGGACGTCAGTCGGCGCACCCCCTCCACCACGGCTGCGCTTCGCTACGCCGCGGTCCCCCGGCCCCCAACGAAACGTTGGGGGAGGATGCAGGGTCGCATGTGCCGTGTGTTAGTCCGCTTGCATCCTCCCCCACAGCGCTTCGCTGTGGGGGAGGGGGACCATCGCGCCTCGCGATGGTGGTGGGGGGACGTCGGGCGCACGTTCCGGTCACACAAGTGACAGGGGCACGGCCGCAGCCGATCCTTCGGCATGCCGTGGAAGGAAACATGTGCCGTGTCCGAAGGCAATCGTCTGGTGGATCTGGTGGTCGATCATGGCGCGTCGGTCGCCGAGGCCTCGCGTCTCGTTGGCGTCTGGCGCAAGAGCGCTTACAAGTGGCTGTCGCGCTTCCGCGAGGGCAGATGCGGGGCGCTCGCGGACAGGCGCCGGGCTCGCCTCGCGGGAGCATTCTGGACAGCACCCATGCGCCCATCCGCCAGTTCTAGATGCGGCCACAGGGCCCACGACTCCCCTCGGACTAACGTCCAATTCAGCCCTCCAGCAGTGGACGCCGACCGCCGAGCTGCACCCGAATGTGTGTGGCCGCTGTGGCTTCGTCACTCGAGCGTTAGGCAGTCAAAGCTGCTGCTGCGCGGGGTTCAAGACAGAGTCGTCTAGCGATTTCCTGTTCTCGGGTTCTGCACTGTGTCGCGGGCCCGCCGCCCGCGATAGCGCCGTCGGTGTGCGGGCGACGGAGTGAACGTGTCCTTCCCCCCCCCCCGCAAGACAACTCGGATCGGCGTCCTCCTGCGCCGCGGGGCGGCGTCTCGCAGCGCTCTGGATCGCTTCAACGTCGGAACTGGGCAAAGTTTGGGAAAGGCAGACTAACAAGTCGCTCATGCCGACACGCATGTGCGGTTACGATTCTCGTGGGGCCGACGGCCTCGGCCGCACATGCGTGCGGCACAGCTCGATGGTCGTTAGGCGGAAGCAGCTGGCACCCAATGTCAGATCCGAGAGCCAGTAGCAGTTCCCGGTTGCGCCGATCGCCTCACGAAGCCGTGCCTTGCCCGAACTGCGGCTACAACTTGAAAGGTGTACCGGATATCCGCTGCCCAGAGTGTGGCCACGCCTTCTCGCTCGATTGGATCTACAGCTCGGACTACTGCTCGCCGAACGCGAGGCGATGGGTCGCGCGTTCTCGAAGTATCGCGGCGTTCGTCCTCATCGGGGGAGCAATCGTGTTCGTGCTGCTGTCGCCCGGTTGCGTCAGCTTCTTCGGCTTGACATTGCTCGTGGCGATTCTTGGCGCCCTGTACTATCACAGCGTCGCGCATGAGCACCAATACCGGAAGTTCGCGTCGTTGCGCTCGCCTGCGTTCGGGCTACCGGAAGAGGCTCAACGCAGTTTCGCGCGACGCCGCGACGAGCCGACGTAGGAAGGAGCGTGCGTGGCGATCAATGCAGATCCGAACTTCGCGATCTTGCTTCAGCAAACAGCGACCGCTCTCGATGGGTCCGGCGCGGCGTCGCGCGTGACCGATCGGTCGAGTCGCCTGGCGCACTCGTGAATCGGAGCGAGTGGAGCGCTGGCGTGTCCATTCAGGAAACCGAGCAACGCGCGATCAGCGCTTCGTCCGCACCAGCCGAAGTCCGTGGAGCTGGTCGTCGAAACTCATCGACTTGGTTTGCGAGAAGCCGAGCTCACCCGCAGTCGCGACGACATCTTCGTGCTGAAGATCGGGCATACCCTTAGGCCAGACGGCCCACAAGACGCCACCGGTCGCCGTGCGCTCGCCCGCGGAACGGAGCCGCGCGAGTTCACGCTGCTGCTCAATCAGCAAGATGACCATGTCATATCGTCGCGCGCCGATCGGACGAGTCGCCGCCGGGGCGTCGAGGGCGGGACCAAGTTCTTCGCGGAAGGCGAGTGGCAGATCACCGAGGAGGAGGATCGACTGCTGGCGCTCGACGCCGAGCTTGTCGAGCCGTGATTTCGGACCCTCGTTCAGCTTCTCGAGCCATTTCTTGGCAACGACCGCGTCTTCAAAGGTGATCGCGACGTTTTGGCCAGCCGACGTCTTCACGGTGAGTTTGGCACCGCGAGCGGCCGCCGAATCAATCGCATCGAGTGGAATGCGCAGACGAGGGCGACCGGCGAGGACGATTTCCGTCGACTCCAGGTAGGCCTTTCCCGATCGTTCGCTGCCGTCGACGACGGCTGTGCAATCCGCTTCCAGTCCCATCGGTCCTCCGCGAGGCCTTCTCCGGCGGCGCAATCATGCTGGTTGGGAAGCGCCGAAACAGGCGCCCAAGACAGCGCCACGCACGGCGCCCCAAACGGCATCCGGCTTCCGCAGTGAGTGCGGAGACGGCGGTGGAACCAACCACTCGACTGACCGACGGAAGACACAGCAGGATACCGAAAATGGGCGTCCTTCACCGACTGCGGTCGGACCAAGCGGACGACCGGTGCCGAGGTCCGCCTCCCGGCCTAATCACAGCGCTTCTTCGCGCGGAGTTCCCGCGCGGCGAGGACCGGCGCAGCCCGGGGGTATTCGCGAGGGGATCGCTACGCAGTTCCCCAGTGCTTCGTCTCGTGCTCCAACAACCATCGCTTGCGATCGATTCCACCTGAGTAGCCGGTGAGGTGGCCGGTACTTCCGACGACTCGGTGACAGGGCACGAGGATGGAGATGGGATTCCGGCCGTTTGCTGCTCCCACCGCGCGGATCGCTGTCGGTCGCCCCACGCTCGCGGCGAGTTTGGCGTACGAGGTAGTCGTCCCGCACGGGATGCAGAGGAGCGCCTCCCACACTCGAAGCTGAAACGGAGTCCCGAGGAGCCCGATGTGCGCCTTGAAGCAACTCTGCTCGCCGTCGAAATAGGAGCGGAGTTCGGCGATCACCGCGCGGAACGGAGTCTGATCACGCTTCCCGCGACCCTCCCACTTGTCGCGCTCAAGAACACTGTCTGGCGCGAGACCGCAGAGTCTTTCGCCGTCAGAGAGGAGCGTGAGCGGTCCGATCGGACTCGACATCGTCCAGTGCCAGCGCACGAGTGGGACCGCCGCCCGGTCCTCGGGGGTCGTCGTGAGCGCGGCTCGTCGACCCGGGGCCCGTCGACCCGAGGCTAGGTCAATCGAGGCACTCGCAACAGCGGCAGCTTCGCGTGGCGCTGATTCAGGCGAACGGCGAGTGCTCCGCTGCGGACGAACCCGCGCGACTGTGCATGTGTTCTTTAAATTGAAACCGCTTATGGTCCTTGTCATGGATTTCCTTTCGACGCTCGCCAGAGGTGCATAGCCGCGTAGGCTCGCCACGGGCGCCACGTGGCCGTGGTTCGATCGACATCCTTCGAGCACGTGGCACCGATTGCGCGAGCGAGGATGAGGTCGGTTGAAGGGAACGCATCGGGGCAGCGCAGCGCCCGCATTGCGAGATAGTCGATCGTCCACGGGCCGATTCCGAACGATCGTCGTAGCTCGGGGGCAACGGCGTCCAAGGGAACCCCCGGCTCGAGTGCGACGCGGCTGCTTCTCATGAGCGCGGCGAACGCGTGCAACGTCCGCGCCCGCGAGCGGGTGAGGCCAACTCGCTGCAATTCTTCCTCGGTCGCTAGGGCCAGGCGATCGACTGTGGGTGTGAAGTAGTCGAGCCCATCACGTTCAGCCGTTGCGTTCCTTGGCGGAACATCGGCCGTCGACAGGTGCGTTGAAGCGGCCGTCAATGCGGTCTTGAACCAAGACGCACCACCAATATCCAGCGCGTCGCCATGGAGAGGTTCTCCGAACGAGGCCGCAAGTCGCCCAGAGATAGTCGTCGCCGCGCGCACGCTCACCTGTTGACCCAGGATCGTCCGCCACACGAGTTCAAAGCCGTCGAACGCACCGGGTACACGGAGCCCTGGATGCCGCTTGACCTCGTCCGCGAGCCGTGGATCGCGTCCTAGGTGCAGATCAATGATGTCCGGCCGCGCGTCGAGATCAAAGAGCGCGCGGATACGCACCAACACCGCCGCAGCGACTGGCGCCAGCGCGTCGGAGATCTCAACGCAGAGGCGATGCCGGGGCTGATCGTGCGTCACGCGGCACCATCCACGCCGCCCGTTGATGGCAACCGTGCGGATATAACTGTTTTCGTCGACGCGCTCGACCCCAGGGATCCGGTGCGCCTTGAGGAACGAGAGCAATTCCGTCCACGCCAGCGGTGGCCGATAGGCAAGTGTTAGGCGCAGGGTGGCCGCGCCGGGTGGGACTGAACCGCGTAGTGCTCGACGAGCTGGCGCAGAGTTCGCGGCGCGGCGGAGCGACGTCGGAGCCATGCGATATCTCTCGAGGAAGAGTGCGTTGAAACGTCTGAGGCTGGCGAATCCCGCGGCAAATGCGATCGTGGTGATAGGCAGAGCCGTTTCCGTGAGCAGCTGCTTGGCCGCGAGGAGTCTGGAACTCTGGATCAGCTCGACTGGCGTGACGCCGAGTTCGCGCGCCACGATTCTCCTGAGGTGTCGTTCGCTGCAACCAAGCTGCGCAGCGACGGTGCCGACGGGACCGCCCGCCCCAATGCGGCCCGGCCGCCCTCGCCGCCCTCCGCCATGAACACCGCGCGTCGCCTCGGCGCGGAGTCGAGCGACAGCTGCCCCCGCCGAGAGCGCCACGGCGTCCATAGGAGCGTTGCCCGGGGCGAGCTCAGGACGACAGCGCAGGCAGGGGCGAAATCCCGCGACCTCAGCGGCTGCCGCAGTCGCGAAGAACCGGCAACGATCACGTCGTGGCGTTCGGGCTGGGCAGACGGGTCGGCAATAGATCCGAGTTGAGCGTACGGCGACGAAGAACACGCCGTCGAAGCGGCGGTCACGTGAACGGATCGCGGCGTAGCAGTCGTCCGGTCGATTGTGCACGTGGCGCACGGTAACGGCACAGCGCGCATGTGCTCGCCGTTTTCGGACATGGCTTTGGCGCGAGTTTCGCCGCTGTGAACCGAGCGCCGTGAACATGTGGAATCGCTGCGAGCCGTGCTTCAAGCGTGCCGCTGGCACAACTTTGGGGTTCGATCGGCGGGCGTTCGTTCGACGAACGTTCGATCGGCCCGTCCAGCTACGCTCCCGATTGTGTCTGTCCACCTTGAACCGAACGCAGCCCGCGACCAAGACGGCGCCGAATCGGGCGACGACCGATTCCGCTGGACGCTCGCTCGCTCCATCGAAGCGGTCGCGCGCTCCGTCAAGGTTGACCCGCGCGTCACGGCCGTCCTCCCCCGCTTCGATGCTCCGTTTTTCCAAGCAGGACTTGCTGGCTACTCGGATGGTCCCATGCGCATCGTCGCGCGCCGTCACGGCGCGCCGTTTTGCGTGACGGAAGCCCTTCTCGACCGAACGCTTTTGAACGGCGGAAAGGGACGTCGGAAGGAGGACCCGGACCTGCTCGCCACCGAATGCGGCATGGGCGAGATCGAAGACAACGTCGCCGCCGGTCTTGACGATCATCCGATTGCTGGGCAGATCATGGGAACGCTGCCGCACGAGATGGCTGCGGGTGCTCGCGTCTTGGTCGGAATGGGCTACGACGCAATCGACGTCAATCTCGCGTGCCCGGTGAAGAAGGTCAAGCGCAGTAATCGTGGCGGCCACTTCCTCGCGCATCCGGACGACGCAATCGCCGTGCTCGCGGCAGTCCGCGATGCAGTGCCGCCGGAGATTCCGTGTACCGCGAAGCTGCGGCGCGCGTTTGACGACACCGAGGCGATGGCCGCGAACTTCGAGTACGTTTTCGATGCGTGCTACGACCTGGGTTATCTCTGGACGACGGTGCACTGCCGCACCGTGCAGCAGAAGTACCTTGGCCCAGCGAAGTGGGAGTTTCTCCGTGATCTCATGCTGCGGCATCCGGAGCGACTGGTCTTTGGATCGGGCGACGTGTGGGAGGTGGCAGACATCTTTGCGATGCTCGAGTACACCGGCGTAAAGGGTGTGTCAGTCGCGCGAGGCTGCATCGGGAATCCTTGGATCTTCCGACAAGCGCGAGAACTGATGCGCGGACAGGCACCGTCGGAGCCGACGCTCGGTGAACAACGACAGACGCTCCTCGATCACTTCGATCTCTCCGTGAAGCTTCATGGGGAACGCAAGGCCGGTCGCATGATGCGGAAGTTCGGCATCAAGTTCGCGCGACACCACCCGCGGCCCGTAGAGGTCAAGACCGCATTCGTGGTCTGCTCGACGATCGAAGACTGGCATGGTGTGATCGTTGGTTTCTATCCCGAGACCGAAGGGAAGTAGGCGCGCGGGCCAGAGGCGAAGCGGCTGGAACACAGCGGCCGCCGTGCTGTGCGGGGAGCGAATGCAGATGCCACCGCGCAGTGAATCAGCGGCGATGCGCTGCTGCGCGTGCTCGAGTTCTTCCCGACATCACCGCGTGGTGGCGTCGCGATCGGTGCGGGCGTCGTCGCTGGCGTCGACTCCAACTCACGTTCGCGCAGCTTGGCGGGTTTCTTGCCCGGTTTCTTACCGGTCGCGCCTGCCTCGCCATCTACAAGGCCACTCTCAAGACGGAACACCCACGCCTTGCCCGAGACTTGTTCGGCGTCCTCATCCCAGTTCCGTCCGATGAGCGCGAGGTCGTCGTGCAGCGCGACCGACGCGCCGAACTGCGCCCCCGCCGTCGGGCTCGTCGGAAGTAACGTCGCCGCCAGTGCCCATTCGTTGCGCTCGCGGTGGTAGAGCTGCGCTGCGCCAGCCGAATCGCCGTCCGTGTCGTCACCTGGTGCCCCCACGAGGAGCCGACCACGATCGAGTGCTACCGCGTACCCGAACCATGTTGTCGTCACGCCGGATGCTGGGCGCAGCGTCTGCTCGAGGGTCCAACCGCGCGCTGTTCGTCGATACAGCCGAACACATCCCGTGGACTCACCGCTTCCGTCGTCTCGCGGAGCACCAATCGCGAGCAGATTGCCGTCAATAGCGCATGCAAACCCGAACCAGTCGCCAGCTTTCGCGTCCTCGGGGACGATCTTCGTTTCGAGGGTCCAGCCGTCCGAGCCACGAGTCCAGACATAGACGCCGCCGGATTTCTCGCCGCGATCATCGTCGCCGTACGCGCCAACCACAATCGAACTCGCGCTGACGCCGACGGCGGATCCGAACCAATCGGCGATCGCGCCGTCTGGTGCGAGCAGCGTGATGCTCGGTTTCCATACGCTGTCGGTCAACGTGAATACACGCGCGCTGCCAGCGTCACTTGCGGTGGTGTCGTCGCGCGAGGCACCGACAACGATCGTTGGGCCGTCAATGGCGACGGCGCCGCCGAAGCCGCTGAGCGCGCTTGGGGCTTCCGGCACGAGTTCGGTTTCGACCCGGTAGTGATAGCCAACGCGGCGCAGCACCACAGCACCGCCCGCGTCCTCGCCAGATTCGTCCGCGCGATCTCTTCCGATGACCACACGACTTCCCGCGCCAGCCACCGCCTGTCCAAAACGATCCTGTGCGTCGCGTTCGGCGGATGTGAGGCGCTGCACGCGACGCCAACCGGATTTGGAGTCGCCGAAGACGTGTACTGAGCCGCCGGCGGTTCCGTCGTCGCCGTCTGACGGGCTCGCCACTATGGCTGCGGTCCCGGCAAGCGCGACGGCGCGGCCAAAGCGAACCTCAATTCGACCCTTCTGCGGTTCAAGAAGCGCAGTCTCATGAAGCGGCGGGGGCGGCGCGAATGCCAATAGGACGAGCCCCGCCAAGGCGAGCGCAGTCATCGCTGAGCCTGCCACCGCGATCCGTTTCGTTGCAACCTTCGCGCTTGTAAGTGCAGCGCGAGCGACAGCCAGCGCCCCAGTGGGCGCGATTGATCGATCCATGATTTCCACGATTGCCTTTCCCCCCGTCCTCCGGCGGTGGAAACCGTCGGCGGGCGATTGCTCCTCGAAGACGCAGTGCGGCTGCGATCGAGCGGCCGCGAATCTAACACGGGTTTAGCCGACCCCCTGAAAGTGTGGAGGTTTTTCTTGTCGGCGCGGATTCAGCCGAACACGGCTGGCGCCTCCCCAGCGCGGTCACCGTTACGATGCGCGCATGCACACCGGACACGTTTCCTATTCAGATGGTGACATCACCTGCGACGGCTACGTCGCAAGCGGTGTCAGCCCCGGCCAAGTTGCCCCGGTTGTACTCGTCTGCCATGCGTGGGCCGGTCAAGACGACTTCGCGCGCGCCCGTGCCGACGAACTTGCCCGACTCGGCTACGTCGGCTTCGCAGTCGACGTCTACGGCAAGGGTCGACGCGGAGGAACCGCCGAACAGAACTCAGCGCTCATGACGCCTTTCGTCCAAGATCGCGCGATGCTCCAACGACGACTGCTGGCCGCAGTTCGTGCGGCGCAGCAACTGCCTGGTGCCGATGCCCAGCGCGTCGCTGCAATCGGCTTCTGCTTCGGCGGACTTTGTGCGCTCGACATCGCTCGTGCTGGCGCGCCCGGCGTTCGCGCGGTGGTGGCCTTTCACGGTCTCTTCACGCCCCCGGTCGCGCTCGGGCCGCAGCCGAAGATCGCGGCGAGCGTTCTTTGCCTGCACGGGTACGACGACCCCATGTGCACTCCGGATCAGGTCGTCGCATTTGCGAAGGAAATGACCTTCGCCGAGGCGGACTGGGAGATCGACATGTACGGGCACACCGTGCACGCTTTTACGAATCCACAGGCGAACGACCCGAAGTTCGGCACGGTGTTCAAGCAGAAGGCCAGTGATCGCGCGTTCGCGAAGATGCGCTTATTCCTAGCGGACGCACTCGGACGTTAGTTGAGTCAAACGAGTAGCCGCGCTAGTCGTGCGGCCATTCCATCGTCGTCGTGACCCGATCGCGAGCAGCCGCGCCGAGGCGCTCGGCGATCACGTGCAACGACAGATCGATGCCCGCGGAAACCCCGGCTGACGTTTTGATGCGCCCGGCATCGACAAAGCGGGCACCCCGCCGGACGTCGCACGTCGGTGCGATGCGTGCGAGATCGTCGAAGCCTTGGTGATGCGTAGTGGCAGGAACTCCGTCGAGCAGTCGGGCGAGGCCGAGAAGCCACGCGCCAGTGCACACGGAGAGCACGAGCTGCGCCTCGCGAGCCCGCACGCCGATCCACCGATGGAGTGCTGCGTCGTCGAGCAGACGGCGCACGCCCGGTCCGCCGGGAACGAGCAGAATTCCGTCGCCGACAGACGCGTCCGTCGCGCGCGTGTCGATCGTTCTATCGGCGACGACACGCAACCCGTTGCGCAGCGCAACGACTCGATCGGAGGTCGCGTTGTGCGCGACGAGTCGCACATCGAAGGCTTCGCCGCCCGCGTCGTGCGTGGCGAGCGAAAATGCCTCGTACGGACCCATCACGTCAAGGACTTCGGCGTCGGGGAAAACGAGAATGTCCAGTGCGGTTCTCATAGGGCCGCTCATTGTGCGTCGAATCGACTTCGTTAGCATCGTCGACATTGAAGGACTTGTCCGACCCAACTTCAGCGACAGATCGCGAACTCGTCGAGCGGGCGAATTGCGGCGACGCTCGCGCGTTTGAACTCCTTTACGAGCGGTATCGCGAGTGGATTGTCGCCGTCGCGTATCGCACGGTGGGTGATCGAGACATCGCGCTCGACTCGCTTCAGGACACGATCGCATACTGGCTGACGAAGTTTCCCGGCTTCGTTCTGTTAGGACAGGTCAAGAGTTTTTTGTACCCAGTCGTGCGTCACCTTGCGATCGACGCGGCGCGCAAACGTCGACGCTCGGGCGAGCTGCCGAGCGAGTTCGATCGGGCTGCCGACTGCTCTTCATCGGTTGGCGACGCGTCGAGCTTGCACGCAGCGCTGGAGCGACTGCCGGCTCGGCAGCGCGAGGTTCTCCTCCTTCATTTTTGGTGACGGACTCACGCTCGCGGATGTCGCGACGGCGCTAGAAATCCCCATCGGAACCGTGAAGAGCCGCCTCGGACTCGCCCTCGCGGCGCTTCGCGAAGAGCCGCGGCTGCGCGACGAGTTTCAACTGTGACGGTTTGTCGAAATCTCGTCATTCGGCGCGAACTCTTCGACCCCTCGGCTGCTTCAGCCCTCGATGCCCCGCAGTTCCGACGACTTTGACCCGCCGAACCACTCCTTGCGGTTGCACCGCGAGCTCGGCGACGCGGCGTCACGCGGACCGCAGATCCCGGATGACATCGATGCCGCCATTCGGTCTGCGATCGCGCGGCAGTTCCAGGCGAGCACCCCGGTTCGGCGCGTAACCGCGTGGTGGCTCGTCGCGGGGGCGATCGCTGCGGTCCTCTTTGCTGCGGTCGGAACGGCGATCTGGAGCGCCGGTCGGACCGCGCTCGTGCCTTCGCAGGCGGACGGACGCATGACTATTGCTGCGGCGCTTCGCGAGGTCGAACGCATTTCACCTAACTCCTCGCAGCGGGCGAAGGCGATCTCCGATCCGCGCGTGCGGGCGATCTTAATGGCGATCGTCGCGATATCCGGTACGAGCGGCGACGCAAAGCCGCTCGCGATTGCGCCTCACGCGAGCTTCGTTGTCTACGACATCATGATTGACACTGAAGTGCAGGCGCTCGCGGCGTGGCAGTGCGAACTCTCCTTGCCTGGACGCATCGCGGGCATCGAAGGTGGCGATGGCCCGTTCTCAGCGCCAGCGACCTATGACCGTGCAGCGCTCGTCACCGGTCGAGTGATGCTCGCTGCTATCGCTGACGGTGCTGCGGCAACCGGTTCGATGCGCGTCGGCAGCGTGACGGTGCAATTCGACAGCGAGGCACCGCCACCATCCATCACGCTTTCACTCGCGTGTGGACGCGGCGCAGAATTAATCCCAGCACGATTTCAACTTCTTCCGAGAACTCCATGAACGCGTATTCCTCGTGTCGATTCTGTTGCCTCGCGACGCTTGTGGTCATCGCGATGTGGTTAGGTGCGTGTGCATCGAGCACCTATGAGAGGCGTCAGTACTCGACGAACGCATCGTCAACGCCGCTGGGCTCGACAGAGACGCGAGGATTTCTAGGCAACTCAGAATCGATCCCGCGTGTCCGTGGTCCGATCAACGAAACCTGGATCGTTGCCCGCGCGCCGAACTCGTCTTCCTCAGTCCGTGCTGGCTATGACGTGCGCGGCACAGGGCCGGGTATCGGTTCGCTCGTCGCGTGCGACCGAGGTACCGACGGTCTTCCCACACGAGCATTTCCGCTCGAGAACACAGCGGTACAAGCGCGTCTCGAAGGACCAGTTGCGAGTGTCGATGTCTCTCAACGATTCCGTAATCCCTATGGCGACACGATCGAGGCCGCGTACGTCTTTCCGTTGCCGAACGACGCTGCTGTAGGTGACTTCGTCTTACGGGTCGGTGATCGAGTGATTCGCGGAATCGTGCGCGAGCGTGAAGAGGCGGAAGCGATGCATCGCGATGCGCGGGCGCAGGGCCATGTCGCATCGCTGCTCACCGAAGAGCGCACAAACATCTTCATGGAGAAGGTCGCGAATATCGAACCGGGCGCGAGCATTGAAGTGACGTTGACTTACTACAACATGATTGACTATCGAGATGGCTGGTACGAGTGGCGCTTCCCGCTCGTTGTCGGGCCGCGATTCAATCCACCGGGCGAGCGCGATGGCATTGGCTCGACGCGGGTTGGTGGCTCGGTGGAGAGTGATCAGAAGACGCATGTCGAGTACCTGCGACCCGGTGCCCGCACTGATCGCGGCGTGCAGATCGATGTGGCAATTGACGCTGGCGTTCCGATCCGCGCCCTTGAATCGCCCAGCCACACGATCGTTGCGGCACCGCCCGAGTCGTCGATCGCGACAGCACGCTTTGTCGGCGGCGAAGAATTGGCGAATCGGGACTTCGTGCTGCGTTACCGCGTTGCTGGCGCCGAGCCGCAGGTAGGTCTGGTGTCGACGAAGTCAGCGGATGGAAAGGGATACTTCGCGCTGACGCTGTATCCGCCCGAGGTTGTGCGAATAGAGAAGCGAGCGCCGATCGATCTCGTGTACGTCATTGATCGCTCCGGCAGCATGAGCGGACGGCCGCTCGCGCAGGTGAAAGAGGTGGTGCGCGCTTCGTTAGGTAAGCTTCACCGCGGTGATCGCTTTCAGATCGTTGACTTTGGTTCCGATGCCCGTGGGTTCGGCGATGCGATGGTGGTTGTCGACGATCGAAGCATTGTAGACGCGCGACGCCACGTTGATGCGCTCAATGCCGACGGCGGCACCATGGTGCTCGAAGGTCTTCGTCGCGCGCTGGCGCTGCCGAGTGATGAGGGACGCGTGCGCTACCTCGTCTTCCTGACGGACGGTTTCGTGTCGAACGAGGCGGAGATCATTGGTGAGATGCACAAGACGCTGGCGGGTCGTCGCGTCTTCGCGTTTGGCATAGGTTCGAGCGCGAACTGGGCGATGCTTGAAGGCATGGCTGACACCGGTCGCGGCGCAGTCGCCGACATTTCAAGCGGAGGCGATGCCGTCGCCGTGATGGATGCATTCATGGAGCGCATCGCGCATCCGATCGTGCATGACGCGACACTCTCGCTGAGTGGCGTGAGTGTCGACCAGCTCTGGCCGCGGAGAATGCCCGACCTCATTGCCGGTCGGCCGGTGACGGTGTTCGGCATCTACACCGGGAGCGGAACCAGTCAGGTGAGCCTGCACGGATGGAGCGGAAGTGAACGTGTCGAGCGAACGTGGATGCTGACGTTTGCGAACGACACGCAATCGAAGGCGCTCGAGCGCATCTGGGCGCGGGCGCAGATCGCGACGTGGTCGGACGACGCGACCTGGCAACCTGAGCGCGGCGACGAGATTCGCCGTGACATTCTCGCCACAGCGTTGCGCTACGGTATCGCGTCGCCGTACACAGCTTTCGTTGCAGTCGACGGATCGCGAGTGACGAGCGGCAGTGATCGCCGCACGGTCGTACAGCCGGTTCCGATGCCGGAAGGCGTCCGCTACGAGACCAGTGTCGATGGGCGTCGGTAACGAATGGGTGAGTGAGTCATCTCCCGCCTCATTTACTCTTCCTACCGCGTCGGCCTTGCTTGTAGCCCTTGCCCTTGCCGTTCACGCGGCCGCGCTGCGGTTTTCCCCCGCGGTCGTAGTGGCCAGCACCGTAGGTGGGCTTACCTTCAACCGGCGCGTCGCTGGTGTCGACGCGTTGGGAGTTCTCCGCGAAACGCACGACTTCGAGTGTCATCTGTCGCGCTGCGAGGTCAATGCGCTGAATGCGGACGGTGACGAGATCGCCGAGCCCGATTGAGGCGCCGCTTCGTTGCGCGACAAGACGTCCGCCGCCGCTGGGAATCCAGCGATCGATGCGACCGTCGGAACCAGGGAGATCGCGACTTGGTATTGCGCCGTCGATCAAGTACTTCTCAAGTGATGCGAACACGGCGCCGTTCGGCGCCATGCCGGTGACGATCGCTGGGAAATCGGCGCCGAGATACTTGGTCTGAAGCAACTGCAGAATCAGGAACTGACGTAGCTCGCGCTCAGCTTCTTCAGCAGCGATCTCGCGCTCGGTGCACTGATTCGCGAGGTCGATGAGGATGCCTTCGTCGAGGATGCCCGGATCGTCGACAAGCTCGCGCGAGAGCTTTCGCCGATTGCGGCCGCTTGGAACCTTGCTGCCGTTGTCGGTCGCCGCGAGATAGGCAGCGAGCGCGCGGTGGACGGTGAGATCGGGATAGCGGCGAATTGGACTCGTGAAGTGGGCGTAGTGCTCGCTTGCGAGCGCGAAGTGACCTTCAAGCGCCGGGCTGTACGAAGCCTTCGCGAGCGAGCGAAGAACCGCGAAGTGAATCGCGCGCGTCGCGCTGCCTTCTTTGGTCTGCTCAAGAAGGTATTGGAGGTCTTTTCGTGTCGGCTTGTCAGGCAAGTCGATCTTGGCGAGGCGAGCAAACGTGCGCAGCTCTTCGAGGTCGCCGTACACCGGCTCAGGGTGGATTCGACGGATGAGCGGCAACTCAAGGTCGGCGAAGAGTCGCGCGAGTGACTCGTTCGCTTCGACCATGAACATCTCGATCAACGTGTGCGTGAAGGATTGATCTTCGGGCACTGCGTCGATCACGTGACCTTCATTGTCGTACACGAGTTCTGATTGCGGCAGGTTGAGCGCGATCATGCCGTCTTTGCGACGACGCTCGCGCAGAATCTTGGCAAGACGATTCGACAGGCGCAGCGCCTCCATAAGATCGGAGTCGTACTCAGGCTCTGCCTTCGCATGAGCACGCGCTCCGGCGAGGTCGCCATCGATGAGAGCTTGCGCTTCGAGATATGTGAGGCGCTTTCGTGAGCGAATGACGGTGTCAGCGAATCGCTGTCCCATCACGCGACCCTTCGAGTCGTACGTGATAAACGTGCTCTTCGTGAATCGCGCTACCCCCTCTTGCAGCGAGCAGACGCCATTCGAAAGCGCCTCGGGCAGCATGGGAATGACGCGACGGGGGAGATAAACACTTGTGCCTCGCGCCTGCGCTTCTTCGTCAAGCGGACCAGCGCTCGGAACGAAGTGCGACACGTCAGCGATATGGACGCCGAGTTCCCACTCGTCCTTCTCCTCGCTGCGGTGGATCGAGATGGCGTCGTCGAAGTCCTTGGCGTCGGGCGGATCGATGGTGAAGATGAGCTCGCGAGTGAGATCGAGTCGATCTGCCCAAGGTCCAGAAGCTAACGATTCGAAGGAACGAGCTGCGGCGCTTGCCTCTTCATCCGCCCCGTCAGGAAACCGCGTGCGAATCTGATGCGACGCGATGACTGCCTCGGTCTCGACGTCGGGCCGACCGGCCTCGCCGAGGACCTCGGTGATGACGCCCTCCGGCAGCGTATCGGCCTCGCCCCACAACGTGATTTCGACGATGCACTTGTCGCCGTCTTTCGCGTTGGGATTCTTCACGAATGGATCGCGCACGACGATGCGATCGCGGAGAGCACGACCGTCGGGCACGACGAGCCACATGCGTCCTTCCTTCCGCAAGACGCCAGCAAACCGCGTCTGTCCGCGCTCAATGACCTCGAGAACACGGCCAAACAACTCGCCTTTTTCCGGCGGTCCGCCGCTGCTGCGGACACCACCACCGCCGCGACGGAGGCGATCGGACTTTCGGATGACAGCGACACGAACGGTGTCGCGCGAGATCGCGTCGGCGACGTACGACTCGGGAATGAAGAGATCCCCCTCCCGCGTCGGCGGATCGGCGATCAGGAAGCCGAAACCAGCGCGGGTGATTCGTATCTTTCCGGTCGCTTCGGCGCCGTAAGGTGGCAATCGAAGTTTCTCGTCGGCGCCGATCTCGAGGCGTCGGGCGACGACGAGCTGATCGACTGCCGAAGTGAATTCCTCAAGTTCTTCGTCCGCAACACCCATCTGCCGAGCCACCTCGCGGGCGGGCATCGGTCGATAGGTCGCGTGGCGCAAGTGGTCGAGGATTCTGGTGCGGTAACGGATCGCCATCGCCGTAGTGTACGGGCGGCTCTGACGTATCCTGCGGCGGTGGCCGCGCGACTCTCCGATGTGGAACTTCTCTCACGCCTCGTCGCATTCGACACCACGAGCCGGCGGCCGAATCTCGCGCTGACGGATTTTCTGTGCGGCTATCTCGTCGGACCGAACATTCGCGTGGAGCGATTCGACGGCTGCGATGCGGGCGAGAATGTGCTTTTCAGCGCTGGCCCGCCCTCCGAGCGCGGTGAGGGCATGCTGTTGTGTGGACACGTCGACACCGTGCCAGCCGATGAGCCGGACTGGACGAGTCCGCCACGAACGTTGGTCGAGCGCGACGGAAGACTCTACGGGCGAGGCGCCTGCGACATGAAGGGATTCGTCGCACTCGCCGCAAACGTACTGCGAGAACGAGCTGAGACTTCGCTCGAAGCACCGCTCCAACTTCTACTCACCTGCAACGAGGAGATAGGCACGCTCGGCGCTGCCGCGTTCGTGCGCTTGTGGCCGCGGGAGAGAGCGCTGCCGCGTCACTGCCTAGTTGGCGAACCGACGTCGATGCGAGTCGTGCGCGGACACAAAGGGCATCTCACGCTCGCGATCGTGGTGCATGGCGTGGCGGCCCACAGCGGCTTTCCCCACAAGGGTGTCAACGCTATCGAGCGCGCGGGTGCAGTCATCGCGGCGCTCGCGGTAGTTCGCAAGCAACTCATGCATGAGCGGAATGCCGCAAGTTCACTATTTCCTGAAGTGCCGTTCCCCGTACTAACAACAGCGCGCATCCGAGGAGGCGTCGCGATCAACGTGATTCCGGAGCGCTGCGAACTCGACGTCGGCGTGAGACTCCTCCCGGGCATGTCGAGCGACGCCGCAGTCGCGGGTGTACGAGCCGCTGTTGAAGCGGTCGTGCCGAACGATGCTGTCGAAGTGCGCGTGATCAACGACACACCGGCGTTCGCGACTCCAGCGAACAGCGCGTTCTACCGCAAGCTCTGCGCGTCGGTGGCGCAGTGCGACGAATTCGGTGTCGGTTTCGGAACCGACGCAGGTCGCCTCGCACAGCTGGGGCTCGAGTGTGTGGTCTGGGGACCCGGCGATATTTCGAACGCCCACCGGGCGGACGAATGGATGCCGCTCGACGAGTTCACCATTGCCGCTCGCATTCTCCGCCAAGTCATCGTCTGACAGGCACTTGTCGGCGCAGCGCCGCGGGCTTGTGAAAGTTCGCACAAGGCCTTGGTGCCCCAAGCTCGAAGAATCTGGCCACCCGAAGGTTGTGTTCACGGAAAGTTGAGGTTCAATAGTCTGGGAGTCGCCGCTGTGGGTTGTTCCGGGAGCGCGCATCTCATTCGTGGAGATGGTCGCGCTTGCGTACTAGGTTGGCCTGCTGTCGTTGGACTGCTGGTGTTGAACTGGTTTCGCTGGAAGGGGAAGAAGAACGCCGAGGCTACGGTTTCAGTGAGTCGGTCATGTGCGCCGCCGCTCGTGGCAATCACTTCTTCTTCGCCCAAGCTCGTTAGGTCTTTGGTTTGGGCTCTCGTCAGGGAGTTTCATCGTGCCGAACACCGCCCCGTCCGTTCCGTCTGCCGCCGTCGTCGCCCAGTATCGCTTCCGAACTGGCGCAGCCGTCTCGCCGTGGATGACCGCCGATCAGTTGAAGGAAGCCGCGCTGCGCGGGGACCTCACCGCCGAGTCGCTCATCCAGCAAGCGGGCCATTCCGAGTGGGTGCCAGCGACGAACGTGAAGGGACTAACGTTCCCGTCGGTGCCGTCGGGTACTGATTCTGCGCACATTGGAATCGCACCCGAGGCCGCGTCGCCCTCAGCAGCCACTGCGGCCACGGCAGCCAGCGCGACGCACGCCTCGCGGCACCCGAGGTTCGCGACAATCAGAGATCTGCTCGCTGCGTATCTGAACGCCGATATCGAAGTGAACCTACCGGACTCCGGCGAGTATTCACAGGCGCACCTCACGATGCTCGGCACCGACCACTTTGAGATCTCGCTCGACACGGGTCGTGGCCGTGTGTTCGTGCCGTTTTCGCGCATTCGCGTCATCTGGGTCACCGAAATGAGTACGAACGCCTCACTCGCCTATCGCGAGTCACACCGCATCAGCGTCGAGCTTGAGGGCAAGCGTTAGCGATGTCGTCACAGTGCCAGCGCTACCCGACGGCTCCGTCGCCAAAATGCCGCGCGGATCGATTCGGGCTTCGCTGCTACACGACCTATACGCTCGCTACGACGCGGATATCGCCACGTATCACGATGCGGATGTTTCGGCGGCCTTCCAACTCGCGGTGAGAGAAATCACGCACGAGAACTTCCTCGCGCCCGACCTCGTCGGCGCGCAGATGCAGCACGATCTCACGCAAGGTGCATTCCAGTCAGACGACGCTGGTATCGCGACCACGCCCTACATCTACGCCCAACTCACGATGTTCTCGTTAGCAGCCCAAGTGACTTTCGCCACAGGCTGTTAGGCTTCGACGGTTGGAAAGCGCCGGAGGGCCTCAGTGGCCTGACCAATCCCGGAGGCCAAGATCAGCTCATTGTGGTGCCCATCCCCGCATCACTCGTCTTGGGCGCGCTCGGACTCGTGGGGGTTGCGATCGCATGGCGCCGCCTTCGGGAGCGGCGGTCATCGGCGAAGGGGTGAAATACAGGACGCCGTGCTCGCGCAAGGTCCACCCTTGTGCGTGTACGCTCGGCGCTGATGTCGCCTACGCGAAACCACTTCGCCTTCACCCAAATCGATCCATTCGCGCGTCGCTGCGCGCGACGCAGACGCTGCGAGCACGCCGCATGCTGAGGCTCTTTCTGGCGATTACACCACCGCCCGAGCGAGTTCTGGCGATGCTCGATCTCCTCGTCGGACTCGACCTTCCGCCGTATCGAGCGACAAAGCGCGATCAGACGCACCTCACCGCCATGTTCATTGGCGAGCGGAGCGAACTTGATCTCGAATCCATCCTAGACGCTGTGAAGGTGGCCTGCGCGGGCATCGGACCGTTTCGACTGAAGCCCGTCCTGTTGACGGCGCTGCCCGCTCGCGGTCTCAAGCGCACGGTCGTGCTTGAGTGCGACCGGCCCGCTGGATTACTCGAACTGCACGATCGCCTCGTGCGGCGCTTCGGACGCGAGATCCGAGCCGCACCGCGCGAGAAGTTCTTTCCGCATATCACCATTGCTAGGTTCGCTGCCGCAGGCGAGCGCGTCACGCTGAAGTCCCCGGTCTCTCTCCACGACTTTCCCGTCGACGGCGTGCGGCTTATTTCCAGCGTGCTCAAGCCTGAGGGAGCGGTGCACCACGAGATCGCGCTTTTCGCGTTCTCGCCGAGTTGAATCACGATCGCGTCGTCTTGCCGAGCACGACTGCCATGTCGATGCCACCGACCTCGTGTGATGTTCTAACAGTCCGTGGGAAGAGCTGACACCTGCTGCGGCTACGGAATCTGGGGTTCGATCAAGTTCGCAAGCATCGCGAGCGACTCCTGCCAGCCGAGGTAGCACAACTCGACTGGAATCGCTGCCGGGAGATGCTCCTAGACGATCGTGACTCCGGTGCCGCACATCACCGCGCGGAGCCGAACTGTGATTTCCATCGCGCCGGCAAGGTTCGGATCGTCGAAGCGATCGTTGTAGCGGATGCACTCGCGCGGAGTGAGTTCGACATACGTGCCGCCGAAGGAGTGGGACTGCCCGGTGCCGAAGTTCGTGAACGACATTCGACAGCTTCCGCCGACACGTGCGTCGATCGCGTGTACCTCGCCGACGAATCCATGTGGCGAAAGTGCTTTGGTAGCGAGGATGAGCAGAATGGCCCAGTTCGAGGAGGTGCAACCACGCAGTATTCGCAGCGATACGAGCGAGTTGCGCCGACGAAGAAATCGGCCATTCTGCTCGTCCGCAGCCCAAATGACTTTCGCCACGGGCAGATAGCGCGCGGGTCGAGGAACGCCCGGTAGCGTCGTTCCTGCGGGGCGCGAATGACCCAATGAAGTCGGACGGTGTTGGTGGATGAGGTCATTGGCTGCGCTGTGGTATTCGATCTTGAAGTGTCGCCGAAGGCAAGAAGCCGCAAGCGATCTCGGGAATGCGTTCGTTCATGCTACCGCCCACATGCATCTTCATTGATAGTGTGGAAGACGCAGACGTACGCAGGTTGCTTCGCCACGCACGAGCGCGCTCAGAAGTCGATGTTGAGGCGCATGCCCAGAACAACGGCAGGCTCGTCGTTGCGAACGACGCCATCGATCCATTGCGCGTCGGCGCGTCGCAAGTTAGTCCAACGGATGGAGTGAGCGCGAGGTTGTAGTACGCCAAGCCGCAGATGTCGTCGCCGCGGTTGGGGATGAGACCACGACCGCCGAGCCCGAAGCTCGCCGACCAGTTCGTCGACCAGTTCGCCGGATCGGCATCCGGGCTCCCAGACAGTCTGGCTGTCGTTGTGGCTGTCACCGTGACCGTCACTGTCGCCGCTCGTCGATGTCACCGCCTCTGTTGTCTCGCCCGTTGGTCATAGCGGTGGCGCAGCGGACTGCGCTAGCACGACAACGACGAGAAGCTGACTCGATGTGCACCACATGGTGGGATCGCGCCTCCGATGGGCTGAGATGACGTCTGTTCACTGACCGGTGCGCGCGACTACTCGTGTTGTTCGCCACGTCCACGCTTCTTCGCTCCCTCACGCTTCTTGCCTTCGATGCGCTTCTGCACACTGGAGCGGGTCGGCTTCGTCTTCTTGCGCTTCTTCGGAATCGTTGCGGCGGCCGTGACAAGGGTGCACAATCGTTCCACGCAGCCTTCACGGTTGTCGACTTGTGATCGACTCTCGTCGCTGGCGAAGTGCAGCGTGCCCGAACCGTCGTTGCCCTTGACGAGATGCGAGCCAGCCATCGCGCGAAGGCGAGCACGCGCAGCGTCGTGCAAGCCCCGAATCGCCGAAATCGCGAGATGCAACTCAGCGCGGGTGTTTACCTTGTTTACGTTCTGGCCGCCCGGGCCGCTCGAACGACTAAACGTAAACACGATCGCCGACCGCGGTGCCCAAGCGCCGCGACCGAGGTCGATCGCGTCGTGGGGGCGCACCTCAGGCTTCGGTGCTGGCGGAGGCAACGCTGCCGGATATGGCCGCGCGTTTGGCAGTGGCGCAGGTCGCGGGGAATTTGGTCCGTCGCTCTTTCGCATGGCGTCAGTATCGCACCGTTACCGCGGTGTGCTGGGTACGCTGCTCCGCCAATGAACCGATTCAGCGTTCCGTCGATTGCGTTCGTGGCGCTCGCCCTGACTTCCGTGACACGCGCCAACGACGCGGCAGCTTTTCGCTTTGATTTCACGCTCGACGCGTGGTTTCCGCGACTGGTCGGAAATGTTCCAATCGGTCCCGGCGCGACGCCACCGAGCGTCAGTGATCTCGGGCTCCACGACAGCGAGGTCGCATTCGTCGGAACTGCTCGGGCGACTTGGGACCGGCTCTTCGTCGAAGGTCGAGGATTCTCCTTCAGCACTGAGGGAGAGCTTCCACTTCAGCAGAACTCCGCTGACTGGTGGTCCGCGTCGGTCGATGTCGGCTTTGCACTCTGGCGGCCGTTCGACGCAACGCCTTCGCCGTGGAGCGAATCGACGCCGCGCGCCGAGAACGTTGCTGGCGATGGCGCGCAGCGCCTGTCACTCGAGCTCGCGCCGCTCATCGGATTCACGTGGGATCAAGTGGACATCGGGTCGACTACGATCGCGACGGGAAATCGCAGCGCCGTCGATGGCGGGTGGGCGTCCATTCGCTTCGGCGGCGAAGTCAATTTCGGGCTCCATACCAAGGACCTCATCAGCTTCATCGAGTCGGTGGACTTGCACGTCGACTTCAGCGTCGGGCCATCGTTTGGAGCTACCGGCGACGGCAGCGGTGTCGGTGATCTCTGGTACGTCAACATCGGGCTTCGCGTCTTCTTTACGCCGAATATCGGCGCTCATATTGGCTATCGGTTAGTCGAAGCCGACTTTGCCCAAGACAGCAACGGTTCGTCGGACGATCCCCTGGACATCGGACTGCAAGGCTTGGTCGCTGGTCTCGCGATCCGATTTTGAGTGATGCCCGATCCGCGAATACCTCCGACTGAGATGTCCGAGCCAGCTCCCAAGCGGGGCAAGTACCGACGCGCGAAGCTGCGGCACCTCATTCTCACGGTCACCGCGGATCGCATCACGCGCGGCCACCTCGTGCGCCGCCATGTCGAGCAGCCAGTCGAGGCGCGCGAGATTGCCATCGCGCTCCCGTCGTGGCCCATCGCCTACGACGGCATTCGAATCGCGCACGTAAGTGACTTTCACGTTGGACACCTCATGACGGTCGAACGGGCGGTCGGACTTCTCGAAGGCGTCGCAGCGCTGCGTGCGGATCTGGTCGCATGCACTGGAGATATTGTCGATCTCGACGCCCACGGCGTCGGGCCGGTGCTCGCTGCGCTCGGGCAATGCCGGGCACCGCTCGGCTCGATGCTTGTCTTGGGAAATCACGACCACCTCGACGATCCGCGATTCATCGTCCGTGAGGCCGAGGCCGCTGGTGTCACTGCGCTGCGCGACGAAACGCTGTCGGTGGGACCGCGCGGAGCGCGGCTACGCATCGGAGGTATCGAATGGGACCGCACCATTCGCGGCTGTGGACGCCGGGTGGGTCGCGTCTGGCAGCTCGGCAAGGGAATCGACTTGCTCCTCGCGCACAATCCGAAGGCGTTCGTCGCGGCTGCGCGATTTGGTGTTCCGCTCACGCTCGCTGGGCACACGCACGGCCGGCAATTCGCGCTCAAGCGTCGAGCAGCAGGCGACGCAGCGGCTGATCCCGGGTTCGCGCGGCGGTTGAATGCGGGCCTCTACGCGCGAGGAGGAAGCGCGTTGTTCGTCACCGTTGGACTCGGAGCCTGGTTTCCGCTTCGTGTGAATTGCCCGCCGGAAATCGCCGTGATGACCGTGAAGCGCGGATGAATACTCTGGGCTAGCGTGCCTCCGACGTAGTGACGCAGCAATCCCGCAGTCTTGGGTTCGGATCGCTTGGGCTGCTCACTCGCGAAGCCCTTTAGGGCGTACACCTTTCGTGAATGAGCGGAATTGGGGCTATGTTCACCCTGAACCGATCCGTCCGCGGTTCGCGCGAAGCCCAGCGCCGCGCTTTTCAAGTCAACTCTAGCAGCCCGTGGCGAAAGTCATTCGGGCTACGAACGAGGATGCTAGGTCTCAACATTGGGTGGCTGCGGGGTCGTCGCGAGGTACAGTATTTTGCGGATGAAGATGCATCGCGGCGCCCACTCTACAGTTGGGCATCTGTGCCAACATCCCCGTTCTCGCTACCAAAGCACTTTTGCAATGGGCTGCTAGGGAACAGTTGCTACAACTTCGGTCGCTTATAAGTAACTGTGAACTCGCGCCGTTCCTTTGTCTGCCTGTATACGCCACTCTGTGCAGAACCGAAAGGTCACGACGGAGTCGTGTTCTGGCGGCCTCATAGGACGCTCATGGCATCAGGACACAACGCATCCGGGAGCAATCGCCATGACAAAGACTCTCTCAAGCCCTCGAAACCACTGGCCAGTGAGGAGAGATGGATTTCTTGAGCTGGTCTAGAGAGTTATCTGAATTGAAGTCCGACAGTTCGGACTTTGCTCAATAGGCCGCGGCGACTGTTCACACCGGCGGCAAACAAGTCAATCATCGTTGTGTGGAAGAGTCAACCATGTGGCGGCAATGACGCCTCGGTGCCACTGTGTGGACCGTAATGCGTCATATTTGAAGCCGCGCCCATCGCGTTCGTCCCCGTGTCAGCAGTAGCGTCGTCGAGGAGCCGTCCCATGTCCAGCAATCGAGCGGTCGTGTATCTGGGTCCAAAGAAACTCGAAGTTCAGAATGTGGACTTCCCGGAACTTGTTGATGCCAGCAATGGCAAAAAGATTGAGCACGGGGTCATCTTAAAAGTAGTCACAACAAACATCTGCGGAAGCGACCAGCACATATACCGCGGTCGTTTCGAGATGCCCATAGGCGAGCAGTTGGGACACGAGGTTACCGGGGAAGTGATTGAGGTGGGGCGTGACGTGCTGTTTCTGAAAAAGGGAGATCTCGTGTCTGTTCCATTCAATGTGGCTTGCGGACGCTGCCGCAACTGCAAGGAGCGACACACTGAGATTTGCCAGAACGTCAATCCCGACAAAGACGCTGGGGCGTATGGGTTCAATCTTGGCGGCTGGAAGGGCGGTCAAGCTGAGTACCACATGGTGCCCTACGCTGATTTCAATCTCTTGAAGTTTCCGGACAAGGACAAGGCGATGGAGCGCATCGCGGCACTCACGCTTCTGTCGGATATCTTGCCAACCGGGTTCCACGGGTGCGTTTCGGCCGGCGTCAAGCCTGGATCGACTGTCTACATCGCAGGAGCAGGCCCGGTGGGTCGAGCCGCTGCAGCGGCGTCACGGCTCTTGGGGGCCTCGTGCATTATTGTTGGAGACGTCAATCCCGAACGCCTGAACTTAGTCAAGCTGGCTGGGTACGAGGTTGTAGATCTCTCGAAGAACACTCCGCTGTCTGATCAGATCGAAACGATCCTGGGCGAGCGGGAGGTAGATTGCGGTGTAGACGCCGTCGGATTCGAAGCCCACGGACACGGCGCTGAAGCCAAAGAGGAACAACCCGAGCAGGTCATCAATGACCTGATGGAGGTGGTGCGAGCGGGTGGAGGAATAGGCATTCCAGGCGTCTATGCGGAAGGCGATCCAAAAGCCAAGACCGCCGACGTCAAGAAGGGCAAGTTGCTGCTGGACTTTGGTAAGTCGTGGATCAAGTCTCCCTCGATGCTCGGCGGACAAGCCCCGGTGATGCGCTACAACCGGGGGCTGATGAACGCGATCCTGTGGGGTCGCATGGACTATCTCGATGACATCGTTGCAACCGAGGTCATCTCTCTTGACGACGCGGTCGAGGCATACCGCCTCTTTGATGAAGGATCTCCAAAGAAATTCATCATCGATCCGCATGGGATGACCCGCAAGACTCGGAGCGCCACCGCAGCGACGGCAGCCGGTAAGCAACATGGTCGGCCGAAGGCGGCTGCCGTGCAGGCACGCGGATGACGATGCCCGAGAAGGCAGCTGTCTGATTCAGAGCCGACCTCTCCGGAGATGTCGCCCGGACGGTCAATTGGCAGGAAATGGTGGTTGGGGTGTGTTACGGCGGGGGAAACATTTGCGTTCGACGAGTCCTGCCCCGATTCTCTAATATCAATTATTCATAGAGTCAGGATTCGAGCGCTGGCACCGCCGCACCTACTCCACTCGCGGCGTGGTCTGAACTTGGCTTGATTGCTGCGCAGCGCGTTGACCAGTCGCGCGAGGGGCGGGAACGCGCAACGACGCAACACTTGAGAGGGGCGCTCACCGAGCGCCGCGGGCAAACCAGATCCCCCTGACTTGGACCTCGCTCCGATTGCTCCGTGCTGAGAATCTCTTCTGCCTTGCGGCCCGCCACAAGCGCGGTGCTTTGACGTGGCCTAGGAAGTTCAAAACGGAGGAATCACAGGGAACAGAAAGTCGGAAGCGAGGCACCTCGCCTCGATCAATAACCACCAACTCCGCCGTCTTGAAATCTGCGCGAATCTGCGAAATCTGCGGACAGTGCTTTTTCTTCCGCCCCACACTCCACTGGCCCGTCACCGCATCTCTTTCAAACCATCCCATGGGATGGCCGCGGTTCGGACGACCATCCGACGACTTCAAAGGTCGGCTCTCGACGGCGCGACGTGACGCGACTTGGTAAGCGTTCGCTTGACACGTCCGGCAGCTGCAACGCGCTGCGCTACGAGAGAGATGCCGCGCGGCAAGACTGGAGTGACCAATGTTCAGCAATGACTCGGCACCGACTCGACCTCGCCCGTCACACCCACGCACCATCGCGCGCCGCCAGCTCGCCGGCATCGCGGCAGCGTTGATCGGCACTCTCGCGTCGCTCTTCGCTGCGGCCTCACCCGCAGACATCACGAGACAACTCTTTCGCGGCAAACTTGTCTCGGTCAGCTTCCATCGTCGGCTGCCAGTGCTCGCCCGTCCGCAACTCGCGTTCCTTCTTTTCGAGGAATTCTCCCTGACGTTCGCCGAACCCGGCCGCGACCTCGTGACTGGCGCGCCGTCGACATCGACCGATCTCGCGGCGCTCACACCGTCGAACTACGCCGACACCATCCGCGCGCTCCTCCCGCCCGGAGTCGAACTCGGCAGCGACTGTCTCGTCGAGATTCACTGGGAGGGCGTCGATCGCAACGTCGTGTCGGTCGAGCCAGCCAGCGCAGATTCGCGCGTTCGGTTCATCGCAAAGAACTTCGATTTCCTTCAAGCAACCGATCGGCACTTCATCGACACCGCGCCGTCTGGCGCTCAGCTCATTACATCGTCGGCGATCATCTTCGCTAGGAACAACCGCGCAGCCGCGTCCCAAGCAACCGACGACGCGGATCGAGTACAGCTGCGGTTGGAGGCCCTCACCAAGCTCCTTATGGCCTCAAAAATGCTTGAGGTGCGAATTCAATCGCTCGACCGCGCAACGTTGCGCCTCAACTGGCGGCGCGATGCTGCGAGCGAATCGCAGCGAGCCGAGATCGACGCGCTCATCACGCCGGCAGCGGAATCGACGCGAGCACTGACTGAGTTGTTAGCTTCACTCGCGACTGCGGTCGCCGAGGATCCACCCGAAGAGCTGCGCCAACAGACCCCTGTTCCTACGCGTGCGGGTGCCGCCGTTGAACCGGCTCACGAGCCCACCAAACACGATCTTCAGGCGGACGGTCTCCGCCGCCGAGACGCATGGGGAACGACCGACTTCTTCCCCGATCTCGATCGCGACGGCACCGTCGGACCAAGCGATCTCGGCGCATTGCTTGGTGCATGGACGCTGCCGTAACTGTTGCATGCGAGTGTTAGCTCGGCCAACTCTCGTCAATCGTGTACCGGAACGAGCTGCCAGCATCTGGCTGCGCACAATCGATATGCACCATGAAGAACCCGCCGCGGTGCTTCTTCACGTTCGGCCACATCACGCGCTTGTCAGTCTCAGGGATAGGCAATCGATCCACATCGTCGACAGCGTGCCACTCGAGCGTGCCTTCATCGAACACAGTGCGCGTGATCTCGCCGGATTGAATTGGTCGCGTGACCTCGAAGAGGAAGATCAACCAGTGGTGCTTCCCTTGATATGCCTTCTCGCTCACGATTCCTGCGAGTCGCAGCTCGTCAGCGCGCAGCAGTAACTCTGACTCCTCGAAAATCTCGCGCAGGGCACATTGGTGTGGGCTCTCACCGATCTGCACTTCAAGCTTGCCGCCAATCGGCGAATACATGTGCGTATTCGGCTCTTTCTTGCGGTGAAGGAGCAGCAATCGACCGCGCTCATCATAGAGGTAGCACAGCACCGCAACGCGATAGGGCAACGTCGAAACGTCGTGTGGATCGCTAGTTGGCACGGTTGCCGCACTCATGCGTTCGTCGCCGCCTCAAGCCGCGCGAGCCCGAATTCGGCGAGCAACTCCAAGATTTTCGCCACGACATCTTTACTCGGCGCGACGAGAGGTAGTCGCAGCGCACCGGTGTCGCGGCGGAGAATCATCATTGCCGTCTTGAGCGGCACTGGGTTCACGTCGAGCGACAGCAGACCGCGGCATAACTTGAAGAGCTCTGCGTGACGCCGCTTCGCGTCATCGAAGTGGCCACCGTTGAACGCGTCGCAAAGTTCTTGCACCTTGCGCGGTACGAGATTGCTCACCACACTCACAACGCCTTTACTGCCGCACGCCGCAAACGGGAGCGTCAACGAGTCGTCACCCGAGAGAATCGTGATGCCGCAGCGCTGCGCGATCTCGCTCGCCGAGTCCATCGATCCGGTCGCTTCCTTGATCGCTTGAATGTGCGGATGCCGCGCGAGTCGCGCGACTGTCTCAGGCGTGATCGCCACACCGCAGCGCCCGGGAATGTTGTAGAGCACAATCGGAAGGTCGCAACAATCAGCGACGGCCATGAAGTGCCGATACAGCCCCTCTTGCGAGGGCTTGTTGTAGTACGGGCTCACTTGCAGGCTTGCGTCAGCGCCAACCGACGCCGCATATCGGTGCATCTCCATCGCGTGCGCGGTGTTGTTCGAGCCGGTGCCTGCGATGACCTGTAAGCCGAGCGGCTGACCGACGCTGATCGCGCGTGCAATTACCTCGCGCTGCTCGTCTTCGCTCAACGTCGGGCTTTCACCCGTGGTGCCGCACGGGACGATTCCGCTGACCTTCCCGTTCGCCTGAAACGCGATGTGTTCATCGAATCGGGCGAAATCAACGGTCATGCCGTCGGCGGAGAATGGCGTGATGAGCGCGGTGTACGCGCCGCGAAATGTGATCGACATGAGTGGAATCTCGAACGAAAGCTGGACGGATAACGAACGAGCAACAGCCCGTAAAAGCGACTAGAAACGACGCATCCTATCAGCGCCAGCTATCAGCTCTCGACGAGGCGACGCACGGATTAGTCGTCGCGCTGTACGTGTGATCCCCGTAGCGACGCTTCGCGCATCAGGCGTTTCATTTCGGCCACAGCTCCGCGCATTCCGACGAAAATCGCCCGCGCGACAATCGCGTGTCCAATGTGCAGCTCCCTCACATGCTCCAGCGCCGCGATCGGACCGACATTCGAGTAATTGAGTGCGTGACCAGCGTTGAACCGGAGGCCGAGCGCGTGTGCGGCAGCTCCCGCGTTCGCCACTTTTTCGAGTTCCGCCGCTGCGGCACCGGCGTCGCGCCCGCCCGCCCGGAACGCGTGGGCGTATGGTCCGGTGTGGATCTCGCACACCTGGGCACCGAGTTCCTTCGCAGCCTCGACCTGTGCGCGATCGGCGTCGATGAACACACTCACGGCGATCCCCGCGTCGAGCAGACGCCGGATCGGATCCCGCAGCTCACGTCGCTTGCCCGCAACATCGAGCCCGCCTTCGGTGGTCACCTCGTGCCGGCCTTCAGGTACGAGCATGGCTAGCTCGGGTTTGATGCGCGTCGCGATCCCGACCATCTCGTCGGTCGCGGCCATCTCCAGATTCAGTTTCACCTGCACACTCTCGCGCAGGCGGCGGACGTCAGCGTCTTGGATGTGCCGCCGGTCTTCACGCAAGTGCACCGTGATACCGTCCGCCCCACCCAGCTCCGCCTCCGTGGCGGCCCAGACCGGATCGGGCTCGTAGGTGCGCCGCGCTTGCCGGACCGTCGCGACGTGATCGATGTTCACCCCAAGCTCTATGAACGAACCTTTCGCCATGCCGCCAGCGTAGCTCGTGAGGTCTTCGACCGCCGTTACAATCGCCGCCGTCGCTTCATCGAACCCGTGGTCACCTTTCACGACAAACTTAGCGAACTGAGGACGGCCATCGTCGGCCAAGGCGATCGCGTCCTCGACCTGACCTTGAAGGCGGTCGAAAGCTTCTTTGATCTCGACGTCCCGAAGGCCGCGACGATCGCGCAACTCGACGACGCGATCGATCGCGTCGATGTCGAGATAGAGCGAGCGTCGATCCCGCTGCTCGCGATGGGTCCGACGGATCCCTACGACATTCGCTCGGTGCTCACGATCGTCAAGGTGAACAATGAGCTCGAGCGCGTCGCCGACTGCGGCGTCAACATCGCCGAGGTCGTTCTGCGCGACGGGAAGCCCAACGAGCGCATTCCCGAGACCTTTCGCGTCATGGCAAACAGCGTGATCGGCATGCTGCGCGACGCGATTCGGTCACTGGCCACGAGTAATCCGTCGCTCGCCCAGCAGGTGCTTCTCTTCGACGACACCGTCGCAGGTTTCAAGGAGAAGATTCTCCTCGACGCCCAAGAGAAAGTAGCGAAAGGCACGTTCACTGTCACATTCGCGTTCCGCTTGCTTGCTGTAACGAAAGCGCTCGAACGCATCGCCGATCATTGCACAAACATCTCCGAGCAGGTCATCTACCTTGAGAGCGGGCGCATCGTGCGCCATCGCCCCGAAGGATGGACTGCCCCACTTTCGCCAGATGCCTGATCGTTCGCCTAACTCCAGAGTGATCTACCCAGCGTGATAGACATCGACGCCATCACCGATCGTGCCGAGGAACAAAGGCGTCGCTTCGATGCCGCAGGCCAAGGCCATCTCTTTCGTTTTTGGAGCGAACTCGCTCCGGAACATCGGATCGCGCTGCTCGGCCAGCTCGAAGCGATTGACCTCGACGAGGTCCGGCGGTTGCATGAGGCGCTTCCGAAGCGTGCGCTCGCGCGAGAGGGTGTTGCGGCGGAAGAAGCGTGCATCGACATCGCGAACGTCGCTCCAGCCTCATATGTGCCGCACGGCTTCGCAGATACCGCGCGATATCGCGCCGTCGGTGAAGATCTTTTGCGCTCAGGCAAGGTCGCTGCATTCGTGGTCGCGGGTGGCCAAGGCACGCGCCTCGGTTGGCGCGGACCTAAAGGCACATACCCAGCCACGGTGATCGCTGGCAAACCGCTTTTCCGGGTCTTCGCAGAAGAGATCCTCGCCGCCGAGCGAAAGTATGGCGTCACGATTCCTTGGTACGTGATGACCAGCCCGCTCAACGACGCCGACACTCGCGCGTTCTTCCGCGACAACAACTGGTTCGGTCTGAAAGACCGCGATGTCTTCCTCTTCCCGCAAGGGACGATGCCGTCGATCGATGCGCATGGAAAACTGCTGCTCGAAGAGAAGCACATCGTCGCCGTGAATCCCGATGGTCACGGCGGCGCGCTTCGAGCGCTCCGAGCCAGCGGTGCCGTCGAAGACATGCAAGCCCGCGGGATCGAGCAGCTCAGCTATTTCCAAGTCGACAATCCGCTCGTTCGCGTCGTCGATCCCGTCTTCCTCGGGCTGCACGCGACACACGCGGAGTCGTCGGGCGAGATGTCGAGCAAGATGGTCGCGAAGCGCGACGCAGGCGAAAAGGTCGGCGTGTTCTGCAACGTTGGCGGCCGCACCCGTGTGCTCGAGTATTCCGATCTGCCCGCCGCTATCGCCGAGGCAACCGACGCCAATCGCAAGCTTCGCTTCTGCGCTGGGTCCATCGCGATCCACATCTTGTCCGTTGCCTTCATCGATCGATTGACCGCACGTCACGGTTCTGCGGACGACGCCTTTGGACTCCCCTTCCACCGCGCCAACAAGAAGGTGCCGCACGTCGATCTCACGAGTGGCACCAAGGTTGATCCGAAGGAACCGAACGCGATCAAGTTCGAGGCCTTTATTTTCGACGCGCTCGCGCTGTGCGCAGAATCGCTCGTCGTCGAGACGAGCCGTGTCGAAGAGTTCGCGCCGATCAAGAACGCAACCGGCGATGATTCCCCTGCGTCAAGCCACCAACTTCAGTCTGACCGAGCTGGCGCTTGGCTTGAGTCGGCTGGTGTCACGGTGCCGCGTCGCCCGGACGGACACGTTGACGCAAAGATTGAGATCTCGCCGTTGACAGCTCTAGAACCGAGCGACCTGAAGAAGGTCGCGCTTCCGAAGGCGATCGCGCGCGGCGCGGAAGTCGTCATCTGAGGTTGATCGACTATCCACGAGCTGTTAGCCGCTGGTCCGAATCCGAACGTCCTTAATCTCGCCCTCGACCTTGGTGTCGCCAAGGTAACGGTCGATTTTTGGCTCGATCACGACGTCGAGTCGCGCGCCGGCGCGCACGTGCGGCGCGTGCGGTCGTCCGCTCCACCATTTCGTTTTCAGGAACGGACCACCACCTGAGTGGCGCAGCGTGATGAGCAGGTGTCGTCCATCTTTGCCCATCTCGCGCGGCGGCGCGGTCACGACAACATCGTCTACTCGCACGCTCGGGCGCGGGTTGCCGCGCCCGAACGCGCGAGGCGTTCGCACTCTTGGACGGCGCGCAGATCAAGATCCTCGATGCGCGCCGCTGCATCGACGGTGAGACTCGCGACAAGATCCTCCGCTGCCAGCGTTCGACTCGCGTACGCGATGAACGCCTCGGCAAACGCGTCGACGCGATCGAGCGCGACCGTGAGGCCAGCCGCGTAGTCGTGCCCACCCGCCTTCAACGGTGTTTCGCCACAGCGCTGGATAGCGTCGAGCAGCGAGAACCCGCGAATCGAACGCCCCGAACCCTTGCAGTAGCCCTCGAGCTCTTGGAAGAGAATTGTCGGGCGAGAAAATGTCTCAACCAGCCGCGAGCAGACGATGCCAACGACTCCGGCGTGCCAGTGTGGATTCGACAGCACAATCGCGCGTCGATCGTCGCCGTCCATTCCCGCGGCGCGCACGAGCTTGGCCGCTTCCTCGTAGATCTGTCGTTCGGTCCTGCGACGCTCTTCGTTCTGCACGTCGAGTTCGCGTGCGATCGCGCGACACTCTTCGCCGCGCGCCGTCGTGAGTAGACGCACCGCAGCTTCCGCGCTGCCCAGGCGTCCACAGGCGTTCAAGCGCGGTGCCAATCGAAATGCGATGGTTTCACTTTCTAAGCCGTCCTTCGCGATGTCGCCAAATGCGAGCATTGCGTCGAGTCCCTCGATACGGCTGCCCTTCACCGTCCCGATACCCGCCTTCACGATCGCGCGATTCTCCCCGATGAGCGGCATCACGTCGGCGATAGTCCCGATGGCGGCGAGCGGTGTTAGTCGGGTAAGCACATCACGCAGCGCCAAAGGCAGCTTGTGCCCTTCCGGACTCCCCGCATGACGATCAAAAATCGCCCAAGCGAGCTTCCACGCGACGAACGCGCCGCACTGCTCTCGGAAGCGGTGTTCGCGCCCGGGCAGTGACGGATGCACGATCGCGCGAGCGTCGGGAAGGCGGCCATCTTCGCGCGGTCGGTGGTGATCAGTGATGACCAGATCAAGCCCGATCGACCGCGCGTAGGCTGCCTCATCCACGCCGGTCACACCACAGTCAACGGTCACGACGAGGTCGATGCCCTCGCCCGCAAGCGTGGCGAGCGCCTCGGCATTGAGACCGTAGCCTTCGGCCATTCGGTGCGGGACGTAGGTGCGTACCTCTGCATCTGGTTGCAGCGCCTTGAGCGCGTGCCAGAGGATCGACACCGACGTGATGCCATCAACGTCATAGTCTCCGTAGATGGCGATCCGCCGCTTCGCCCTAACCGCCTTTAAAATCACATCAGCCGCAGCGACCATGTCCGGCCGTTCCCACGGGCGCTCGATGTCGCCCAGCGACGGCTTGAGAAAGCCTGCACGTTCGTGGTCTGTGACGCCGCGCGCCGCGAGCAGCCGCTCAAGCAGGGTCCCCGAATGGCCGACTACTGGACCGAACCATCGACGGGTGAGCCCGCGCGCAGGATCGAGCGATGAACCAGCGTCATCCGAGTTGAGCTGTACGGTAGATACCACTGTCACGGTGAGGGATCGTAGCGATCGGGTTCTCGGGCATGGCTTTCGAGTTCCGCACAACGATCGTCGAGTGACTTTCGCGACGAGCCGTTCGCGACGCCGCCTCGAACGAGCAAAATCGTGGATACTCCGGCTGTCACTTCCCGAGGTTCGCGATGAGCACGCACCGCTTCAAAACCATTCTCCTCTTCGGCGCCCCCGGCGCTGGCAAAGGCACGCAGGGCAAGATCTTGGGCAAGGTGCCCGGCTTCTTTCACCTCGCGTGCGGCGACGTTTTTCGATCGCTCGACCTCAGCAGCGACCTCGGCAAGCAGTTCTTGGCGTATTCATCGCGCGGCGAACTTGTGCCGGACGACCTCACGATCGAGATGTGGCGTCAGAACATGCAGGCGCAGACCGTGCTCAGCTTTTACAAGCCGGCCGCCGACTTACTCATTCTCGACGGCATCCCGCGGAGCGTGACCCAAGCCGAGGCGATGCGTGCCCACCTTGAAGTGCTGCGCGTGATCCACCTCGTGTGCCGCGATCGCGACGAGATGGTTCGCCGCATGAGGAAGCGGGCGCTGAAGGAAAATCGACTCGACGACGCCGACGAGAAGGTGATCCGCCGCCGCTTCGAGGTCTACGACCGGGAAACTTCGCCGGTCCTCGCCTGCTATCCCAAGCAAGTCATCGGCGAAGTCGATGCAATGGGCTCCCCCGCCGAAGTCCTCGAACACGTCCTCGAAGTCGTCGTGCCGGTCCAGAATGAGCACTTTCGCAACCCGCTCGGATGAGCGGGCAAAGAAAGTTCCGCTCGGATGAGCGGGCAAAGAAAGTTCCGCTCGGATGAGCGGGCAAAGAAAG
>JAWXCC010000211.1:0-28499 GCA_034440475.1 Phycisphaerae bacterium | reverse complement strand
GCCGCGCGGCGCGAGAACGCTGACCTCTCGCCGCGCGTGCGAGCAGAGGCTCGTCGCGCGCTGGGTGACGCGCACGCTCGGCTAGGCGACATTGAGGCGGCGCTGAGCGTGTGGCTCCTCACTACTCCGGCTGGCGACGGGCGCGCTGCCGACCCGAGTGGCGCGCGATTCACCGACGCACTCGATCTCGCCGTCATTGAACCGCGTGTGACGTGGGCGCTCGTCGCGCTTGGCCGCGAAGGCGAGGCCATCGGGCGCCTCCGAGCCCGTGTCGGCGTGGCAGCTCCGAGCGATGTCGATATCGCAATCGCGGCGTGGCTGAGGGACGTCGTGCACGATGCGACGCCATTCGCCCGCTGGGCGCAGGAGCTCAATGCTTCGCCTGCATCCACTCCGAATCGCGTCGACATTGCGAGGCTCGCAGCGGCGCTCGATCCGGAACGTGCCGAGATTGCTCGGGCAGATTTTACGGATCGACGCGCGATGCGCGATGCGTTTGCGCGGCTCGCGCGGGATGTTGGTGTCGATGACGCCATCCGCGCGGCGCTCGACGCGATTGCGTCGGGGGCGACGACCGCCGATCGCGCCGTGTCCGCGCTCTTGCGCAGCGGCGCGGACGCACCTTCGCTTCTCGCTGCGGCTCAGCGGCTCGGCGGCTCGGCGGCCGCGCTGCACGCGCGACTTTGCACCGCCGTCAACGATCCCGGCGAGGGGTGGCGCATCGCAAGCGAGGCGCTGGTAGCGCGGAAGGACGATCGCGAGGCGTTGCGAGCGGCAATCGACGCGGCGGGTCGTCTCGCAGAGCCGGGATTCCTTGTCGATCTCGAACGGAACATTGCCGCTGACGACGCATGGACGACGATCGAACTGGCGCGAGCGTGGCGCGGCGGAGACGATCCGGCGCGATCAGCAGGCCTCGCTCGTAGCGCGGCGGAGATCGCCGCCGGGATCGTGCCGCCGGATCGGAAAGCGGAGTCGGCGGCGCTCATGGTGCTCGCGCAAGCGCAGGCCGATCAGGCGTCACGCTCCGCGGACCGTCGCGCGGCCGAGCTGGCGGTCGCGAGCGCTCGATCCGCAGTCGTCAGTGACCCGACGAACGAATCGGCGTGGCGCTTATTGATTGGCCTCCTCGACGCTCTTTCCTCGGGCGAGGGCGACGACCGAGCGGGGCGGCGGGCTGAAGCTAACAATGCGCGGACTGAGGCTGCGGCTGCCATGCCGTCGTCGGCGCTCGCGCGACAGGGAGCGCTCGAGCGAGTTTTTTCCGAGGGATCACTCCTTGATGGGATTCACCCAGCTGTGGCGTTCGCGGCAGCCGATCCCGGCGAACCTGAACTCCTCCAACTCGCGGTGACCGCGTTGACCCGCGCGGGCCGCATCGATGCGGCGATTGTGTTGCTCGATGAACGACTTGCCGAAACGCCTGGCGATCCAATCGCGTGGCAACTCTGGACGGAAGCGACGATCGCGAGCGGGAACCCAGAGCGCGCCCTTGATCGGATCATGTCGCGGGCCGAGCCGCCGACGTCCGATCCGATCGCTCGACCGCTCGAAGAACTCGCGATGCGCGCCGTCGGCCGCGTCGCCGACGCAGACGTACTCGCAGCTGAACGCGTAGCCCGCTTGCCTGCGTCGCCTCGACGTGATCTTGAACGAGCGGCACAGGCACTCGGTCGGGGTGACGACCACACTGCGGCGAGCGCGCTGAGCAGTGCCGCTGGCGGCGTCAACGGGCTCCCTGCCCGTGAGGCGTTAGCTGCTGCCGAGCTTGCCAGTCGGTTGAAGGACGCGCGAGAGCGAGCACGGCTCGTTCGACTCTTCGCGCTCGCGGTGCTCGACGCGGCGGGCGAGGGCACGACGAACAATCGTTCACCGGCGCGCGTGGCAAAGCCCGCGGTGGAACCTGCGGTGGTCGCGCGAGCGGCGGCTCTCGTCGCGCTTGAATCAGATCCGCGTGGCGATGTCGAGGGTGAACTTCGCCGCATGATCGAGGTCGCGGTTCGCGCCGCTCGCAACGGTGTCGGCGCTGGCGAAGTACCCGCGTGGCTGGGCATTGGACAGGCATTCGTTGATCGCGGGCGACCAACCGACGGTGCGGCATTCTTGGCGGCGCTCTTGCGCTCTGATTCGCGAATCGACTCATCGGCCGCCGCGCGACTCGCGTCAGCCTGCTTCGCGCTCGACGCAGCGTCGGGCGGCGGCGCCGAACAGTCGATTGCGATCCTTGACTTGATGCGCGCTCGTGGGGTTCGACCATTCGCCCGTGCCGACCGGGCAGAGGCGACCGACGCCGATGCGCTTCAACTTCTCAGCGGCGTCTACACGCTGACTGGTGATCGCAGCGGGTCGGCTGCCATCATGCGCGAATCGCTTCGCCGCGACCCAGATCATGGGATGAGCGCGAACAACCTGGCGTGGGACGCGATCGAGAGGGCATGCATAGATGAAGACACCGTGCGGCTCGCGGAACACGCACTTCGCCTTTTGCCGAACGATCCCGCCGTGCTCGACACTGTTGGTTGGCTTCGCTATCTGCAAGGTCACCTTCTCGACGACGCGGTCGATTCGGCGCTGGCTGCGGGAAGTCGCAAGGGTGAAGGAGCGGTCACTCTGCTGACGCGTGCGATCGAGAACGCGAAAGGCGATCCCGGTCCGGATCCGCTCGATCACCTTGGCGACGCGCTCTGGCGCACTGGCGACCGCGAGGGAGCGATTCGCGCTTGGCAGACCGCTGGCAAGATTGTCCTCGCCAAGTTTCCCAAGGACCAGATGATCAAGACGCTCGCGACCTACGAGCGTCGGGAGCACGGTGTCGTGGTCGCGGACGGCGAGAGCTTCTGGAAACGGAATTACGGCGCGGTGCTCGAACGAGCAAACGCGAAGCTCGCGCAGATCGCGCGCGGTGAAGAACCGACTGTTGCACCGCTCACTGGCCAGCGCTGATTGTTCAATTCACTCGTTCCCTTCGTTCGAACTAGCAACTCTCCACGCGGTACCCCAACATGGCCGGACATAGTGCCTGGAAGAACATCAAGCGTCGCAAGTCCGCTGTTGACGCGAAGCGCGGCAAGGTCTGGAGCAAGGTGAGCCGAGCCATCATCGTCGCAGCGCAGCGCGGCGGTGGCGATGTCAAATTCAACTCTTCACTGCGACTGGCTGTCGACGAAGCCCGCGCCGCGAACATGCCGCGCGACACGATTGAAAAAGCGATCAAGAAGGGGACTGGCGAAGCGAACGCAGAGCGCTACGAATCGACGCGGTATGAAGGCTACGGACCGGGAGGCGCTGCGATCCTCATTGATCTCCTCATCGCCAACGCGAACAAGACTGCGGCGGAGATCCGAACGATCATCGATAAAAACGGCGGAAAAATGGGTGTGCCGGGCTCGGTTGCGTTCGGCTTCACTCAGCAAGGGGTGATTCTCTTGCCAAGGGCCGATGTCGACGAAGAGCGCGTGATGGACGTCGCGCTCGGCGCTGGTGCGGAGGACGTCGCGAGCGACGACGACTACGTGCTCGTGACGTCGAGGCCAGCCGATTTCGAGAAGGTGAGGGCGGGTCTCGAAGCTGCCAAGTTTCCAATCGAGAATGCCGAGATCTCGTGGCAGCCACAATCAACGGTGACGCTCAACGCCGAGACTGCGCGACGGCTCTTGGTGTTGCTTGATGCGCTGGAAGACCACGACGACGTACAAAAGGTGTTTCACAACGCGGAGCTGCCCGACGACGTTGACTAACTTTCGATCGGAAGAAAATTCATGGCGTCTCACGTGCGTCTCACAACCGTCTTTCGGGGCCGCGTGCAAGGCGTGGGATTTCGCGCCACGGCGAAGGACGTCGCGCGTCGCTTCCCCGTGACGGGTTTCGCCCGCAACGAATCCGACGGCACGGTGCTCTGTGTGGCCGAAGGTCTGCCGGACGAGATCGACGCGTTCATGGAAGCACTGTGCGATGCGATGCGTTGCAACATCGCGGCCGTCGAATCAACGCGCGACGCGGTCACCGATGAGTTTGACGAGTTCTCGATCGAGCGGTGACGGTGCCGGGCAGGCGGTATGGTTCACCGACAATGACTGATCACATGTCATCCGTCCGTTGTCTTGGGTGTGGCTACGCCGTGCATAGCGTGGTGCCAGACGGCGCGTGTCCTGAGTGCGGCGCGCGTGTTGATACCGCTCGCGGCCGTGCACTCGAACAAGCGGGGCGGGGACTTCGGCGCATGCGGGAGGGGCTGCGGCTGGTCGCGGCGGGCTTGATTGGGCTAGCGGTGAATTTCATCCTGTCCGTGCCAGCCGCCTTCGTGTCGTGGTCCCCGTCGTCGACGTTCGCCCCAATTCTCTTCAGGGGCTACATGCTGTTGGTCACAGCGACGCGAATGAGGGGCTACACGGCTGTCGCCGCTGGCGTCTGGTGGGCGACAAGTTTGCTGCCTCCGCAGTATCGGGCGGTGCGGTCGATCGCGCGGATCGCCGCGATCGGATGGCTCTTGAACGGTCTTTCGCCCATCCCACAATTCTGGGCTCAGTCCCGCTCGGAATCGCCCTTACGCTGGCGGATCGCACATATCGTCGGCTCGCTCGTGGCTGCGGCGATATTGGTGGCGATCGCGCGGCTTGGTCACGCGGGAAGCGTGCTTGCCGAAGGGGAGCCAAGTTCGCAGACCCGGGTGCCTTTTCGCGCCGCCTACTACGCAATCGGAGTTGTCGCGATCGCGGGGTGGTTTCTGCCGGAGTTCTCACCGACGGATGGGGTGACTGATACGCGGTGGATGATGTTGACGGGCATTGAGGGTGCCATGACCGCGGTCGCATGGTTCCTGCTCGCCCGCCCGCTCTGGAAAGTCGCACAGGTCTGCGACCGCGCCGATTGGCGGCGGCTCGCCCTCGAGGAGGCGCGGTAGGCTCCCTCTCGTGTTGCGGGTTTCCGACCCGCATCGCCGATGAGTGCACCATGCGAACCAGCTCGCCGATCTCGCTTCTCTTTGTGCTCGCGTCCGCGATCTCAGCGGCCGGCGTTGTTGGCTGCTCCTCGCACACTGAGAGTTTTCCCGGCAAGTCGCGCGACCAAGTCTGGACTGCGATGCTCGCTGCGGCGAACGAGCCGACGTACAAGAACTGGCACGTCATCGAGAATGACGTCTGGGCATACGAGGCTGACAGTCGCATTGAGATTTGGCGACTGCTTCGCCGCTACAAGGACAGTGGGGCGCAATGGCCCCGCCTCGAAGATAGCGAGTGGACCTTTTCGGTTGTGCTTGAGGCGACCGAGCCGCCGTCAGCGAGTTTTACGAATCGTTCGATGGGGATTCCCAGCCACGGATGGGAGCAGACGGACCGGTACTTCGAGCAGGTGTGGGAAATCCTCGGAGGGCGGTCAGCCAATCGTGCGTTGACGCCCGCGGCACCGCGGACGACGGTGCCGGCGGTGCCGTCACCAGAGCCCAATCCAGTCAGTCCATCCACCGCGCCAGCCGAGCCACCCGTCGATATACCTAACAATCTTGTAATTCGCTTGGGCGAAGGCGACATCCGCGACATCCGCGACATCACTGATTCCTTGGCGGAGCACGCGTGCGTGCCGGTGAGAGCGTGAGCGACGAGCGGAGTACGAGCGAAACGGCGAGCGCGACTCCGTCGACGTCACCAAACCTCGACAACCGCGCCAAGTTTGGTGGCGGAGCGCTCGGGCTCGCGTGGGTCACCGCGCCACCGTTCTTAGGATTCGCGCTCCTCGCAAACGTCGATCCGATTCGAACGTGGTTGCTCGCGCACGGCGATCTCGCGGTGTGGGTGTACGCCGCGGGCTTCGCACTCTTTGCTGGGATAGGCATGTTTCCGACCTATGCGCAGGCGCTCGTCGGAGGGTGGGTCTTCGGCTTCAAGTGGGGTTTCATCGGAGCGATCGGCGGGTTCGTCGGTGGCGCCGCGATCGGATACGTCGTCTCGCGCGTCGTTGCTGGCGACGGGTTTCAGCGCTGGCTCGATGCACGTCCCAAGACTCGGGTGATCCGTCAGGTCTTCGTGGAGCGCGGATTCTGGAAGTCGTTGGGTACGGTCGCGCTCTTGCGCTGTCCACCCAACTCACCCTTTGCGCTCACGAACCTCGCGATGGCGGCGAGCGGCGTGCACTGGGTCCCGTACCTCATAGGCACCGCGATCGGCATGGCACCGCGCACGGCCCTCGCTACGTACGTGGCGGCGACGGCGGCGGCGCAAGGTGAGAAGGACTTTCAATCGCTCGCCGCGAAGAATCCAGGCAGCTTCGTCGTCGGGCTGATCGCAGTGCTGGTGGTCGCGGCGGTTCTCGGCGCCGTCGCCAAGTCGGCGCTCCGTCGTGCGGGTCTCGACGGAGCGGAAAGAAAACCGCCAGCGGATCTGGCCGCTGGCGGTTGACATTGATCGGTTGACGCTGGCGAGCGGCGCTCGAACTGTTACGCGCGGCTCTTATACCCACCGTCGTCGGTCGACACGATGATCTTCTCGCCAATCGCGATGAACGGAGGCACGCGCGTCTTGAGCCCCGTCTCGAGTGTCGCTTCCTTCAATTGATTCGTCGCGGTCGCTCCCTTGATGCCCGGCGACGTCTCTGTGATCTGAAGTGTGACGGTCTTCGGCAGTTCGATCGAGATGGCCTTACCGTCGCACCACAGAACGACGACGTGCGAGTTCGGCAAGATGTACAGTGGGAAGTCGCCGAGGAAGTCGGCGGAGAGCTCGACCTGCTCATAGTTCTCGCTGTCCATGAACGTGAACTTGCCACCCTGTTGGTACAGATATTCCATCGGTCGTCGGTCGAGATCGACCTGCTCGACTTCCTCGCCAGACCGCAGACGCTTGTCAATCAGCGCACCTGTTCTCAGGTTTCGCATCTTTACCTGCACGAACGCGCGGAGGTTCCCGGGCGTGACATGGGTGAATTCCATGATCAAAAACAGGTTGCCTTCCATCTTGATGGCGACGCCGGGGCGGAGGTCGGTGCTATTCATGGTTCGTCTTCGGGCCGATTGCTCGGACTGGCTGCGGAGTGTGTTCCCGGCCCAGCGGCTTTCGGTCCGGAATGGGGTCGCGAGAGCCTTCTGAGGGGGTTTGGCGAAAGTCGGGCAGCTTACCGAGAACCTTTTCCGGGCACAAGAATTTGACGTTTCTGGCCGAGTACGGAGGCATCTTGTTGTCATGGCTCGGGAGAATCGCCATTCTTATAGCTGCGTCCCATTGTCCCACTGGTTTCATTCCGGGGTCCGGGTGGGGGTCCGGGCGCGGTCATGACTCACTCTGACGACCCATCTGAGGAGCGCACCGACGAACCCTCCATCGCGAGGACGCAACTCACGCGCTTGCTCGCCGATGCGAGCGCTGGCGATGCGGGCGCGGTGGAACGCGTGCTACCGATGGTCTACTCGGAGTTGCTTGAGTTGGCTCGTCGGCAGATGCGCGGAAGCCCGTCGCACACGCTTCAGCCGACGGCGCTCGTGCACGAAGCGTGGATGCGCATCGCTGGCAGCGGTGGTTCGATTCGCGACCGATCGCACTTCTGGGCCGTTGCCGCGACGGCGATGCGGCAGATCTTGGTCGATCACGCACGGCGGAAGCGCCGCACGAAGCGGGGCGGCGGACGTGGACGCGTCGACCTAGACGCAATCGATGTTGCGGTCGATCCCGACTCAGTCGACATCCTCGCGCTGGAAGACGCGCTGACGCAGCTCGCGGTCCTCGAACCGAGGCTCGCGCGGAACGTCGAGCTGCGCTATTTTGGCGGACTCTCTGTCGACGACGCTGCGATGGTCATCGGCATCGGCACCGCGACGGTCAAGCGCGACTGGGTGCTTGCCCGAGCATGGCTCCGGCGTGAGCTCGGCGAGGACAGCGAGCGTTGAAGCGCAGGGCGAACGTCGAGTTCGTTCGCGTCCAGTCGATCTTCTTTGAAGCGATGGAATTTCCGCCGAAGAGCCCCAGCTCGTCGGGCGCCGCATCGGTCCCTTCACCCTCGGCGCGAGAATCGGCGTCGGTGGAATGGGTGTCGTCTACGAGGCGGAGCAGGACAATCCACGGCGCACGGTCGCGATCAAGCTGATTCGACCGGAACTCGCGTCGGCTGATTCCATCGCGAGATTCGGTCGCGAGGCGGCGCTTCTGGCTCGCCTTCAGCACCGGGGGATCGCAACCGTCTTTGATGCTGGCGCTGAGGTCGATCCCGACGATCCCGATGCGCCGCCGCGGCCCTACTTCGCGATGGAATTAGCCCGTGGTACGCGGATCACATCGTGGGCCGATGCCCGTTCGCTTCCGCTCGATGACCGCATCGAACTCCTCGCGCAGGTTTGCGATGGGGTCGATCACGCGCACCGCCGCGGCGTGCTGCACCGGGATCTGAAACCAGCCAACATCCTCGTGACCGACGACGGGCAACCGAAGATCCTCGACTTCGGCGTCGCCCGAGCACTTGAACCAGTCGCCTCGGCGACCGTGCATACTGCGGCGGGCGACATGGTCGGCACTCTTGGATGGATGAGAGCACCGCTATCGTCGCGGCGAGCGGGTGGCGCCGCGCGAGTGTGCGGGCCGATCGAAGTCATCGCGTCAACGCGTACCTCCTCGGCGCGATCGGCGCGCTCAATCCCTCAAAGCTTGGCGGCAGTCAGATCTCGCTGAAGCAGGCGCTCGACGAGTTGAGCGGTCAGCTCGGCGCGGAGTTGGACGGCGCTCCGGATCTTGCCGCCGATGTGCATCATGCGCTCGGTCAGCAGTACTTGGAGATTGGGAGTCTTCCGGAAGCGGAATCGCACTTCCGCGCTGCGATGGAGGCGAGAGCAATCGTGTTTGGCGAGGACGCGATCGAGACCATGGACAGCACCATGACGCTTGCGATCGTCCTTCGACGACAGGAGCGTCCCGGCGAGGCGATCGCGCTTCTCGAGCCATCGATTGCTCGGCTTCGCGCCCGCGGTGCGCCACCGCTTGAGTTCGCTGAAGCCCTCAACGATCTAGCAGCCCGTGGCGGAAGTGCTCTGGTAGCGAGAACGAGAATGTTGGTCCAGATGCAAGGAGCCGCAATGCAGCTTCATCCGCAAGATACGGCAAGTCGCGGCGACGCCGCAGCCACTCAATATTGGGGGCTAACAGGCTCGTTCGTAGCCCGGATGACTTCCGCGACGGGCTGCTAGGCTCTGCGTGCTATTCGGCTGGTCGCACCGCTGATGCAGTCAAGTTCTTCGACGAAGGGCTCGCGGCGCTCGATAACAGCGATGTGACGCGCGCTGGACGCGCCCAGCTCCTGGGAAATCTGGCAAGCGTCGCCATGCAGATGGGCGACGTGAAGCGCGGCGTCGAGTGTGCGAAGCAGGCCATCGCGCTCCGCGTCGCTTCAGAAGGGGAGTCGCTTGAGACGCCAAAGTTCGTCGCGCGCTGGTCGGGCGTCATGATGCACTTCGGCGACGCGACGACGCGCGACGAGGCGATCGCGCTGCTCGCGAACTCGGTCGCGAGCTTGCGTCGGCTTCTGCCAGCGGATCACGACCAGTTGATCGAGTATCGAGAGAATCTCGCGCGAGCACTTATGCAGACTGGCCGCGTCGAAGAAGCCGCTGATCTAGCGCTTGAGAACGCCGACGCAATTGAAGCGGGAGGTCGCGGGCGCCCCGAAATCCTGTGGCGCAACCTGCGGGTGGCTGCGAACTCGTTAGGCGCCGCAAACCAGACGCAGCGCCGCGCCGAGACTCTGGGACGCCTCGCGCGGGATGGCCAAGGCTTGGAGGACGCCAAAACGCCTCGTGTCCGGACGGCACCCGCCAGCGCGCTGGACTGAGGTGGCATCCAACGAAAAAAATACCCCCGGCACAAGGCCGGGGGCGGAGGGAGGGAAAAGGGCTCCTTAGAGGTCATAGCTCCATCCGCGCGGCTTTCCCAAGGGGCGGGCCGTACGGCAAGGTCACTAGACCATCGGTGTGGTCTCGGCGCAGGGATAGCGGGGTAGGTCATCCTCTCCCGCGTTCTCAGAACACCGCGCCACGAGGACGCGAGACTGAGTCAGTTCCCGTCACGACAAGGTCCACCTCGACAACCCCAATATAACCCAGACGCAACAACGTGCAACATCGGCGCGATGCAAAAAACTGTAATTGAGGCTACAGCCCACTATCGGGCTCTCTCGCCGGAAGTGTGGACAAAGAGGCCGTCAGCGCCGCCTCAACGCGCTCGAAGCGCAGTCGGGATGAGGCGGTGTGCGATCTCTGTCGTGGTGGGCGGCAAAGCCGCCTCGAGAACGATCTGCCCCAGCGCTCTCGAATTGCGATCTCGAACTCAAAGGGAAAATAGGGAGGGCAGAGCATGAACGTACGAAGAACCAGGGCTGTCGGCTGCATGGCTAGTACACTTTCGCCGACAATCCGATGACCACAGTTGCGTTCGGCTCAGGCACCAGGCGCCGCGCGGCGGCGCTTTCCGCGCTCTTTCCCAAATTGACCCCATGCACCACTTCATGACCCGAGGCATTGCTGCCGGCGCTCTCGCGCTCGCAGCCCTCTCCGGCAACATCTTGAACGCCCAGCAGTCGCCACCGAGCACAGCCCCCGCAGGCGCGCCAGCGACGCCCCCGGCCGCGCCGCGTCAGCCAGCCGCGCCAGGCACACCAAGCCCCGCCGCGCCACCCACGATAAGGCCGAATGTGCGACCCGAGGACGTGCCAGGGCGTCTCATCGATACCCCACCCGGCGTCCGACCAGTCGCTCCGGCACCCGCCGCCGCTCCGGCGCAAGACCCGGAGAGCCCCGAGGACTTGCCTCCGCCGATTCAGCTCGATCCACCGATCTGCGACTTCGGGTTCGTCAAGCCTGCGGACACGCCGAAGAAGGTCGTCAAGATCATCAATACCAGCGACAAGCCGGTGACGATCTTGGCCGTCCAGCCGAGCTGTAAGTGCACGACCGTGAACGATCTGGTCGGCACCGAGATCCCTCCCCACGGGTCGGTTAATCTCGATGCGAGTATGAAGGCGCAGTCCTCCCCCGGCGGCAAGAAGGCGGAAATCAAGGTCCTCTTCGACGGCTGGAGCCGTGTCGTCAACATTCAGCTCGCGATGGAGGTCACGCTTCCGATCCGCGTGGTGCCGGGCTATATCAACGCAGTTCGCGGCCAGAATCCAACGGGACGCATCGTCGTTGAGAGCCTCGACAAAGCACCGTTCACGATTTGCTCGGTCGGCGGTCAGGTGCCCGACCTCGTGGGATTTGATCCCGCGAAGGACGCGCCGCGCAACCAGTACCTCTTGCAATACGACGTGTCGAAGTTCAAGGAAGGTGCGATGCCTCGCTACCTCCTCATCGAAACTGATCGACCCGACTGCCCGATCGTCGACCTGTTCTTCCGCCACGAGTGGACCGCGCCGAAGCCGGTGCTCAAGATGCAAGATTACCGACTCACGGTCGGACGCCTTGAGCAGGGACAGACGGGCGAGTTTGTTATTGAGGTCGCCGAGCTCACGCCCGAAGAACCGATTGTTAGTATCTCCACTTCAATGCCGGGCGCGAGCGTAGAGTTCATCACCGAAGCCGAACACGAAGGTGTCTCCACGAAGCGAACGGCTCGCTTCACGCCCCCGAAGGATTTCGTCGGTCTTCTGTACGCGCCCATCACGATTTTCACGACGCGCCGCCAGCAAGAGATGAGCGTGTGGGGACTCGTGGTGCCGCAAGGCCACGTCGGATGTCTCGGTCCGATGGAGCCCTACCTCGGCTCTTCGATGAAGGCGACGATGTCTGGGGCGACGCCAGCAGCGCCGAAGGCACCGCCCGCATCGGCCGTGGCGCCGAGCGTGGCACCCGCCGCTCCGGTGGCGCCAGCGACGGCTCGTCCGTAATCGGTCGTCGACCCATGAAGACAGCGCGGGGCACCCACCTGGGTGCCCCGTTTTCGTGCGCTGAGTTTGTGCTGAGCGAGAGATCGCTTCGAGCATTCCAAGCCATCTCGGACCTTGTAGCCCTGCATTATCAGGGGCAGATGCTCCATCGGTGTGAGGTCTGTAACGAGTGCGCCGTCTCTCACGCCGCGCGGCGAGCGAGTTGCGACTCACGCTCTGTACTACCTCTTCAACCGAGGTAGCATTCCCGCTGCTGCGATCCGGGGGCTTCGCGCGGCAGGGTCGAGGGCTAACTAAAGATGAGTCGCTCTATGTCTCAATTCGTGCGTGGTGGATCGTCGCGGGCGCGGGCCCGGGCGCGGCTGTCGGATGCGCTCGCGCTGGTCCGGCGTCCGCATCTTCAGTGGTCGCGTCGGGCGGTGAGTGTCGCGGCATTTGTCTGCGGCGGCGTGCTCTCGCTTCCGTTCGTTCTTGATACAGCACCTGCGCACGCAGCCGCCAGTGACGCCGCGCGACTCGCGGTCACGGTCGTTGCGGCAACGACTCTACCGAGCGCGGAACCTTCACCCACGGTGTCGCCAGCCTCGCCATCGCGCGTCGCTGCGGCGATACCGATGTTCAACGGTCGTCCGATTCGTCCGGCGCGCACGATCAAGATGAAGGTGACGGGCTACAGCCCAGACGCCCGATCATGCGGCGCCTCCGCTGACGGCATCACCGCGAGTGGATATAGCGTTTGGACGAACGGCGGCCGGATGGTCGCAGCAGATACGGACCTTCTCCCGCTCGGGTCGCTGGTGTCGGTGCCGGGCTACGACGGGAACGGGGTCGTTCCCGTGCTTGATCGCGGCGGCGCGATCAAAGGTCGCCGCCTCGACGTCCTCTATGCGACGCATGAGCAGGCGCGAACCTGGGGCGTGAAGGACGTCGCCGTGACGGTGTGGGAATACGCCGACGGCAAGCCGAACGATTTCCGTCAGACGCACCGACGGCGTTGACACTCCGCGATGCGCCGCAGTCATGATCGGGTCGCGACTGTCAGCCGCGCCTCTTGCGCGAGCGTCACCCGCCCATCGATGGCGTACTTGCGAACGGCCCCAACCAACTCCGAGATCCGTTGCGATCGCTCGGGCTCCGACCGAGGAAAGTAGCTCGCGCTCGTTGCTCGACCGATTGCACCGAGTTCGTCGAGCGACTGAGGGCTCGGGGCCACAATCACCCGGACGTTGTGGAAGAGCGGTGACGCGCAGAGCGGAGCATCGAGAGCTTCACGTCCAAACCGCGCGGATGGATCGAGTCGCTCGCTCGCGCTCACGACAATTCGGTTGTACTCGTCCGTGAAGCCACCGTCAGAAATGCGCAAGTTCCACAAAATCGCGGCACGTCCACCCGGACGAAGAATTCGCCGAAACTCAGCGAGTGCTCGCGCAGCGTCGAACCAGTGAAATGCTTGGGCTGCGAGCACCGCGTCGACACTGACATCGGCCAAGCCCGTCGCCTCAGCGGTGCCTTGGCGGAACTCGAGCTGCGGAAATGTCGCCGGCGCTGCGCGCGCCTCACGCAGCATGTCGAGCCCAGGATCGATCCCGATCACACGCGCGCCGCACACCGCGAGCGCCCGAGCCGAGATCCCCGTACCGCAGCCAATGTCAGCAACGGTAGCTGGCGTCGGTAGGCCATCGAGGATCGCGTCGAATACTGCCCTCGGATATCGCGGCCGATGACGCTCGTACGTTGAGGCGAGACCGTCAAACGCCGCAAGCGTCGGTCGGGCGTCGGCTGCGCTCTCTGAGCTCGGCGAATCCATGCTGGCAGCGTAGTGGATTCCGCAAATTTCTTGCGCTGGAAGAAGCGGCGCGGAACCGACGGCGGGGCGCAATCTTCGGGACTCGCGAAACTCGGAGTTAGTCTCGCACGCGTGATCAGTCGCATAGCAACCTACGTGCTCGCCGGGATCGAGGCCATCCCCTGCGAAGTCGAAGCTGGCCTCACGCACTCCACGCTCCCATCGAGCGCGATCGTCGGCTTGCCGGACGCCGCCGTGCGCGAGTCGACCGAGCGCGTGCGGTCGGCGATTCTCGCGTCTCGATTCGAGTATCCGTTTGGGCGCGTCACAGTGAATCTCGCGCCAGCGGACCTTCGCAAGGAAGGACCGGTCTACGACTTGCCCATCGCTGTCGCGCTGCTCCTCCTTGGCGGCACGATCGAAGACCACTCAGTGAGCGGCGCGGAGCGGCCCGACCCCGACGATTTCCTCGTTGCTGGCGAGTTGGCGCTCGACGGGCGGGTGCGCCCCGTGCGCGGCATCATCAGTCTCGCGATGCTGGCTCGGCGCGGCAACAAGCGCGGTGTCATTGTGCCTAGCGCGAATGCTGCTGAAGCCGCAGTCGTTGACGGAATCGAGGTCTACGCGGCGGCGACGCTCGCCGATGTCGTTGGCTTTTTCAACGGAAACGGCACGCTCAACCGTGTGCCTGCGATCGACGCAGATGCGCTGCTCGCGGAGGGAACTGGCGAACTCGACTTCGGCGACGTGCGCGGTCAAGAAGCCGCGAAACGGGCAATGACCATCGCAGCGGTCGGCATGCACAATGTGTTACTCATCGGACCAGCTGGCAGCGGCAAGACGATGATGGCTCGTGCGCTTCCCGGAATTCTGCCCGCGCTCTCGCGCGACGAGGCGCTCGAAGTGACGCGCGTCTACTCTGCAATTGGCGCGGTGCCGCGCGGCGAATCGCTCATCACCCGCCGTCCGGTCAGAACTCCGCATCACACGGCCTCGACGGCCTCAATCGTCGGTGGCGGCACGGTTCCGCGCCCGGGCGAAGTGAGTCTGGCACACCACGGCATCTTGTTCCTTGACGAGCTACCAGAGTTCCAGCGCTCCGTGCTGGAGAGTCTGCGTGAGCCGCTCGAAGATGGCTTTGTGACGATCTCGCGCATGCACGGCACGATTCGGTTTCCCGCGCGGGCGCTCATGGTCGCGGCGATGAACCCGACGCACCGCGGGGACCGTCGCTCGGGCGAGGAAGGGCATCGCGAGCAGGAAAAGTACCTGAAGCGACTCTCGGGTCCGCTGATCGATCGCATCGATCTGCACGTCGAGGTGAGTGCCGTGCCGTTTGGAGAGCTCGCGTCGCGAACACGGGGGTCCGACTCCGCCACACTTCGCGCTCGAGTGCTCGTCGCCCGCAGCCGCGCGCTGCGTCGCCAGGGACCGGCACCAAACGCACAGTTGCCTGGTCGCGAACTCGATACCCATGCCCACTTGGACGATGCATCTCGTGCGCTCCTCGGGCGCGCGATGACTGAGCTGGGCCTCAGTGCCCGGGCCTACGACAAGCTGCGCCGCATTGCGAGGACAATCGCTGATCTTGACGAACGCGACTCGATCGAGCTCCATCACATCGCTGAAGCGATTCAATATCGCATTCTTGATCGACGCATCTAACAGCTGCGTCGAGTCGCATATGAAGCTCCTTGCGGAACGCAGCATGGCCCGCGCGAAGAACTCACGCATGAGCTGAGAGCGGGAACCCGCAGTGCGCACCATAATCGACGCGGCCGATCTCTACCGAATCGTCGCGAGTACCTGCGCCGCGCGGAGCGCCTGTAGCCGCAGCTCAGGCACAGCGATCGATTCCCAGAGCTCTCCGCGCCGCAACGAGCCGATGACGACGACGCGCGGGTTCGGCACCCCGGAAGTGCCGATGAGCCGACCGTCGTCGTCGGCGCAGAGTCCGAGTTCTTCGCAATCGCTGGTGGCTACGCCTGTCGCGAGTAGCCGTTCGATTAGTGGGTCAGTACTGGCATGCACGCTCGCTGGTGGTCCGGCGCAGTTGAACACGCGGGCGACGACGAGGGGGGCGATATCGTCGCGCACGGACTGAAGCGTCACCCGAATGCGCCCACCGTCCATCGCGCGCACGCTGGCCAGCTGCCCTCGAACGAGCGTGACCTGGCCGCAGCTCGTGAGATGGTTGAGCAACGCGAGCGTCGACGTCGGCGCGCGATGACGATGGACTTCCCAGAAAGGTCGTAGCGCGCGGAGAAAGCGGCGTCGCTCGGCGCTTGACCACGAGCGCCAGATCGTCGCGGTGCGAGGTCGAATTGCGTCGATGACTGACTGCCATGGATGACCAGCTTCGACGCGATCGCGTGCCAGTTTTCGTAGCTGACGCAGTACCTGGCGTGGTCCGCCGGAAAACGTCGTCGTTGGCACCTCGACCGGCGCCGCTCCATCGGCAGCATGTGGGAGCGGAAGCCGTCCGTTGCGCGAGACGAGTGTGATGTGCCCCCGATGTCCGCGTTCACGAATAGCAACAACGACGTCGATTGCGGTGAGACCGCTTCCGATGATGAGGACCGCATCATCGCGCGGGACGCCGTCGAGCGCGTTAGGAAGCCAAGGATCGGCAACCAGCGCAGACGACTTCGCGCGTTCGTCGTGAGCGCTCGGCAGCGCACTCCATGGAGGTGGTCCCGGCGGAATGCCAACCGCGAGAATCACTGCACCTGCGATGCACCGCGAGCCGTCGGCGGTATCGATTGCGACGTCGTCAGGGCGCGGGTCAATGCGCGTGACGGTGCTCTGGACGAACTCCACGCGCTCACGTCGCCCTTGAACCTGCTCGTTGAGCAGATCGATGAGATACTCGCCATACAGGGCTCGCGCCACGAAATCGCCCGCGCTGAACGCGTCCGGCACCCGGCGTTCAAGCCACGTATAGAACGCGCCGGGATCGTCGGGTAGCGCGCCCATACGCGACGCAGGCACGTTTAAGAGATGCGCCGCGTCGCACGCGCCATACGCTGGCCCGGGCCCGCGTCGCGGGGCTTGTTCGATGACTGCGACGCGGGTATTCGGGCGCAGTCGCAGCGTGTGAATGAGCGCGAGCAGCCCGCTGAAGCCGCCACCCACAATCGCGAGATCGACCGACGCCGGAAGTCGGTCGGTCCACAGCCGGGCGAAGCTCGATGGTGGAGTAGTCGATGGGGAGTGGTGCTCAGGAGGCTTCATCGCAATCTGGTTTCTCGGACTCCGACGCTGGCTTCAGCAGCGTGCTTCTTGATAGATCCGGTGGCACTCACGGACCGACGCGATCATCTTCTGAATGGTGGTCTCAATGTTGGATTCGAACAACATTTCGCTCGCCACCGACTGAGATGGATCAAAGGGCGCCTCGCTGGCTTAAGCGGAATCCGCCTTCCATCCGACACCGGATGAAAGCGCACTGCGCTAAGAATCGGGGACATCCGATAGAAGCGACACATCGTGTCAACCGTGGCAGCGGCTGGCCCGACAGAACCATCATCATGATGGCGATTCGAACAGCGCTTGGATACTGGGTCACTCCTGCCCGTCTCGCAGCGACCGTGATTGGTGCAACGTTACTCACGAGTTGCTCCGGTGGCCTCCGGCAGGGTTGGCGGGCGTACGAACGACAGGACTACGACGTTGCGGCGCTGGCATGGGAACAGGTCGCTGCGCGGGGCGATTTACGGGCGCAGTTTCTTCTTGGAACGATGCACTTCGAAGGAAAAGGGATGCCAGTCGATCGTGCCAGCGCCGCGCGATGCTTTCGGTCTTCGGCCGAGCGTGGCTACGCGCCCGCGCAGAACAACCTCGGCTTGATGTACTTCCAAGGCGACGGCGTCGCGCAGGATCGTGGTGAGGCGGCCAAGTGGTTCCAACTCGCATCCGATCAGGGCTTCGTGAAGGCACAGAACAATCTCGCGGTGATGCAGTTGCTTGGTGTTGCAACCCCGCGTGCCGCTGGCGAGACAAGAACACTGCTCGCGGCGGCAGCCGCGGGTGGTGACCCAAGTGCGCAGTTCCTCAAGGGTTCCATCGACGGAGACGCTGAGAGCCAGCATGAACGCTTCGACTGGACCGAGCGCGCTGCTAAGCAGGGGATGGCGTCGGCGCAAACCCGTCTCGCGTGGATGTATCTTCGTGGAGACGGCGTCGCGCGCGACGACGCCAAAGCCGCCCAATGGTTCCGACGTGCAGCCGAGCAGGGCTCGGTCACGGCACAAGCGAACCTAGGACTGATGTACTTGCGCGGGCAAGGTGTTCCCCAAGACGATGCCGAAGCGCTGAGGTGGAGCAGGCGCGCCGCCGAGCAGGGGTCGACGATTGCACAGGTTCGCGTCGCGATGTGGCCTGAAGAAGGCTCGGTGGCAAGTGCTCCGGTGGATCAGGAGTAGCGTCATCTACTCCATCCCCGGCGCGAACCCGCGACGCATCGTGTTCTCGGTGACCGCGCGCGGTTCGACGAACTGAAGCAAGTAGTCGCGACCGCCAGCTTTTGAGCCGACGCCAGACATGCCGAATCCGCCGAAGGGTTGGCGCCCCACAAGTGCGCCGGTGATGCCGCGATTCAAGTAGAGGTTTCCGACGCGATACTCGCGCCTAGCCTTGTCGAGGTTCGACGGCTTACGGCTGAAGACACCACCAGTGAGTTTGTAGGCGGTAGAGTTCGCAATCTCGAGCGCATCGTCGAAGTTCTTCGCGCGCAGGACTGCGAGCACCGGCCCGAAAATCTCGTCGTTCGCCAGGCGGTGGTCGGGTCGGATACCGCTGATGATCGCCGGACCGACATACGGCTTACCGACTTTCGCCGCGAGTCCATCGGGGACTGCGAGCTGCACTTCGAGTTTGCCTTCCGACGCGCCGATCTTGACGTACTCCGCGATCTTTCGTGCCGCGCCCTCATCGATCACCGGACCGACATCAGTACCTGGGTTCATCGGATCGCCAACAACGAGCGCCTTCGTTGCTCCGACGAGACGTTCTAGGAAGTGGTCATGGGCCGTTCCGACCACGATGACTCGGCTGCATGCCGAGCACTTCTGGCCGCAGAAGCTAAACGCGCTGTGCCGGACGCCTAACACTGCTTCATCGAGATCGGCAGATTCATCGACGATGATTGCGTTCTTGCCGCCCATCTCGCAGACGACCTTCTTCACCCATTGCTGCTCGGGCGACGTCGTGCCGCACGCCTGCACGATGTCGAGGCCGACCGACTTTGAACCGGTGAACGCGACGAGCGCAACGCGCGGATCGCGAACGAGTGCAGCGCCGACCGTCTCGCCGATGCCGGGCACGAACGCGAGCGCATCTTTCGGACAACCGGCCTCCCACAAGATGTCGCACATCAGCTTCGCGATGCCGGGCGTCTGCTCCGCGGGCTTCACGATGGCGGGGTTGCCGCACACGAGCGCGGCCACCGTCATGCCGCAACAGATAGCGAGCGGAAAGTTCCACGGCGCGATGATGACGGAGACGCCGCGCGGCTGATACCACGATTGGTTCAATTCGCCGACGAAACGACCGAGGCGCGACGGTTCGAACAGTTCCGCGCCGCAACGTGCGTAGTACTCACAGAAATCAATCGCTTCGCAAGTATCGGCGTCGGCTTCGCGCCACGTCTTGCCCGCTTCGCGAATCATCACACCGGACAGCTCGTCGCGCCGGTGGCGCATGATGTCCGCAGCGCGCGTCAGCACCTTGGCGCGATCGGCGAATGGCGTGTCGCGCCATGTCGGAACGCATTTCGTGAGCCGAGTGACTGCTGTCTTCGCTTGATCGACCGTCGAGTCGTTCTTCACGTTCGGCACGCGGCTCGTCGCGAGGGCGTTCGCAAACTGCGTGCGAATGGTCGCAACGGAAAAGTTGCGAATCGGCTCCGTGAAAAAGGGCCGTCCATCGCCGATGCCGGGCACAGCTTCAGAGAGCTCGTGTTTCTCAGCGGCGTTCGCGATGCGCTCAATGCCCGGATCGGAGTCGAAGCGCCGATGGGGCGACGCGAGCAGCACCTCGGAACTCGCGTTGTCGAGGAATCCGGCCTTGAGCCACGACTCGTTTGACGTGTTCTCCAGCAGGCGGCGCACGAGATACGCCATGCCAGGAATCATGTCGCCGACGGGCACATACTCGCGAATGCGCAACGTGAGGTCGACCGCTGCGGCCTTCATCTGGTCACCCATTCCGTGCAACATTTGCAGTTCGAGTGCCGAATGCGGGAGCCCCGCCTTCTCGATGGCCGCGAGCGCCGATGCGATCGATCGCGCGTTGTGGCTTCCGAGCGCCAGCTTGACGCCGCCTTCCGAAAGCGTTTTCGGCGTCGCGGCAACGAAGAGCCGCGCCATGCGCTCGAAGTTAGCGTCGGTGTCGATTTTTCGCGACCACACGGGCACGGGCCATCCCATTTGCTCGGCGTGGATCGTTTCGTAATCCCAGTACGCACCCTTCACGAGGCGCACGCTGACCTGACGACCGGTCTTCTTCGACCACGCGATGATCTGTCGTGCGTCGTCCTCTCCCGAGCGTAGATACGCCTGCATGGCGAGGCCCGCTTGGAAGTCAACTTTCTCGCAGCACCGCATGAAGAGTTCGAGCGTGAGATCTTTCAGCGCAAACTGCTCCATGTCGAAGTTGATGAAGACACCGTGCTTCCTCGCAGCTGCGAGGATCGGCACGATGCGCGACATCAGACCGTCGATCGAACCGTTGGTGTCGATCGGATCGACGCGCGACGAGAGCGAGCTTATTTTGATCGAGACGTTCGTGCGCGGAATCGGCCCGAGGTGGTCCGACTCAAGTCGTGGGTTCGCTGGCCACTCGGCGACCGTCTTCGGCAAGTTCTGAATGAGGTCGAGGTACTTCTGCGCGTATCGGTCGGCTTCTTCTTCGCTCACGCATGCTTCGCCGAGGAGGTCGACCGAGAAGCAGATGCCGTCTTGCCACAGTTTCTTGAGTTGCGGGAGCGCGCTCGCGGCGTCGGTGCCTGCGATAAATTTCTCCGCCATGCCAGTGATCTGCGAAGACATCGTCTTCGCCATGAGTCCCTTGGCGAGACCGCCCATCGACATGCCCAGTCCGAAGCCTGGCGGCGGTGTTACGCCCGGCTGCGAGAGATAGTCAGCGAGATGGTCGTAGATCGCGTCCGGCGTCTTCAGCATCGGAAAGGCATCGACGAAGCGGAAGAGCTGGACCTTGAACGCTTCGTCCTTCATGGACCAGTCCATGAGCTTGTCTGACCAAAACGCGCCGGACAACAAACCGGCTTTGTTCTTGCGGCTTCGGTCGAGGAAATCCTCGCCCTTACGGCGGATCAACTGCTCGTGCGCTGGATCTTCGATCGACGCGCGACCAAGGTCCTCAGAGCGATTACCCGACGCAGCGGAGCTCACGGACGGCTTCGGTACCTTCGCGGTCGGCGCGGCTTTCGACTTCGAGAAAAGACCCATAGACCCCGGAGTATAAAGCTGCCACACACGCCAACGAGCACGGCGCGACCGCAATCGCGAACGATGTTTGATATGCGTTGACGCGCGTTGTGCGACGAGCGACGATTGACGCTAGGACTCGATCCACGCTTGTTTCGCAGTTTTTTCGCACGGCATGCGCTCTCGCCGCCCCCTTCTGTGTGGATGTGGCAGTTTTTACTGGAGACGATCAGAAGCCAGCGACGGCACCCGTCGCGACTGCCGATCCATCGCGCGCGGCTGGAATGGTCTGGATTCTTGGCGGCGAATTCTGGATGGGAAGCGACGCTGCGCGGTTCCCCGACGCGAAGCCGGTGCACCGCGTGCCCGTCGACGGATTTTGGATGGACACAACCGAAGTGACGAACGAGCAGTTCGCCAAGTTCGCCGATGCGACGGGGTACGTCACGGTCTCGGAGAAGACGCCGAAGGCTGAGGACTTCCTTGCCGTGCCGCCAGAGAATCTCGTGGCGGGAAGCGTGGTCTTCGCGCCACCGCCCGCGCATGTGCCGCTCGACGATCACTATCAGCGGTGGAGTTACATGAAGGGGGCGAACTGGAGGCACCCCGAAGGTCCGACGAGCGACCTCAAAGGGCGCGAGAAGTATCCGGTCGTCCACGTTGCGTGGCAGGATGCAGTCGCATACGCGACGTGGGCGGACAAGCGACTGCCGACCGAAGCTGAATAGGAGTTCGCAGCTCGCGGCGGTCTCGATCGCAAAGCTTACGGCTGGGGCGACGAGTTCAAGCCCGACGATAAGTTCCGTGCGAACACGTTTCAGGGCCATTCCCTGAGAAGAACACCGCCGAGGACGGCTTCCCAGCGACCGCGCCGGTCGCATCCTTTCCAACCAATAGCTACGGGCTTTTCGACACGGCGGGCAACGTTTGGGAATGGTGCAGCGACTGGTATCGACCGGGTACCTACGCTGTGCGCGCCAATGCGAACGCTGCAATTGTTAGTCCGAAGGGACCGTCGGAACGCGACAGTTTCGGTCCAAGCGAACCCGGTGTGAAGAAGCGCGTCATGAAGGGCGGTTCGTTTCTCTGCACCGACCAGTACTGCACGCGTTACATGCCGGGGGGACGCGGGAAGGGCGAGCCGGATACCGGCACGAATCATTTGGGTTTTCGCGGCGTGAAGGAGAAGCCCGCGACGACAGCGGAACCGGCGCCGAGATCCTGACGCGTCATGTGAAGCGTCAACAACGTGCGATCACCGACGCGCGGCCGCAGCCATCGCCGCGTGATACGTCTGCAGGCACTGCGTTGCTGCGCCGTCCCACGTAATGCCGCGGACTTCGAACATGCTGCCGTCCCGGAGCGCGCGTGAAAGCGGCGGATGCCGCAAAACCGCGACGATCTTGTCGGCCATGTCTTCGATATCCCAGAAGTCGACCTTGAGCGCGTGCATCAGGATCTCGCTGACGCCTGAGGATTTCGAGATCAAGACCGGAACGTTGTGACTGATTGCCTCGAGTGGCGCGATGCCGAAGGGCTCGCTGACGCTCGGCATCACGTACACATCCGCAAGCGCGAACACGCGAGCGATGTCTTTGCCTCGGAGAAATCCGGTGAACAGCACCTTGTGGCCGATGCCGAGCTCCGCAGCCATTTCGATCATGCGCGCAGCTTGGTCGCCCGAACCTGCAACGACGAACTTCACATCGCTCATGACCTCAAGCACGCGCTTCGCGGCGCGAATGAAGTACTCGGGTCCCTTTTGCAGCGTGATGCGGCCGAAGTAGAGGACGATCCGATCCTTAGTGTGGATCGGCTGAATGCCATAGTCTTTGGGATCGAGATCGACGCCGTTGTAAACGACGGCGATCTTGTCTGCCTCGACGCCGTACCGATTCACGCAGACGTTCTTCGTGAGCATGCTCACAGCGATCACGCGCGTCGCACCCCACATTCCGCGACGCTCAATCGAGTACACCTGCTGGTTCGGATGCTCGCCCGAGCGATCGAACTCGGTTGAGTGGACGTGAACAATGAGCGGCTTGCCAGTGAGTTTTTGAAGCGCGAGGCCAGCGGGATAGGTCAGCCAGTCGTGCGCGTGAATCACGTCGAACGTGCGATCGCGGCAGGCGTCGACGGCGAACCGGGCGTAGCGGTCCGCGGCACCGATGAGATCGCCGCCGTAGTCGGCGACGCCGTCGCGTGCCGCCGAGTTCGCCGTATCGCGAGGTCCAGCTTCTGGGAGCACGGAGAGCAGTGTCGCGTCGATGTCGTTGATGGGGCGGCCACCAAACGCGCCGGAGGCGACGAGTACGCGCAAGCGGTCGACTGAGATGCCGCCTTCGGTCCGAATGCGTTCGACGAGTTCGCGGGTTGTCGGCGTCAGTGGCGCTGGCTCGCTGCCGCCATACACCGACGGGAACTCGCCGGGTAAGCCGACGAATTCGACGTTGCCCAAAACCCTTCGCTCTTCGGTCGCGGGCATCATGCGAACAATAAATTCATCGCCCGCCTCGGTGCGGGGAGCGTCAGGTGTGTCGGGGGCAATGCGCTGCCGCCCGGTGGGAATCGGCGCTGCTGGCGCTGCGACGGAACGAGTGTGGGCCGCAGACTTCGGACTCACGAGTTGCACATGTGACGCGTGCGACTCTTCCACCGACTTCGGCAGGACGAACGTGACGTCGATGTTTGCGCGGTCGAGCGCCTTCGTGAGGCCGTAGCACGCCGTCCCGAGACCGCCGGAAATGAACGGCGGAAACTCCCAGCCCAGCATGAGTACGCGAAGGTCTGACTTCATAGGCTGGGTCCGCGCGGATGCCTTACTCGTCATCGCCGCCCTGCATGTCACCGAGCTCGCGGAACGCTGCTTCGTAAGCGAGGAGATACCGAGTCGCGATGGTCGCCGCACGATCAGTGTCGTCGGGCATCGCGATCACATTTTCGAAGGTGTAGAGCCGATCATCGCTTCGGAAGTGTTTCACCTGCGGCATGGCGCCATCCACTGCGACAACGTGATCGAGGTCTATGAGCTCTTCCTCGATGAGTTCTTCCAGCGGATCGCCGTGGTGCATGAGGTCGGCCTCGATCGACTCGCTCAGCCAACGGTCGGCTGTCGCGAGACGCACCCGCCAATCGTTCCCCTCGCGCACGATGGAGTACCACGCTTCGGCCGATGCGTCCTTCGCCAGGCAACGAATCGCGGCGTCGCCAGCGTCGATCCGTTCAAACACCCCAGCCTTCTCCGCCGCTTGACGGATGAGCTCAAGGAATCGCTGAACGTCGATCATCGCGGCGGCGGTCACGGAGGCTCCTATGGTGAGTGCGCAGGGAGGCGCGCGAGCGGGGCAGGCGAACGATCGCTCCTAGCTGTCCCGCCCCCCAAAAGAAGTACGTCACGCGTGATCGGCGGAGCCGACGCAACGCGACGCGGGGGGGCGAGATCGTAGCGGAAGCCGCCAAGCTGTGGGGGAATCGAGTGGCGATGTCCCCCGAAATGTCGCTTCGTCCGCTTGGGAAACGCGTTCAACGTTCGAATGATTCTTGCCTCCATTGGCGATGGGTAGGATGGCCTGATGCCCGCATCGCAAGGCGACAAGCTGGACGAATCGGCGACAACCGCCACCGGGTCGGCTGATGGCCCATGGACGATTCGGCGGTTGGTGCAATGGATTCATCGACATCTGGAAGCGAAGGACATCGACAGCCCGCGCGTCTCGGCGGAGATATTGATCGGACACGTCCTCGGCTGTGATCGCTTGCGGCTGTACATGGAATCTGAGCGCGTCCCCACTGATGCGGAGCGAGCGCAGTTGCGCGCGCTCGTCGCGCGATCCGCGCGCCATGAACCGGTGCAGTATCTCGTCGGGGAATGGCCGTTCTACGGTCGGACGTTTGCGCTAGGTCCGGCGACGCTGATTCCGCGACCAGCGACCGAGACACTCGTCGAAGCTGCGGTGCGGTGGTATCGCGAGGAGCATGCTGGGTGTTCACTCGCGATGGCTGACATCGGAACTGGCACGGGAGTGATTGCTGTCTCGGTCATCGCGGAGATACGCGCGTGGCTGAGGTCTGAGCGTGGGCGCGCTGGATGTCGGCCCCTCGGTGGCGCTGCGCCGAAGGTGCCAAGCGAGAACGTCGTACCGGAGATTCAGATCGGTGTCAGATCCGGCTCACCCGATGGCTCTGGGGATCCAGTGAAGGCGCACGGCGAATTGCCGCGCATCCATTGTGTTGCGACCGAGATTGTCGCGGGTGCCGCAGCGCTCGCGCGGAGCAACGTGGAGCGTCATGGTCTCGCCGATGCCATCGAAGTGCGTGAGGGGAGCTTGTTTGCGCCGTTCCGAGTTGGCGCGACGAAAATCGCAGAGGGCAGTCTGGACTTGATCTGCGCGAATCCGCCGTACATCAGCGACAGCGAGTGGTTAGAAGTTCCGCCGAACGTGAAGCTGTACGAACCCGCCACGGCTCTCCGAGCCGGAGTCGACGGGCTTGATGTCATATGCCCGCTCGTGCGCGAGTCGGCGCGATGGCTCCGCCCTGGCGGGCTGCTACTTGTCGAGATCGCGGCGAGCCAAGGCGACGCGGTCCGGACGCTGTTCGCCGAGGCGGCTGGCGTATGGAGTGGCGTCACCGTGCTCCGAGATCACCAGGGACACTGGCGCGTGGCGTCGGGGAGGAGGGGGTGAGGAGGCTAGTTTTCGAGAGGTCTCGCGAGCAGGTGCGCCGCTCGACCGGTGGAGGTACAGATGGCCAAGGAACCGAGATGATCGATGACGGTACAGCCAGCGAACCCCTCGGGAAACACTTGATAGCTCCCAAATGGTGACAGCGTTTGCTCCCGAACGAAAGTCAAGACGCCAGAGCGCGATATCGTTAGAAGGCCGTCTCCTGTCGGGCTGGTGACCAAGCTGACCGCGGCAGGCGAATTGGCTTGCTGCAGAACTCTTGCGCCATTTGATCGATTCTCAAGACGAACGAGGGTTCCCTCGCTAGTCAGGACCAGCCACCGTCCGGCGATCAGATCCGGGCTTATCGAAATAGCTGACTCGGGTCGGAATCGGTCCGAGCCATGGATTGATTCAAGGATTTGACCCGACGTTGCGTCGACAATCTGCGCGGCGGTGTGACCGGAGGCTAGAAGCACGAGCAGCCGCCCGTCGGCGAGGGGACGAATCCTCCGTTCGTGACGACTAGGCGCCGCACCGATCTCGCCTAGTGGCGTTACCCAGACCGCAGAATCGCCCCCGGTAGCCCAGCGTGAAAGATCGCCATTCTGACTGAGAACGACGAGTTGTCCGGCACTCAGGAACTCGAGGCCGATCGCAGAACTCGCGCGCAACGGTAGGGGCGACGACTCTTTCGTTTCTAAGTCACACAGCCAACTCGCTTCGTCTTCAAAGCCAATGGCGACGCGAGACGATGTCGGTTCAGCCGCGATCGCGGTTGGACGGTATCCGGGAGTGGGCATAAGGCGTCGGATGGCACCATCCTCGAGCCCCGACTCGGTAACGAATCCGTGTTCGGTGACACTTATCCAATCGCGGGTCGAAGGCCTCGAACAGGTGAGTTTGACAAGGTGCCCGAGTCCAGGTCGCTGCACCGTTCGCGCGGTCAGCGCTTCACGGCTCGTCGGCCAAACTCTCACGAAACGGTCTGTTCCCGCCGACGCCATCGCGCGGCGGGAGGACGATATCGCAACACATGTCACGGGTCCAAGGTGTGCGCACACGCGAAGTTCTGTGTTGCGAGACGTTGTTTCGACCAGGAAAACAATACCCTTTGACGTCCCCAGCACCGCGATTCGTCCGTCTCGGTCGATCGCAGCACAGTCGGCGCTTAGGACTGGCATCCTAGGGGGAGGCGGTGCGGTTACCCCATCGGTCCAAAACATCGGACCGTTGGTCGCCGTTAGTACGATCATGCGGCCGCTTCTATCTAGCCATTGTGCGTCTAGCACGCGTCCAAACCCTTGGAGCATGTTCCAAGTCTGCCCTGTCAGAGAGTGGCGAGATGCCCCCGTTGGTCCTAGCGGTCTGACTGCCACAACCTCCCGCTCAAAGGGATTCCACCGGATGCGAGTCGGACAGAATCGCTCAATCTTGGCGCTGGAGAACTCGATACTTCCGTCGAGAGAGTTGGCGATTTGCCATCGGTCATCGAACCCGAGCGCAATCTGTCGTTCGCTCACCGCAAAGCAGGCACAACGAGCGGCAAACTTGAGGGGTTCCTCGGAACCGTCAAGGGTATGAAGCTCGACATGACCAGTCCTGTCCGAAAGCAGTAGGTGGCGATCATCAGGCCCGACTTCAACCGACACGATTGGACCCAAAAGCGTGGCGATCGGACGCGGTGCTGAACTGACTCCGTATTCAACCTCACTTACCTGTCCGCTGTCGTCGCCAACGAACAATCTGCGTCCGTCGCCCGAAAGGGCCAACGCGGTTGGCTCAACGGGCCACGACGTGGACCATTCCTCGCCCGCGGTCAATGACGAGAGCAGTCGATGCTCCCATCCTCGTAGTTCAGGTGATGTATCGCGCAAGAGCGATGCAGCCAGGCCTCGCTGTTCGGAGCCCGCAGACAACGCTTGTCCAGCCTGCGACAAGTGTCGGGAATACGCTTGCCACGACGCATCCCGCCGAGCAGAAGCCGCAGCCAAGCGGAATGAAGCGGACAGCAGCGAGGAAACGAGTAGGGCAGCCGCCAGAGCGCACAGTGCGGCCAACTGGCGATTCTGCCGCATCCAGCAAATCGATCGTTCGGTCAGCGTGGGACCTGAAGCTCGCACCTGTATTCCAGCAAGGCAACGACGAAGGTCCTCCCCGAGTTCGTCAGCCGATCCGTAACGCTCGGTGGGATCGCGTGCGAGCGACTTCTTGACAATGTAGCGAAGGCCGCGCCTGTGAAGTTCCGAGTACCGAAGTGTTGCGTCGACCCTTGCGAGCGAGACATCTCCATTGGGTTGCACGCAATCGGACGGTGAAGGGCGCTGACCTACGAGCAGCTCGAACAGCATGACGCCGAGGGAGTAGACGTCGCAGCGAGTATCGGGCGAATCTGCTCCGGTTCCAAGCCGTTCAGGGGCCGCGTACTCGACGGTACCGAGCCAGTCCGAGCGCTCGGTGGGTGAGACGAGACCCAGATCAGGCTGGGTCACTCTCGCAATCCCGAAATCAATGACCTTTACCTTGCCCGCAGATGAGACTAGGACGTTGCTCGGTTTGATGTCCCGATGAATCACGCCGTGTCGATGTCCATATCCCACCGCGTCGCAACATGCCAGTAGGAGCGAGAGGCGCGCCTCGACGCGTAGCCTGTACGTCGCTGCGTATGTCGTAATAGGAAGCGCGCCCTCCACTAGCTCCATCACGAAGTAGGGGATCTCCTCGCCATGAATCGTCTGCTCGCACCCAGCG
>JAWXCC010000210.1:0-21001 GCA_034440475.1 Phycisphaerae bacterium | reverse complement strand
GCGTGCCGAGCGGCGAGAGCGCTGTTGTCGTGCTTCCGCCACCTGCGTCACCCGAACCTGCGCCGCCGTCACTTGCCTCTCCGTCCGACGGTGTTCCGCTGTTCATATCCGCGCCAGCTGGCGGAAGCACGACAACAGCGCTCTCGCCGCTCGGCACGCCACCGCCGTTGTTGCTCCCGGGACCGCCGAGCGCCAAAGCGAGCGCGAGGTCGACGCCATCGACGAGACCGTCGCCGTTGAGATCACCGAGTCCGCCTGAGGGAGATCCCCAGTTCATGATGACCAGTTGAGCTTCGCCGGGGAGGCTCGACCCGGGCGGCGCGAGCGACGCTTGCTGCATGGGATTCGCGATGGCTGGCGCAGCGGCGCTTGCATCGCTCCGAGGCGAGGTCTCCACCGCGCCCGCACCCGCCCCCGCGTTAGGCCCAACTGAGCCCTCGCCACCGGCCGCGGCTGTAGCACGCGGCAGCTCGACGCGCGTCTGCCAGCCATCACCCGACTTGAACAACACAGCTTTGTTCCCGGCGAGGCGAAGCGCTTCACGATTCGACGAGGCCAGAGCGCCAGCTGCGGCGTTCGAGTTTCCGATGAAACCGCTGCGTACGACGATCGCGTCGGCATCTTTGATGACCTTCGCAAATCGATCGTTCACAGCCTTCGCCTTCGCGACATCGCCTCCGACGCGTTCGACCGGCATGCCGCTTACCGCAATCGCGGCCGAGGGTCTTGCCTTCTTTGCGGCCTGCATCGCCTTCTGAGCAGCGTTCGCCATGGCTTTCTGCGCCTTGACGACGCGTTGGACGTCGATCCCGACGTCGAGGGGGACACCGCTTAGATCGATGGCGACTAACTTTCCGGGGTTCGCATCAAGCGCGCGAATCAGTCGATCCGCGGCGTCGTCTGCGATCACCCCGTTTTCGTCGAGCTTCACCATTACCGGTTCCGTCGCTGGGCGAACAGAGGCATTCCGTTGCGAAGTCGTGCCCGGGGTACCTGCCATCGTCGGCGCGGCGCAGAGCGCCACGGCGGTGGCAAGAGCGAACGCCGACATTGCGGCAGTGCCCATCGAGCAGTGCGGAACGAAGTGATTGGAGAGGCGCATAGAAAAGGTCTCCTCGGTCAGTGGCGCGGAACCTGCGCGGTCCGCATCCTCTTCTACTCTCGGATCTGCCGGCTTCTCCGCCAGAACTCTCGGGGCTCGCCCCGCTACCCAGTCCGCACACCTAGTACAGGTGAGCGCTTGCTTGCGGGACGCATGCGCGGAGGTCTAGCTTACCGCGCTCGCTGGCGCATCCCGCGTGCGCGATGATGATTCGCGAATCCCCCCTTTCGCGCCAGCCGATACGCTCGGCACGGATGCACGTTCAGCTATTCGCCTACTACTTTCCGCCCGACGGTGGCGCGGGAACACAGCGACCGGCTTCGTTCGCGCGACACTTCCCATCACTAGGGCCATCGCTAGGCGCGAGTTGCACCGTGATTACGCGGACACCCCCCGCGAAACGGAACTACTGGGAACCGCTCGATGCAACGCTCGTCGAAGCAGTCGAGCGCGCGTCGCGCGTCGTTCGGACGCCTCCCACAACTGGCGGCCTCGATGCATGGCTAACAGCCGCTGAGTGCGTTGGGGAGGAAGAGATCCGCAGGCAGAGACCTGACGTCCTCCTCCTCACGATGTCGCCGTTCGCGCTGTGGCGCGTTGGCGCGTCGCTCGCGGATCGCCATGGAATTCCGGTTGTTTTTGATCTGCGCGATCCCTGGGCGCTCGACGGTTGGCAGAGCTATCGCACATGGTTTCACTGGCGGCGCGAGCGGAGCGAAATGCGACGCATGCTGCGCCGCGCGGATGGCGTCGTCGCAAATACCCCAGAAAGTCGAAAGCTCTTCCTCGCACTCGAACCTTCGTTGCGACCAGAGCGCGTCACCGTGGTGACGAACGGCTGGGAGCGCGATGCCTTTCCTCTGCCCACGCCGCGCGTCGTACCGGGCGACACCATGCGGATCGTCTTCACGGGCAGCTTCTTGTCACGCCCGCTTTATCCCGGCAGTTCACTACGCGAGCGCGTGGGTGCCTGGCTCCGCTACGTGCCCGAACCCATCGAGGCAAGCGGTCGCACGCCGCTGCATCTGTTGCAGGCCTTGAAGGATCTGCGCGACCGCGGGCTTGCATCTGGTCGCGAAACTCGCCTCATCGTGGTCGGACAGAAGGACGAGTGGACGACCCGATGCGTGAACGAATCGGGAGTAGCCGATGCGGTCGAGTTTGCGGGCTATTTGTCGCACGCCGAGAGTGTGCGAGCGATTCGCGAGGCCGACGCGCTCTTCCTCCCGCTTCACGGACTTCCATCCGGCGTGCGCTCTCGCATCGTGCCCGGCAAAGCGTACGAGTACCTCGCAACCGGCCGACCGATTCTCGGGGCGTTGCCCGAGGGCGACGCGCGCGAGATCCTTGAGGGTTCGGGCCGCGCATTTATCGCTGACCCATGCGATCGAGTGCAACTCGCGACGGCGCTCGATCGACTTCATGCCGCCTGGCGAAAGGGTGCCTTCATTGAATCAAGCGCTGGAGCCGAGATCGCGATGTACGAACGGCGCTCGCTCGCAGAGCGGCTCGTTGAATTTCTGCACGGCCTAGTTCCAGCATCTGCCGCTTGAGCGGACGCGGTCGATCGACCGATAGCAAGCAGTCCGCGCTGGCCATCGTTGCCAAGCGCCGGAGAAGGAGTTTCCCTGTGGCGATGGATATTCGCACACTCGCCGATGGTAAGGACCCCGGTTCGTTTTCGAACCGAATGAGGACACGGCGATTTCGCGTCTTCGAAGATCTCGTGGGCGAACTCAAACGACCACTCCGCATGCTCGACGTCGGCGGCACCAACGAGTTCTGGGAGCAGCGCGGCTGGGCTGGACGCGACGACGTCAACATCACGCTCCTCAATCTCAGTGCCCCGCCGAAGAAGTGGCAGAACATCGACGGGATCGCGGGAGATGCGACGGATCTCTCTCGCTATCCCGACGGCACGTTCGACGTTGTCTTCTCGAACTCAGTCATCGAACACCTCTTCACACACGATCGCCAAGTGGCGATGGCGCGCGAGGTCGGACGGGTCGGCAGGTGCTACTGGGTGCAGACGCCGAACTATTGGTTTCCGATGGAACCCCACTTCCATGTGCTCGGCTGGCAGTGGTTGCCCGAGTCGGCGCGCGTCGGACTACTGCGGCGCCGTCGCTGTGGCTGGCGCGGCCCGTGCCCTGACCGCGAGAAGGCGCGCGACTTGGTTCGCGAAGTGCGATTGATGACAGCCGGTGAGCTGCGCCGCGCGTTTCCTGAAGGCACAGTGCTGCGCGAGAGACTTGCGGGGCTCACCAAGTCATTCGTTGTAGCTCGCGGATTTCCAGGGCTTGCGCGCAACGTCCAACTCTGAACTCGACACGAATCAATGAGCAAAAAGAACGGGCGACCCTTGCAGGTCGCCCGTTTGCCATTCGTCGGAAGGAACCGTGAGCTGTTAGCGAAGACGTCGTCGCAGCGCTACGACACCAGCGAGACCGACCATTGCCAGCCCGATCGGCAACGGAATCGGCACGATCATGATCTGATCCTGCGCCGTATCGTGACGCAGGCCGAACATTGAGTCGCCACGCACGAAGCTGCGGAAGTCGTTGTCGCTGTCGCCACCGAGTTGAGCGAGCATGTTGTTCGCACAGTTGACGACCGACGCAGAATTGCCCGAGTTGGCCTGGAGTGCACCAAGGCCGAGATTGAGCTGACCGAGCGCGCCGGTTGCGGTTGACGCCGTCACGTTTTCATGCGTGATCTCCCAGACAACGAGCTGGAACGCAGCATTCATCACGTTGTCGCCCGAGCCGTGTACCTGATGGAAGAACCGCGCGTACAGGTCGCGAAGCACGGTGGCTTTGGCGAGACCCATTGGACCCGGGGCAGGCGGCGAGTCGGGGACCATTTCCAGCGCGACCTGCTGGTAGGCCACTGTCTGGTTCCAGCTAATGTGCTCCTTGATCTGCGTGCAGAAAGTGTCCATCGAACGACCGTCGTCGTTGTTGTGCCACTTCATCTGCCCCGCCCAGTAGTTCGAGAAGTTGTTGACAGCTCCCGCGGACCACGAGCGATTGTTGTTGTAGTTCACCCCAATCACCTTTGCCGGTCCGAGACCAGTGAAGGTCAAGTTCCAGTCGGCTGCAAAGGTCGAGCTACCGCAGACGAGTGCGGCGGCGACGGTCACGATCTTGATATGGATGGTCATCTTGCGCGTCCTCCCTGACGCTGTGTCGAGGGGAGCGGGCCCGAGGCCCCTTCTCCGTCTCCAATGCGAGTCATCGAGCTGAACTCCTAACCTAGAACGTGGCTCGCTCGTGTCCACACGATCGCTCTCGAAAGCAGCATGAGTCCACCCGCACAGATGAACCTCCCGCCTCCGGCGCTCGCGCACGCCGCACTTTTTGGGACGCACGAAAGAATGCGATCTCAAAAACAAAGCCGGGGCGGGGCGATGTGCCCCGCCCCGGATAGTGAGCGGTCTCTAGAAGCAAGGCGAGGCGAATCTGTTCAACTCGCCTTCGTGACTGCCCCTGCGGCCAAGGCCGCAACTGACATCACTTCATGCGGCGGCGAAGAGCCACCGCGCCGAGCAGGCCGAGGCCCGCCATGAGCACGGGGGCCGGAATCGGCACCACGACGAGCTGATCTTGGTAGGTCTCGTGCGTGAGGCCAAACAGGTTGACGCCGAGTGACTTCAGACCGCCGTCAGCGAGCTGAGCAAGCATGGCGTTGGCGGCGTCAAAGACCAATTGATTGGCTGCGTTCTTGTGCTGCTGGAACGCACCGTTCTCGAGGCTGATTTCGTCGAGCACGTCGGCCACGGTCGCGTTAGCCGTGAAGTTCTCGTGCGTGAGCTCCCAGATAGCAACCTGGAACGCGGCGGTCTGCACCGAGTCGATGGAGTCCTGCACGCTCTGGTGGAAGCGAGCGTAGAGGTCCTGCACGAGCGACGCGATCAGCGCGCCCATCGGACCCGGAGCTGGCGGCGCGTCGGGCACGGAAGCGACGTCAGTGACGCACCAATCCGCGTTCACGCCTTGCGGGAGACCTTCGAACAACTGCACGCAGTAGTTCAGGTAGGTCTTTCCAAACACGGTGAACTCAAGCTGGCCAGCCGTGATGTTGCCGAAGGACGTCGCGGTTGCGGAATCCCAGTTCTTCGACGCGTCGTACTTGACGCCGACGTTCTTGCTGAGTCCAAAACCTTCGAACGTCATATTCCAGTTGTTTGCCGAAGCGGACTGGGCGACGACCGCGGTCAACGCGGCGACGCAAGCGATACTGATAGCTCTCATCTTTGTTCCTCTCGATATCGAACGCAAAAAAAAGAAGTGGGTGACCGCCCACCGGTCACTCGTGGCAGGAATGTACCGTGACTCCTAGGGCGATTCCATCACGCGAAAGAGAATTTGCGCGACTTGAGCCAAAAGAACGGGTAGCAACAACGAAAACGGACGGGCCTTGCGGCCCGTCCGGCGAGTTATCAGCCTGAGACTGCGATCACGCCTTCTTGCTGAACCGACGGCGAAGCACGCCGCCGATCGCTAGGCCCGCAAGCCCGAGTCCGGCGACGGCGGGGACCGGGACGACGATCAATTGGTCTTGGCGGGTCGGGTTGGTGAGGCCTTGCAAGCCAGCTCCGAAGTAGTGGAATCCACCCAATCCGAGAGCCGCCAACATCTGGTCGGCAAGAGAAACCGCGTCATTCGCAGCAGTCTTGCTGTTGTTGGCATTCGCCTGGAATGCACCGGCAAAGAGGTTCGCTTGGCTCGCCGCGGTGGCGGCGTCACCAGCCACGAAGTTCTCGTGGGTGATTTCATAGAGGGCAATACCGAACGCCGAACAGTTGCGATCGCGGTCGGCGGCTGCCTGCGCCGTGTCGATCACGGTGTTGTAGAAACGCCAGTAAAGGTCATGGACCAGCGTCGCGGCGATCGCGCCCATAGGGCCTGGGGCAGGCGGGGCGTCTGGAACGTTGGCAACGCCAACGACATCGAAGCAGACGGTCTCACCGGGGGTGACACCCTCGAAGAGCTGCACGCAGAACGTGCTGTAGTTGAGGCTGCCATCGTGGAACTTGTGCTCGCCGACGTTCACGCCGCTGAACGAAGTACGGGTCGCCGAGTTCCACAGCTTGGAAGCGTCGAAGGACAGTCCGACCTTGACGTTCGAGCCGTATCCGTCGTAGGTCAGGCACCACTGGTCAGCACCAGCGATTCCCGTAAAGAGTCCCGCCGAGATCGTGGCGAGTGAGAGCATGGTCTTCATCTTGATTCGCATATGGCACCTTCCGTGGCTTGGTGGGATCTCTCGCATCGTGCGAGAATTGATTCACGGAACCTACCTCCGGAAGAGGCCGCGCCAACCAATCGATGCCGCGGGAACGCTCTCCGCGCACGCTTGTAGGAACAAGTCCGGTACGTTGCTCGTTCTTCGCCGCGCAGATGACATCGGGCCAACACGAACTTCGATGGAGCAGTCGCGTTGGGCCGACCGATAAGGACTCGCAATGCGCACACTCTTGCGTTCACTCACGCTCGTCGCCTCAGCTAGCCTCGCTGGCGCTACTCCGAACGCTGCGGCGTCACCAACCGCTCGCGACCTCAATAGCGATGTGCAGCGAATCGTCCGATCGCTCGATCTGAAGAAGGCACGCGTTTCAGTCAGCGTGCGCGATGCCGATTCCGATGCGGCCATCGTGGCGATCGACGCCGAGCGTCCGATGATGCCTGCGAGCAACATGAAGTTGCTGACGACCGGCGCGTTCCTCGCCACGTTTGGTGCCGACTTCAGTTTTCGCACCCGCATGATGAAGGTGGGTGAGAACCTCGTCATCCGCGGCGACGGCGATCCAGCGTTCGGCGATCCTGACCTTTTGGCGGACATGACGTGGACGAGTCCCGACGGCAAAGAGCACAAGGGCCTCGACATCGATGAGTTGCTCCGCATCTGGGTCGACGCCGTGAAAGCCAGCGGTTTCACCGCCATTGATGAGGTCATCGTCGACGCGCGGGTGTTCGATTCGGTGGCCTATCACCCGAACTGGCCGAAGGATCAGTACAAGGAAGACTATTGCGCCGAAGTGTGGGGCTTCAACTTCCACCACAATCTGCTGCACGTGTGGCCGCGCCCGCGCAGCGGAAGCGCCGCCGACGTGTCACGGCTGGACCCTGACCTGCCGTCGCTCGTTCGGTCGAACTCGACGACGAGTCGCACTGGCCCGCAAGACCGGCACACCTTTTGGATCAACCGCCCGCCCGATCAGAATGCATTCACGTTCAACGGCAACGTGAAGACCGCTGCGACTGATCCGGCGTCGGTCACGCTCCACGACGTTCCCGCGCTCTTTGCACGCGTGTTCGCCGACCGGCTGCGGGCAGCGGGCGTCACGGTGCGAAGTCAGCGCGAAGCAAAGACTCAAGACCCCGAGTATTCCGGCGACACCGTCGGACCTGAGATCCGTACCCCAATCGCAACCGTTCTCTTTCGCTGTAACACCGATAGCGACAACCTGTACGCGGAGAGCCTGCTCAAGCGATTGGGATACGGTGCCACGAAGGCGCCGGGATCGTGGTCGAACGGCGCGGCGGCGATGCGGCACGCGATCGCGTCGAGACTATCGAGTGCCGCGCTCGCGGCCACGATCAACCCCGACGACGGTTCGGGACTCTCACGCGAGAACAAAATCACCGCCGCCGCAATGACCGCGTGGATCAATACCTTTCACCGCGACGCGACGCTCGGCCCCACCTTCATTCACTCGTTCGCGATCGGCGGACGAACCGGCACGGTGAAGAAGCGATTCAAAGATGTCGAGAAGACTGGGTGCACGGTGCAATGCAAGACTGGCTTCATTCGCGGCGTGTCGTGCCTTTCCGGGCTCGTCACCGCTTCCGATGGTCGCCGGATGTCTTTCTCGATTCTCTGCAACGATCTCGTTGAGGCCGACGCGGTTGGGAAGGCCAAGTTGATGCAAGAGAAGATCGTGACCGCAGTCGCCGACGCTCTGAACGCGGCTGGAAACGCCGCTGGACGGCGCGAAGCTTTGGGCGGCGGCTAGAAAAAAGTCCTGATCTTCGAGTGTGAGCGCAGACTGGCAGTATCCTGCCCCGCGTGCTGGAGTCGTCGCGAACGGAATCGCTTCACGAAGAGAAAGAGTCGTCGCACGCAAGGTCGTTGCAGACGCGCTCGGTTCGCGATCGCGCGGTGCTCGCTCTGCTCAAGCGGCACTTTGGATACGACCAACTTCGGCCGCTTCAGGCCGAAGCGATTGATGCCGGACTTGACGCCCGTGACGCGCTAGTCGTACTCCCCACCGGAGGCGGCAAGAGCCTGTGCTATCAGATCCCCCCGCTCGTCGCCGAGCGTCTCGATGTCGTCGTCAGTCCACTCATCGCGCTCATGAAGGACCAAGTCGATGGGCTGATCGCTTGTGGATACCCGGCAGCAGCTCTGCATAGCGGCATGTCCGACGACGAGCGGGCTACGGTTCGGCGTGGGCTCGAAGCGGGACAGTACCGCTTGCTCTTCGTCTCACCAGAACGACTCGCGAACGATGCGTTCGTCACTGCACTTCGCCGTTATGGCATTGCCAACTTTGCAGTCGATGAAGCGCACTGCATCAGCCAATGGGGACACGACTTTCGTCCGGAGTACCGCCAACTCGCGCGTCTTCGCGACATCTTTCCCAGCGCATCGATCCAAGCGTTCACGGCGACGGCGACGCCGCGCGTTCGCGAAGACATCAAGATTCAGCTCCGGCTGCGCGACCCGGTTGAACTCGTCGGGAACTTCGACCGCGCGAATCTGATTTACCGCATCGTCCCGCGCGTCGAACCCGTCGCGCAGACGATCGAGATTCTTCGCCGCCACTCTGGCGAGGCCGCGATCGTTTACTGCCTCTCGCGCCGCGAGACCGAGTCGATGGCCGATCACCTGAAAGAGGCGGGTATGAGCGCGGCGTGCTATCACGCCGGTCTCGGCGCTGAGATTCGTCATCGAACGCAGGAAGAGTTCGCCGACGAGAAGCTCGATGTCGTTGTCGCGACCGTCGCGTTCGGCATGGGCATCGACCGCGGCGACGTGCGCTGCGTTGTTCACGCAACGATGCCCAAGTCGGTCGAGCACTATCAGCAAGAGACTGGTCGGGCAGGACGAGACGGACTCGAAGCTGAGTGCGTCCTTCTCCACTCCCCTGCCGATGCGATGCGGTGGGAACGGTTAATGCGGCGCTCCGCCGACGAAGCCGACGGGAACGGCTTCGATCGCGCGGCGATCGAAGCGGCGTTTCGGGCGCAATGCGATCTCTTGCGCGAGATGCAGCGACTCTGCGCGTCTGTGGAGTGTCGGCACCGCGCGCTGACGACGTACTTCGGACAAGCGAGTCCGCCCGATTCCTGCGGTGCCTGCGATTGCTGCCTTGGTGAAGTGGAGTTACTCCGCGACGCCACGCTTGCGGCGCGTCAGATACTCTCGACGGTCGCTCGCACCGGTCAGCGCTTCGGTGTCAATCACGTTGCCGATGTGCTCCACGGTGCAGTCAACGCGCTCGTTCGTGATTGCGGGCACGACGCATTGTCCGTGTACGGACTCATGCGCGATCGCGCACCAGCGATCATCAAGAATCTTGTCCACCAGCTCGTCGATCAGGGCCTGTTGACCTCCACCCGCGGCGATCGCCCCGTCGTGACGTTGTCGGAAGCATCGTTGCCCGTGCTGCGCGGCGAAGTCGAGGTCACGCTCTTACGTCCGAGGATCAAGACGAAGGCGACACGTTCTGTCGTCGCTGAAGCGGGATGGCGCGGCGTGGACCGCGCGCTTTTCGACGAGTTGCGCGGACTTCGGCGCCGCATCGCCGAACGCATCGGCAAGCCACCGTATGTTGTCTTCAACGACGAGTCGTTGCGCGAAATGGCCCGCGTGCGCCCGTCGACCCACGAGTCATTCGCCCGAATCCGCGGCGTCGGACAGCGAAAGCTCCGCGACTACGCAGACGACTTTCTCGCGCTCCTCAATAGCGCGTGTCGCGATCGTGGCCTGGGCCGCGACATGGAACCGGTGAGACCGTGAGCGGCGCCGCTACGACGAACGCCCGCCGCAGCGCGGCGCTCGACGCAGTCCGCGCCGCAGCAATCGCGACGGAGTTCGCTCGGGCGCGCCAGTTCAATGCCGTGACGAAGACTGACGCCAGCCCCGTCACGGTCGCCGATTTCGCGAGTCAGGCTGTCGTCGCGCACCTCTTGCTGAGGCGGCTCGGTGAAGCCCGAATGCTGGGGGAAGAGACGGACACGCTGCTGCGCTCGCCTCAATACGAGTCACTCCTAGAGGCAGTCGTCACTGCGGCTCGGGCGGCGGTCCCTTCGATGGAAGCAACCGACGTTCTCGCAGCACTGGCGCTGCCGCGAGCCGACCCACGCGACGGCCCCTGCTGGACGCTTGATCCGGTCGACGGCACCAAGGGCTATCTTCGCGGCGGACATTACGCCATCGCGCTCGCTTGGCTCGAGGGTGGAACCGCCATCGAGGGAACCATGGGGTGCCCCAGTCTCGACATCACGCAGCCCGATCCATCGGTTGTCGCGACGCCCGGCGTGATCGCGACGGCGGCCAGCGGTGACATCGCCCGCGTTGACTCGCTCGTTGGTGGCGACATTCGTCCGCTCGCGACCGGCAACTGGCAACGCGGCGATCCAATTCGTCTCGCTCTCTCGTTCGAAGCGGCGCACGGAAATGCTGACGCCGCTGCCGCGCTCGCCGAGCGCGTCGGTCGGATCGCCGGGTGTGTGCATATCGACTCGAGCGCCAAGTACGTGCTCGTCGCCGCTGGCCGCGCCGACGCGTATCTCCGCATCCCGCGCGATGTGCATCGCGCCGAGTGTGTTTGGGATCACGCTGCTGGAGTGTGCATCGCGCGCCAAGCAGGCTGCGTCGCTTGCGATCTCGACGGCAAGGAGCTCGACTTCGCGCGCGGAGCGACGCTCGATGCCAACCGCGGCATCATCGTGGCGCCGCCCCGCCTCGCCGAACTGCTGGTAGCAGCGGGCCCGGGCGTGTGATGACATCGCGCGTGGAGAAGGCCCGCCGCGAGCGCGACGGGCCTTGAGTGCAACAGCCGACCGGTCTCTGAAAGAGATCGTCCGCCAAGATCGTCGCTTGGGGAGGCGTTACTTCACGCGACGACGAAGTACGGCAACGCCGAGAAGTCCGAGGCCACCGAGAAGGACCGGCGCCGGAATTGGGACAACCGTGAGGAGATCTTGGAACTGCGGGTTGGTGAGACCATGAATCCCGCCGAAACCGAGCAACGTTCCGCCAGCGCCGAGGTCGGCGAGATACGCCGCAGCGAGGGCAAAGATCGACGAGGACGTGTCGAGCTGGAATGCGCCGAGCGAAAGGTCGGCTTGGCTCAGGAGGGCAATGGCGCTTCCCCCCGACTCGTCAAAGTTCTCGTGCGTCAGTTCCCACAGAACCACTTGGAAAGCCGCCGAATCGGCCGCAGTCGCGAGTGAACCGTAGTAGTGCCGAGCGTAGAGATCAGTCACCAACTCAGCAAGCAGCCCGCCCATCGGACCCGGCGCTGGTGGCGCCTCGGGAAGGCTCGCAAGCGGGGCGAGGTCCCAGCGCGCGGTTCCGCCAACGGGTGGCAAGCCTTCAAAAACTTGCAGGCAGTACGTCACAAGACCGCCGCTAAATTTGATCTGGCCAGCCGGAATGTTGTCGAACGAATTTGCCGTCGGATCGCCGTAGCTTGCCGACGCGTCGTAATGGATCGCCGTCGACAGACTCGGTCCGAACCCCTGGAAGGTCAAGGTAAGACCGTTCGCTGCCGCCGCGCCGCTCAGCGCTGTTGCACCGACACCAGCCGCGACGACGTTCAAAAGAACGCTTATGCGCTTCATGCACTTTCTCCTTAGCTCTCTTCACCACGAATCAAGGTGCCCCGCGGGCTCTGAAGGGAACTAAGCCGACGCGAGACCCCAAGGCTACGAAGCCGTGGGCATGACGAATCTAACCCAGCAGCAAGGGCGTGCCGAGAATTTTTCCATGCTCGCGCTATTCAAACGTGCGATGCGCCGACGTTTGCGCAGCACGATGACCGTCACGTCGCGTTCGGACTCGGCTGAATCGTTTCGAAGAGCCGCGCGACGATCGCCGTAACACATTCTGCCACCGAGACTTCGGTTGTGGGGAGCCAGAGCTCGGGGCGCTCAGGAGGTTCGTACGGCGAGTCGATGCCGGTGAAGCTCGGGATTTTTCCCTCCCGTGCTTTCCGATACTGACCTTTCGGGTCTCGTGCCTCTGCCACTTCCAGCGGAGCATCTACGAACACCTCGAGGAACGGGATCCCGGCCCGCGCGTGGCGTTCGCGCACGAGCGCCCGGTCGCTCAGGTAGGGGCTGACGAAGCAGGCGATCACAACAAGCCCGGCATCAGCAAGCAGCACGCACGCTTCTCCCGCCCGGCGCACGTTCTCGGCGCGGTCGGCGGCCGTGAAGCCAAGGTCGGCATTGAGTCCGTGGCGAAGATTGTCGCCGTCGACGCGGTACGCGAGGACACCACGGTGCAACAGCACCTGCTCGAGTGCCGCCCCGATCGTGCTCTTCCCTGATGACGGACGCCCCGTCAACCAGACCGTCGCCGAGCCGTGGCCAAGCCGTCGCGAACGGTCCGCACGTTGAACAAGTCCGTCGCTCCAGACCACAGGTTGAGATAGGTCGCTGCGTTCCATCACGATCCATGCTATTTGTTCCGAACTCATGCCGCCTGCCCTTGGAACAGAACAAATCGGCATCCGCCATCTCGACCAACTCGAGGCGGAGGCAATCTACATCATCAGAGAAACCGTCGCGTCGTTCGAGCGTCCCGTGATGCTCTATTCGGTCGGCAAGGATTCGACCGCGATGCTGCATCTCGCGCGGAAGGCGTTCTGGCCCGGGACGCTGCCGTTCCCTGTGCTCCACATCGACACCGGTTGGAAGTTCAAGGAGATGTACGAGTACCGCGATCGTTACGTCAAGGGCGAACTCGGACTCGAACTTCTGGTGCATCGCAACGCGGAGGGCGTGGCCGCAGGCGTCGGACCGATCACGCACGGCAGCCGCGTGCACACCGACGTGATGAAGACGCAGGCTCTGCGTCAAGCGCTGATCCTTCACCGCTTCGATGCTGCGTTCGGGGGCGCGCGTCGCGACGAAGAGAAGTCGCGCGCGAAAGAGCGCGTCTTTTCGCTCCGTGACGAGCACCACCGCTGGGATCCTCGAGCCCAGCGCCCCGAACTCTGGAACATCTACAACACACGACTGCGTCCCGGCGAGAGCGTGCGCGTCTTCCCGCTTTCAAACTGGACTGAGCTTGACGTCTGGCTCTATGTCAAGCGCGAAAAGCTGCCGGTCGTCCCACTGTACTTCGCGGCGAAGCGCCGAGTGATCGAGCGTGACGGAACGCTGCTCATGCTCGACGACGATCGGATGAAACTCAAACCGGATGAGCAGCCCACCCAGAAGTCCGTGCGTTTTCGAACTCTCGGTTGCTGGCCGTTGACCGGCGCAGTCGAGAGCGTCGCATCGACGCTCGACGAGATTATTCTTGAGCTGATCGCGAGCCGTTACTCGGAGCGGCAAGGGCGCGTCATCGATCACGATGCGTCGGGCAGCATGGAAGACAAGAAGCGCGAGGGGTACTTCTAATGGAGCCTGTCACCCCAAAGGTCGACGCCGCGCGATTGCTCGATGAGTGGCTGGCTGCGCACGAGCGAAAGGAGCTGCTGCGCTTCCTCACCTGCGGAAACGTAGACGACGGCAAGAGCACGTTGATCGGAAGGCTGCTGCTCGAAACGGAATCTGTTCCGCTTGATGTGCTCGCAGCTGTCGAAAAGGACAGCCGCGCCCGCGGTAGTCAAGGTGAAAAGACCGACCTCGCGTTCCTCACGGACGGCCTGAAGGCGGAACGTGAGCAGGGCATTACGATCGACGTCGCATATCGCACGTTCACGACCGAAAAACGGCGTTTCATTCTTGCCGACACGCCAGGGCACGAGCAATACACACGCAACATGGCCACCGGCGCGAGTACCGCCGATTTGGCCATTCTCGTCGTCGACGCCCGGAACGGTGTGACGACGCAAACGCGCCGACATACGACGATCACGAGCTTGTTAGGCATCCGTCAAGTGATCGTGGCGGTGAACAAGATGGATCTTGTGGACTTTGACCGTGAAGCGTTTGAACGGGTGCGGATTGCGTTCGAGGCGTTCGCGCTCAAGCTACCGCGACGCGAAACCTCGTTTATTCCCATTGCTGCGCTCGACGGCGACAACGTGACGATGCGTAGCCAGCGCCTCGGGTGGTACAGCGGCCCGACCGTGCTCGAGCTCCTCGAGACACTTCCCGTCGACGCCGCGCTCAACCGCGTCGACTTCCGCTTCCCCGTGCAACTTGCCCTGCGCCCCTCGGGTGACTTCCGCGGCTTTGCTGGCACCGTCGCATCGGGCGCGGTACGCCCCGGCGACGCTGTCGTTGTCCTCCCCGCTGGCCGCGCCACACAGGTGGCACGGATTGTGACGTTCCCCACCGAAGGCCAGAGTGAAGTGGCGGAAGCTCGTGCTGGGGATGCAGTGACGCTCGTCCTCGCCGATCAAGTCGACTGCGCCCGCGGCGATGTCATCGCGCACCCTGACAACCGTCCGACTCTTTCGAACCGAATTGCCGCCCAACTGGTCTGGATGGCCGAGGCACCGCTGACCGTCGGACGCGAGTACCTCTTGAAACACACGACGCACGAAACTCCGGCAACCGTGAGTCGCGTCGTTCATCGACTTGATGTCGAGACTCTGGAATCGCGTGAAGCGAGCGAACTTGGCCTGAACGAGATCGGCGTCGTCGAACTCAGGACAGCGCGACCGCTCGTGTTCGACTCCTATGGCAGTAACCGAGCCACCGGCGCGCTCATCATGATCGATCGCCTCAGCGCCGAGACCGTCGCCGCAGGCATGATTGATGCGAGCGCTATGGGACATTGGCTCGATCCGACCAATGCACATCTCCGCGCGTCAATGAGCGGTGTCACCACCGCCGAGCGCACGGCGCGCCTCGGACAAGTCCCGGTCACCGTGCTCTTCACCGGGCTTTCCGGCTCGGGAAAGACCGCAACGGCTCGCGCACTCGAACGCGCGCTCTTCGACCTTGGAAAGACGTGCGTCGTCCTCGATGGTTCAGCAATGCGCCAAGGGCTCAGCCGTGACCTCGGCTTCAGCGCCGCCGATCGCTCGGAGAACATGCGGCGTTCAATGGAGTTCGCTCGCACACTGAATCAAGCTGGCCTCATAGTGCTCGCCGCCTTCGCCGCACCACAGGAGGACATGCGCTCTCGCTGTCGTACTCTGATCGGGGCCGAGCAATTTCTTCTCGTTCATCTCGCCGCGCCGCTTGAGCGTTGCCGCGAGCGCGACCCGAGCGGGGTGTACCGCGACGCAGCAGCTGGCGTGTTGCGCGATGTGATGGGGATCGACGTCCCGTACGAAACGCCGCGAGATGCAGATCTCGTGCTCGCAAGTGATGCCTTGGGACCGGACGAGTGCGCGCAACGCGTTCTCGCCGCGCTGCGCAGCCGTGGCGCGATTCGTTAGCTAGCTGGCTTCACGGCACTCGCGGCGCTGGGCTCGCGGCGCTGGTAGCGGCAGACTCAAAGTTCATCACGCCGTCGTCCTCAGCGTTCAATTCGAGTTCGATCTCTCCCGCGACGTCGTCTTGGCGAATCAGTACTTTCCGCTGCCGTGCGAGTTCAAGTGTGGCGAGGAAGAGCCCAATCATCTCGCCGCGCGACCGTCCCTCGAACACTGATCGCAGCGTGAGCGATCGCGAGGGCGACCGTTCCAGTCGATCGAGGAGATCGGTCTGGTGCAGCGTGATCGGCGTGTCGTCGTAGGCAACCTTGTGCTCGCCCAGTCGCGTCAGATCGATCGCGCTGATGATGCGCTCGTAGGTTTCAAAGAGATCCAAGAGATGCGCGTCTTCGACATCGATCTCGCCCGCTGAATCGTCGTCGACTGTGCTGCGATGCTCGGCGTCGCTTGGACGAGCGCGTGCAGCCCAGCGCCGCGCATATTCGTCGCGCAATCGGTCGAGCTGCTCGGCTGCATTTCGAAAGCGTTGATACGCAAGAAGCTGTTCAACGAGCTCGGTACGTGGATCGCCGGAATCGCCGCTCACGTCGGCGGGCGCAGCGTTTGGATCCTCCGGCTTCGGAGCCAACGTCCGCGACTTGATCTCGATCAGTGTCGCCGCCATGACCAAGAACTCACCCGCGAGGTCAATGTCAATTCGGTGGATCTGTTCGAGGTATCGAAAATACTGCGAGGTGATTTCGTGAATCGGAATGTTCTCGATGTCGACCTCAGCACGACGAATGAGGTAGAGCAGAAGGTCGAGCGGCCCCTGAAAGCTCGAGAGCCGAACTTGGTATTCGCCCTCATGTGCTGGTCTGGCCGCGCGCTCGGCGGCTGGGTGGGCGGGCGGCAGTTCGATCTCTTCCGACGACATTCATAAGAGCGTACCGCAGGCTTCGTCAGAGTCGTCCAGTAGAATCGGGAGATGGCCGGGAGCGCCAAACCCTTGAGCAGCACACCAGCACTGAGCACCGTCGCCTCGCTATCGATTGCAGAAGCGGCGACTGCGGACGCGGCGAAGGCTGCTGAACGCTCGTTTCTCGTCGACGCCCTCGCTGCCGAAGCCGACGCGGTGCGCCGGCTCGCAGAACGGCTTCAGTCCGCAGACGCTGACGGCTGGCACCGCGCCCTCGACCTGCTCGAGGCATGCCGGGGCCACGTCGTCGTCTGCGGCATGGGGAAGTCCGGCCTCATCGGCGCGAAGATCTCGGCGACGCTGTCGAGTCTCGGACAACCGTCGCACGTCGTTCATCCGGCGGAGGCAGTCCACGGCGATCTTGGTCGCATCCGGCCCGGCGACATCGTCTTACTCTTGAGCTTCAGCGGTGAGACCGACGAGGTCGTGTCACTCGCGTCCATCCTCAAAGCTGATGGCGTGATCCGAATCGGCATGTCAAGCAAGCCCGCATCGAGCCTCGCGCGACAATGCGACGTCCACCTCAATCTCGGCGACATCGTTGAAGCGTGCCCGCTCCGACTCGCACCAACTGCATCGACCACCGCAATGTTAGCGGCGGGTGATGCGCTGGCGCTGGCGCTCGCCCGTCGGCGCGACTTCGCCGCTGATGACTTCCACAAGCATCATCCGGGCGGAATGCTGGGCGCGAGCCTCCGTCCAGTGACAGAAGCGATCCGATTTCGGGTTGGCGACAACCTTCCCGTCGTTCGCGACGATGTCACGGTGCGGAGCGCGCTCGGTTCGGCAGGCGGCGCGCGGCGCGCCGGCGCGGTCGTGTTAGTCGACGCCCATGGTCACTTGTCCGGCATTTTCACGGACGGCGATCTGCGCCGGCTCGTCAATGCAGGTGATCTCTCCGCACTTGACCGACCGATCAGTGAACGCATGACGAAACAGCCGCAGCGCCTCACCACCGACAGCCTCGTGCGCGACGCAGTGCAGCTCGTGCGCGAACGTCGCCTCGATGAGATTCCCGTCGTGGATCTTGAGGGAAAGCCGGTCGGCCTCATCGACGTGCAAGACCTCATCGCGATGCGCGTGGTGCAGGACTAACAGCCGACATCGAGCGACGTGGAGCGCTCGTCCATCTGGCTATAGGCTCAAACAGATCGAGGAACCGTTCGAAGACAGATGCGCCGAAGGGTCCTGCATAGTCGAGCCCCGCGTGGGCGAGAGCGGAAAAGCGGTCGCGTTCCATAGAAGCGCGAGCCTAACAGCGCGGCAGTAGCGGTGCATTGAAAGGCTGTCGCCGCGCGGAAGCCCACCTCTCTGAAGGGGCATCACGCGCGACGACGACTAGGCTCAACGATCTGTAACGGTCCGCAAGGACCGCAGCAGGAGAATTTCATTCAGTCCGGCCGACCACGGCCGCGGTATCGCCGCGTCGACGCCAGATGCTGTTGCGTCCGCGAGGCTCCATGACGACCTGAAGGTGCTCGAGATAGTCCATCAACGCCCGTTGATCGAACGCCTCAAGCCACCGCCCATCGGCACTGAGGTTGATCTGGCGAATGCGGTCGATCAGCTCGTTTTTGTTCGGCATGGGGCGCCCCTATCTCCTGTGTGCCTGACGCGTTGAACGCTCGCAGCGTTCACGTAAAGACGACCTTCGGCACGAGCGCGCGCGGAAGTTGAAAATCGCGCGATGATGATTCATCCTTGTGTCCAAGGCACTCTTGGACCTCTACCGATTGTGGTCGCGACCAGTCGGGTTCCGGTGCCAGACTCAGCCGAACCCGAGGCGCTCAAGATCTTCCTCGTCGAGACCGAAGTGATGTCCGAGCTCGTGAAGCAGCGTGATTCGCACCTCTTCGCGAATGCGGGCCTCGCCGCCGAACGGCCCGTCCTCGTCTTCATCCGCGTCCCAGCCACCAGCGTGATCGATGATCCCTTCGCGGAAGAGATGAATGACGTCTGGCAGCACGCCGTGATCGTTCACGGAACGATGCGTCAGCGGCACGCCGGTGTGCAATCCACAGAGGTCGTCTTCTGCGGGGTCGATACCGAGTTCCTTCAGCATCGCTCTTGTCGGCCGGTCCTCGAGAATGACTGGCGCTTCGTCGAGCAACTGGTGAATCGCTGGCGGCAGCGACCCTAACACCTCTTCAAAGATCGCATCGAAGCGTTCGCGTTCCTTTCGTTTCATCGCCGGAGATGCCTCACGTCCTAACAGCTCCCACAAGTTCCTGAATCGAACGACACCCCTGCCGCTCGACCCAACGGTCAAGGCCGCGGACAACTGCGATTGGCGTGCGCGGATCGACGAAGAGTCCGGTTCCGACGCCGACGCACGCCGCTCCAGCAAGGATGAACTCTGCTGCATCTTCCCACGCCAGCACGCCGCCGAGCCCGACGATCGGGACGTTGGCATCGCGAGCGACCGCGCGATACACCTGATGCACCATGCGCACCGCAATCGGATGAATCGCGGTGCCGCTTAGTCCGCCCATGCCGCGCGACAGTCGCGGCTCGCGACGTTCGACATCGATCGCCATCGCACTCACGGTGTTGATCATGGTGAGGCCATCGGCTCCCCCGTCGATTGCCGCCTTCGCCATGCCAACGATGTCGCCGACATTCGGCGAGAGCTTGACGAGCATCTTCGTCTTCGCGAGCGCGGGACGGATGACGCGTAAGAGCGAGCGCAGCGCTTCGGGATGCTCGCCAAACTGAAGCCCGTCCGAGGTGTTCGGACACGAAACATTCAGCTCGACCAGAGGAAGCGTCTCTTCCCGATCAAACGCACTTGCGACCGCGAGATAGTCGTCAACGGAGTGACCCGCAATCGATCCGATCAGTGGACACCCAAGTCCGCGCGCCGAGGGGAGCTTCTCCACTAGAAACCGTTCGAGCCCAACGTTCGCGAGTCCGATGGCGTTGAGCATTCCGCCCGGGACATCGACCATGCGCCACGGTGCGTTGCCGCTCCGTTCCTCGCGCGTGATCGACTTCGACGTGATCGCGCCGATCTTGGCGGGGTCGATCGCGTCGGCGAGCTCACGGACGTAGCCGCACGTTCCTGCAGCCGCAATCACCGGATTCGTGAGCGGGACTCCAGAGAGACTCGTCGCTAGGCGCGTCATCGGGTGGGAGAATACGGGATGAGAGCGACTCGCACACATCGCTTGTCATCCCTCAGCAATCCGCCTCTTCTTGAGGTTCCACGGTCCGCCAGTACGATCGCCAGCATGAACGCCACTGACCTCGCCGATCGCATCGCTCAGTTCGAGAAGATGGCTTCGGCCGACCCCGACAACGACATGGCGCACTTCAGCCTTGGCAACGCCTACTTGCAGGCTGGGCGGGCTGCCGAAGCGGCGAAATGCTTCGAGCGCTGCGTTGAGGTGAACGGCGATATGAGTAAGGCGTACCAGCTGGGCGGGAAAGCAATGATCGACGCTGGTTGGGCCGATCGCGCCGTGGCGTTTCTCGAGAAGGGCTTCGCCGTCGCAGCGTCAAAGGGCGATCGCATGCCGCAAACGGCAATGGCTGAGCTGCTCCGATCGATCGGACGCGAGCCACCCAAGCTCGCCAAAGAGGTCGACGAAGCTGCCGCGCGACTGCTCGCCAGCGGCACGTTCATGTGTCGACGAAGCGGTCGACCGGGCACGAAACTGGATAAGCCGCCGTTCCGCGGCGCCGTGGGTCAGTGGATCTTCGAGAACATCGCAAGTGAAACATGGAAGGACTGGATCGGCCAAGGAACCAAAGTGATCAACGAGCTGCGGCTCGACTTCTCGCGTGAGCGCGACCAAGAGATCTACGACCAGCACATGCGCGAGTTTCTCGGCATCGATGCCGATGTGATGAAGGAGCTCGCGGCGCGGGCGTGAGGCTCGACCCGAGCGAAGTGCGTTCCGTGGCGCTGCCGCTGCCCGCGCACCCTCACCTACCGCCGCCTCAGTCGGCGACGGCTGTCCTCTCCCACGATGTGGGAGAGGAGCAATGCGCGTCGTTGTTGGGTCCTTCTCCCGCGCCAAGTCTTGGTCGCCGCGCCTACTCCCATGCGGGAGAAGGTGGCACGAAGTGCCGGATGAGGGCCTCAAGCGCCGCAGGGACTTGCTTCGCGCCGAGGCGTCACGGCTTGCCGAGGCCGAGGACGTGATGATTGACGAGATCGACCCCCGGCACGAAGCGGCGTCCTTTGGCTCCCCGCCGACGCGATGGCCTGCCTGCGGCGAGCGACGGCCTCCAACGGTCGCGCGCACGAGGACCGGTCCGTAAGAAATAAGTCCGCACTTTCGAGGGGGGAGCGAATTCCGTGGTAGTTTGGCGACGTCGGTGGATCGCTCGTCGTGGGGTACGTCGAGCGGACTCAGTG
>JAWXCC010000209.1:0-28722 GCA_034440475.1 Phycisphaerae bacterium | reverse complement strand
GTTAGTCCGCCTGCATCCTCCCCCAATGCTCTGCATTGGGGGAGGGGGACCATCGCGCCTCGCGATGGTGGGCGGGGGGACGTCAGCGGTACGTTCCGGTCACATGGCTGACAGGCGCACGGCCGCAGCCGATCCTCTCGGCATGCCGCGGAAGGAAACATGTGCCGTGTCTGAACGTCATCGTCTGGTGGATCTAGTGGTCGATCATGCCGCGTCTGCCGCCGAGGCCCCGCGTCTCGTCGGCGTCTCGCGCAAGAGCGCATACAAGTGGCTGTCGCGCTTCCGCGAGGGCAGATGCACGGCGCTCGCGGACAGGAGCCGCGCTCGCCTCGCGGGAGCATTCTGGAGAGCAACCATGCGCCGACCCGGCAGTTTTAGGCGGCCACAAGGCGCACGACGCTCCTCGGACTGACGTTTTAGTCGAGCATTCAGCGCGCAAGCGCTGACCGCTGAGATGCATTCGAGTGAGTGTGGCCGTTGTGTCTTCGTGTCCACCGTTTCGGGGCCAGTCCAGTTCGCGGGATGCGCGGTTCTTGGACTCCCGATCGCCGTGCTCGCCCGCCGCGCAAACGACATTCTCCGATTGGCCATGGCACGAAAGCCGTCGGCCTAACGACTTGCTCATGCCGACCTACGCCGCGTGGGCAGCACAGCTCGCAGATCGCTAGGCGGAACCAGACCGCCCGCGCTTCATCAGCCGCGCCGAAACCCAGCTCACGAGTTACGACTCTGACATTGCCCGGGACGCGAGCGACAGAATCGCGTCCATGACTTCCACATCTGTCGCGGCGATCGAGAAGCCGTTGTGTTCCGCGACGACCGACATCGTCAAGAACGCCGTCCGCTTATTCCCGTCGTTGAACGGATGGGACCGAGCAGCCCGTGGCGAAAGTCATTCGGGCTACGAACGAGGTTGTTAGCGCCCAATATTGGGTAGCTGCGGCGTCGCCGCGACTTGCCGTATCTTGCGGATAAAGCTGCGTCGCGGCTCCCACTCTACAGTTGGGCATCTGAGCCAGCATCCTCGTTCTCGCTACCGAAGCACTTTCGCCACGGACTGCTAGTGTCCTGACTCCTGTCACTAGTACGACAGCGCTGATCGCATCAGCAGCGGACGATCCGCTACGGATACAGGTCGGGGCAACCGGGCCGAGATTGAGCGCCGCAACGTTGGTCGGTAGTGGAACCGACCTGCGACTTCGCGCTGCCCGACAGGCACCCGGAGCGCTCGCTCGCCGTCAACCCCGCCAAAGCGCCGGAAGAACCCAAAAAAAAGAAGCCGGCCCGTCCTTGCCACCGCTATGGCGAAGAACGGGCCGACTCCCCCACGGTGTACTCACTTCCAACGATTGCAAGCGCGAACACCGTGTTCTGCGGCGATCCGCAGCTTCTGTGTGATGACTTAGCAGTTACCCCACGCGCCAAGCATACTCGCGAGATCAGCGCCATTCACGATGTTGTCGTTGTTCAAGTCCGCCGACCCGTTCTGCCCCCACTGGCCGAGCAGCACCGCGAGATCGGCCGCGTCGACCTTGCCGTCACCGTTGATATCACCCAAGCAACTCTGCGCGCAGCTCACATGGAAAACTCCCGAGCCCTGAGCGGTTTCGAAACCACCAATGCGGAACCGGTAACAGTTGCCTTCCGTCACCGGAACCTGCACGAACGATGTGAACCCGGCGCAGCCGGAGTAGTCGTCGTTGCACGCGAGAATCGTGTTGAGGTTGCAGGGGAAGAAGAATCCGTTGAACGTGTATCCGCAACCTTGGTAGATCGCGATGCGCGTGTCGAAATCTGCGTCGTCACAGGTCGAAACTGTGAGCGTGCCACTGCACGTCGCCACGTACGAGTAGAAGACGTCGGAATTCACTTGGTCGTCATTCGATGAAAGGCACTCAGGTTCGGCGGGACCAGTCGTTCCGGCACCGACCGTCGTGAAGTCCCAGGTGCCATTCGTGACCGGAATCGGCGGAGCCGAGATGTTCTCGCAGCCATCGTTCTTCAGCGTGCGATACATAAATGCGCGGCCAGCGGCAGCATCAGACCCGACATCGGTGCTCGGAGCGCCGACGATCAGGTCCGGGAGTCCATCCTGGTTGATGTCTTGACTAGCATCGAGTGAGTCGCCGAATCGTTCCGCAGTCGAGCCTGGGGCGTTGCGCGTCCAGATGAGCGTGCCGGTCGCGCCAGAGAATGCGTAGACGCGTCCCGACTCGGTTCCCGAGACGGTCTCGAAGGCCGCGCCGACGTGAATGTCTTGTTTGCCGTCCTCGGTCAGATCGCCCGAGATCGCAATCGCTGCGCCGAAGTCGCCATTACTCGTTGGATCAGTGCTGTTCAGCGTGCGAATCCAATTACCAGTCGCGCCGGAGTGCACGTGCACCTGCCCCGCGTTCGTGGCGCTTCCATCGGCCTTCTCATTGTCGGCACCGATGACGATGTCACCCTTGCCATCGCCCGAGACGTCGATGATGCCCGCGACCGCTGAACCGAATCGGCCGAGCGTCTGCTCGTCGTGCGAGATGATAGTGTCGTACAGCGCACCGGTCGCGCCATTGAAGACGTACACACGTCCAGCGCCGCTCGGCGCCGATCCCGGCTCTGCCCCAGGCGCGCCGACTGCGACATCGCCCTTGCCGTCGCCAGTGACGTCGGGGATGCCAGCGACCGCTACACCGAACGAGCTCGGATCGCCCATGGGAATTGGGCTCGTAAGCGTCTTCCACAGCACTCCATTCTTTGCTTGATAGACGCGCACATTGGCGTAGTTTCCCGAGCCTGAGTAGCCGATCGCGAGTTCTGGAAAACCATCTCCCGTGCAGTCGGGCACGAGTGCGAGTTCGCCGAACGTGCGGTAGTACCAACCGTTCAAGTGATAGATCTGCGCGCCACTCAAACCGGAGTAAACATAAAGATCGCCTTCAACACCCGCTCCTTGATTCGGAGCCGCGATGGCGTAATCGGCGCGGCCATCGCCGTTGATGTCGCCGAGCCCAAGGCACACCTCGCCGTACCAGCCGACCACCTCGGGCGAGGGTGACGTGTGGGTCCGGATCAGAGCGCCAGTCTTGCCGCTGTAGATGTAGACGCGGCCAGCTTCGGTCGTGCCGACGATGTCTTCGTCCGGCGCGCCGACCATAGCGTCGGGATACCCGTCACCATTGATGTCGCCGATGAGGGCGACACTGTCGCCGTATTCTCCGCCGCCAGTCGGGTTCGTCGTGTTGAGCGTGAGTGTGTCTGCGAACGCAGCGGCAGCGATCGCAGTGGTGAGCGCTCCCATCAGAAGCCAGTGAATGTGAGCCTTTGGTTGCATCGCGGTTCGTTCCGAAATTCAGGACCCTTCAAATCGAGGGGCGATCGCCGAGTCGCCAGACGACCCGGATGCCCCTCGACGATCGCGAAAACCAGGTGCGGCGCGCCTGATGAAATGTGGCGGAATGAGAGCGGCTGCATCGGCGCCAACTCAGTCGCGGTCCAGTGCCCGAACAAGTACCTCACGCCAATGCGCGACGTTCTAGCTGGCGATGAAGCCATCGAAGTGCGGCAGCGTGCCGAGGCTGAGCAGCGCGAGCGCAGCTCGCACGTTCCATGCGACCAGCCAACGCCCGTCGCGGCGAAACACGATTCGCGCCACGAGACTCGCCACAGGCTGTATTCGCCGACGGAGAGCCACAAGCGCCCGCCCGCGCGGACCGTCAGCACGACGCATTGCGCGATCCACGCGCCGATCAGTATTTGACGATATGGAGAGGAGCGGCGACACCCGCCAGACGCGAACTTTCGGAGCCGACTCTAAGTCATCTTCTCCGCGTCCTCCGCGCCTCCGCGTGAACTCCTCTGTCTCCCTCTCACAGAATCTCCGCCGCCAAACTCGCCAGCTCGCTTCGCTCTGTCTTCGTGAGCGTCACGTGCCCAGCAATGCGCTGGCCCTTCATCCGCTCGATCAGGTGCGAAAGTCCGTTCGATGCACTATCGAGATACGGATTGTCGATCTGAAGGATGTCGCCGCAGAGAATGATCTTCGTGCCGTCGCCGACGCGACTCACGATCGTTTTCACTTCGTGCGGGGACAGGTTCTGGGCTTCGTCGACGACGAAGAACTGATGCGGGAGGCTGCGACCGCGAATGTAGGTGAGCGGCTCCAGCACGACCTTGCCGGTCGTCATGAGTTGATCCATACGCTGCTCGGCGCTGCGACTATCAGCGTCGCCCGATGAATGACTTCCGCGGGTCGAGAGCAGATACGCCAAGTTGTCGAACACCGGCTGCATCCACATCGAGAGCTTCTCGTCCTTATCGCCCGGCAGATATCCGATGTCGCGCCCAAGCGGCATGATCGGCCGCGCGGTCAACAGCTTGTCGTAGCGCTCTTCCTTCAGCGTCTTCTGCAATCCGGCCGCGAGCGCGAGCAAGGTCTTTCCGGTGCCTGCCGGTCCGATGAGTGAAATGAGTCTCACTTCGTCGTCGAGCAAGAGATCGAGCGCCATCGTCTGTTGAAGATTGCGCGCCATCACGCCATAGACGGGTTTGCGCGGGCCGGTCACCGGAATGAGGTGGCCAGTATCAGCAAGGATGCGAGCGAGCCCGGTGTGCGAGTCGTCGTCCTCGTTTTGCAGCACTACAAATTGATTCGGAATCGGATCAAGCGCCGGAAGCTCGGCACCGTTTGGCGCGCGAGCTGGACGACCCACAATTGCCGAGAGATCGAGCTGGCGCTCGTTGTAAAGGTCGTCGATGACCGCGCCGGGCACGGTCATCAACACGTAGCCCGTGTAAAGCCAGTCAGTGTTGACGTGATCGTGCTCGAAGTCTTCGCTGGGAATTCCGAGCGCGTCGCCCTTCACCCGAGCGTTGATGTCCTTCGAGATGAAGATCGTGCGTCGCCCGTTCGCGTGCAGTGCATGCGCGACGGCGAGGATCCGGTTGTCCGCAACTTGAAGGTCAAGCGCCGAGGGCAACCCTCGGGCGGCGATCGCATCGCAGCGGTCGATGCGAATTGATCCACCCTGTTCGTTCCAAGTCACGCCTTCGAACAGCGGCCCCTTCGCTCGCAGTTTGTCCAGCGCGCGAATGACAGCACGCGAGTTGCGCCCCGTCTCGTCGTTGTTCTTTTTGAACTTGTCGAGTTCTTCGATGACCGTCAGCGGAATGACGACCTCGTGTTCCTCGAACTTGAAAATCGCGTTCGAATCGTGCAGCAGCACGTTCGTGTCGAGCACGAAGTGCTTGCGCACTTCAACAGGCTCGGCAGCGCCGTTCCGGTGCGTTTCGAACTGAGGCGACTTGGTAGCGCCGGTGGCTCGGTTGCCGGGAACAGTCACGCGCTCGTTAGCTCGAGATGTTCCTTGCGAATCGATCCGGCCCGTCTCGCGTCTAGCCTTTGCCGGCACGAAGCTCCTCCTGAGCCCATTCGGGGTCAATCCTGCCGTTGCCTCCCCGCTGGCGCGGGCGAAGCGTCGGTGACCCGTCACTGGTGATCTGCGGAATCATAATTCCGCGTGACGTGTACACCAGAAGATTCCGACTTCTCTATCGAAGAATTTCGTTGAGCAGTTTCGTCAAAGATTCGTGAAGGGATCGTGATCGCGGCATGAAACGACGCACAAAAAGCCTTTTAGCCGCGACTCTATCACCGTCGCGAGCGTCTGTAGATAGCCACGCTCAGTGTTTGTGTGTCCGGCCAGGAGCACGGAGCAGCCGAGCCCGGCGAGCGAAAGCGCCTCGTGGTGCTTCAATTCCCCGGTCACAAAGAGCGAGCATCCCTGCGCGACAGCTGCGTCGCCGAGTGACGCGCCCGAGCCAGCAGCGATACCAACGGTCGTATGCAGCGCTGGCGCGCCGTCGGCACGCGCGAACTGCAGCGCCGTGACGCCGAACAGCTCGCGCAGCCGCGCGGCAATACTCTCGATCGGGAGTGGTGCATCAAGCGTCAAGCGACGTCCGGCGCCGCAGCCACGCTCCGGTCGCTTCTCAAGTGCATGCAGTTCAATCACGGGCTCGTTGTGCGGATGAAACTGGCGAATCGTCTCGATCGCGAGCGCGAGCGCGGACCGTGGACACACCATCTCGAGCCGCACGTGATCGGTCCGCGTGAGTTGACCCGGACGCTCCGCTGGTGCCGCTGTGCCGGTCGCTGCGATCTCGAATGAGCAGCGTTCGGAAGCGCCGATTCGTCCTGCACCGATCGTCGATAGACCATCGCGAAGTCGCTCGACTGACCCGGCTGGGCAGTAGGTGACGATCTTCGTTTCTTCAGTCGCCGGCACGCTGGCGTGAGGCTGGAGCGCGCGGACATCACCCGCGCCGATTCCCGCAGCGATCCAGTCGTTCAATCCGCCCGGTGCCGCGTCGAGCGCCGTGTGCGGCGAGATGACTGCGATTCCCCGCTCGATGAGTGTCAGGATCGCTCGCTCGCCCGGCGACGACGCGACGATGCGCTTGATCGGTCGGAAGAGTGGCGGGTGATACGCGATGACGACATCGCACCCGAGCGCGATGGCTTCGTCGACCACGTCCAGCGACAGATCGATTGTGAGCAGCGCCTTCGTCGCGGGCGCATCTGGTCGACCGATGAGTAGCCCGACGTTGTCCCACGGTTCCGCCAACGAGAACGGAGCGATCGCATCGATAGCTCCAACGACATCACGAATGAATACCACCACGCACCTCCTCCGCGAGCCGAGCCCGCGCAAGCATCGCCGCGCCGATCACACCAGCATCGTCGACTAACACACTGGTTACAATGTCGCACCCTCGACAAACGTCTGGAAAGACATGGTGCTGGAAGCTCTTCCGCACACGTTTCACGAATGGCGCGTTCAGTGCCTCCGTGACGCCGCCGCCCAAGACGACCATATCGATCGCGAGCATGGTGATCCAGTTCGCGATCGCCAGTCCAAGCGTGTCTGCGGCGTGCTCGACCACCATTGTCGTCAACTCGTCGCCCCCGTGATACGCCGTCGCGACCGATGAGTTACTCATGGGCTCGCTCGCGGCGAGTTCTTCGCGCTCCTTCAGAATCATGTGCAGCGCCGAGTCTGGATGGAACGGCAGCAGGCGCCGCAACGAAATCGAGATCCCCACTTTGCTGCACTGCTGCTCCAGCGTCGTCGCGCCAGGCGCGCCATTCTGCGTCACGATCGTTTGTCCAATCTCGCCTGCCGTCCAAAACGTGCCGTGAAATAAGCGCCGATTGAGGACGAGCGCGCCACCAACGCCGGTTCCGACCCAGACCGCCAACGCGTGCTCGCGGCCCTTCGCGGCTCCGACGGCAAACTCGCCCCACGCTGCAACGTTCACGTCGTTGTCGAGCACAACTGGCTTACCGAGCGCGTCGCGCAGGATCGCTCGGAGCGGTAGGTTCTCCCAGCCTAGATTCCCCGAGCGAATAACGACGCCGTTTGGAACGTCGATGCCGCTCGGCGCGCCAATGCCGACCGCGTATACGTCCGCAAGCGCGACCTTCGCGTCATCGCACGCTCGGCTCACACCTTCAACAATTCTCGCGATCACCGCATCGCGTCCAAGCGACGCCTTGGTCTTGCGCTTCGCGCGACCCAAAACGTGCCCGCGCGCATCGACGACACCTATCGACATACTCGTTCCGCCGAGGTCGATGCCGACAACTGGACCGGCGTCCATCTTCGCGCTCTTCTCGTCCATCGCACGAGTGTAGCTGCGTCACTTGACGGCGATGGTGCCCTCGAGCACTTTGCTTCGCGCGGCACGCGACGTGCCGAACCACAACCGATGCAGCACTTCCTTGCAGTCATCGATGACGACGATGAGCGCCGGAAGTAAGAATAGCGTGAGCACCGTGGCGCTCGCCAAACCCGCAGTGATCGCGATCGCCATGGGAATCAAGAATCGAGCCTGGAACGACTGCTCGAGCAAGAGCGGAAGCAGTCCGAAGACGGTCGTCACAGTAGTCAAGAAGATCGGCCGGAGCCGCTGTCGTCCCGCCGCCACCAGTGAGTCGTCGAGGCGCATGCCTTGGCGCGTCGCCGCGTTCGAGAATTCAACAAAGATCAGCGAGTTGTTCACGACGACGCCTGCGAGCGCGACAAATCCGATGACCGAAAGAAACGTCAGGTCGTATCCGAGCAACCAGTGACCCCAGATGACGCCGATCACGCTGAACGGTATGGCGAGCATCACCGCTAACGGCTGCAGGTAACTCGAGAAGAGCCATGCCAAAATCACGTACACAAGCAGCAGCGCCGCCGACGACGCGAGTGGAAGCGTCGCGAGCGCTTCATTGAGATCCTTCTGCCGTCCGCCTTCACGCAGCGACAACGTCGGAAACTGCGCCGAGAGCCGATCTATCGTCGGCTGCAAGGCTCGCGTGATTTCTTCCGGGTTCGTGCCGGGACCGCAGTCGCCGGTGACCGTCACCGTGCGCTGCCGATCAATGCGCCGCACCACCGAGTATGCCGTGCCTTCGCTGACCGTCGCCACTTCGTTCAACGGAACGAGTTGGCCGCGCTGGGTCGTGATCCACAGACCCTCAATCGAATCGACGCGCGAGCGCGCCGCTTCGTCGAGGCGAACGCGCACCTTGATGTCCTCGCGATTTTCGCTGTAGACATGAGCTTCAAGTCCAAACAGCATGCCGCGCACTTGGCGCGCTACGTCGGCAACAGAGAAGCCAAGCGCGGCAGCAGCCGGTCGCAGCGAGATCCGCAGCTCGCGTTGCGATGAGTAGTCGTCATCGGTGACATCGAAGACGCCCTCGAACTCGGACATCGCCGACTTGAGCTCAACAGCTGCGGCGCGAATGAGTTCCGGGTCGTCGCCGCGCACCTCAAAGGTCAGGTCAGCGCCCGCGGGGCCGCCGGTGATCTCCGATATTCGCATCTCTTCCACGTCATTCGTACTTCCGGCAGCCGCGCGAATTGCGGTGACGACCTCACCGGATCGACGGTCGCGGTTTTCGACCGGAACGAGTTCGAGAAAGAGCTGGGCGACGTGCGTCGCGCTGGCGTCAGGAACACCAGTTTCAAAGTTCGCGCTCTGCCCAAGCGTTGTATTGACCGCGCTCACTTCCGGCTGCGCTCTTGCGGCTTCTTCGAAACGGCGCACCACTGCTGACGTTGAATCCAGCGGCGAACCGATCGGCAGCCGTAGGTCGATGATCAGCGTCTCAGTGTCATCGGCTGCCAGAAACGTGAATGGCACACGGCCACCGGCGACCATACCGATACTGACGACTAACACCGCGAGCGTGACAGCAGAGGTGAGGTAGCGCCGATCGAGGCACCAGTGCGCGACCGCGGCGTAGCGGGCTTCAACCGAAGGCATGACGCGCCGTTCGCGCCACTCCTCGAAGCGGCGCCACCGTTGCGTGATGAATCTGCCACGGGACGGGCGTTGCATCTTGCGCAGCACCCCGGCCATGTGATTGGGGAGAATTACGAGCGTTTCGAGAAGACTTGAACCTAACGCTACCGAGGCGACGATCGGCAGCGCTGAAAGCAGTTCGCCGAACCGGCCGCCGAGATACGCCAGTGGCACGAACGCGACGATCGTCGTCAAGACCGTACCGACGACGGGCCAGAAGATCTCTGTCGTTCCATCGATTGCCGCCTGGTCCGGCGATTTGCCCCGGCCGAAGTGCGCCAAGATGTTGTCGCTCACCACGATCGCGTCATCGGCGAGCATGCCGATCACGATGAGCAGTCCGAACATCGTGATGAGGTTTAGCGTGGTGCCAGTGAACTTCATCAAGACGAGCGTGGCAGCGACAGCGACCACGATGCCGCTCATGACCCGCACCGCAGCTCGCACGTTCATGACGAGGACCATCACAAGGAGCACAAGCAGTGCCCCTTGAATTGCGTTCCGCGTAAGCAGATCGAGTCGCCCCTCGATGATGCGGGCGAGGTCGTTGTGAAAGCGGATCTCGCCCGGAATGACGACCGTCGATGCGAGCCCTGCCTCGTAGCCGGTCTTGCGATCTGAGCCGAATAGGCGGTTCTGCCACGAATCCACGAACGGCTCGCCGCGCTTTGCCGTGACGTAGCCGCGGACCAGCTCGGCCATCTTGACTGCGTCTTCTTCGCCCTTCTTGAAGACGATCAAGCTCGCGCACGGTTTGCCGTTGAATCGGCGCACAAGTTGGTCGTCGGCGAATCCTTCGCGGACAGTTCCGATTTCGTCAATTGTTAGGAGCTGCCCGCCGGTCGTCGCCTTGAGCGGAATGCGACGAACTGCCTCGGCGGTCTCCGACACTCCGAGTGTGCGCACACCAAGACTCGCTTCAGGCGTACGCAGCGTGCCCGCTGGCACTTCAGCCATCCACGCTCGCACGATGTCTGAGACTTGCGCCAAGCTGATGCCAGCGCGCTTTAGTTCGAACGGATTGACTTCTATGCCGAGTTCATACTTGCGCGTGCCCACCGTCACGATGTTTCCCATGCCCGGCAGCGCGCGAAGATCGTCGGCGACGTCACGAATCGCGCGCTTGAGCGCGCCTTCGCTCGCCTGGCCCTCGCCCTCGTCGGTGAAGACCGAAACGAAAATCGCGGGCAGATTCGGCTCAAGCTCCGTGACGCGAATGCGCTCAGCGTCTTCGGGCAGATCTTGCAGGCCGTCAATGGCGACGCGAATGTCGTCGACCGCTTTCCGCGCGCTTGTCCCCTGCCGCAACTCGACAAGAACCGTCCCGCCGCCTTCCGCCAAGTTCGAACGAATGCGCTTGATGCCATCGAGGTCGGCGACGGCGTCTTCGATCTTCCGCGCCATCCCCTCTTCGACTTCTTGCGGCGACGCCCCCGGATATGCGATCGCGATCAGCGCCTGATCGGGGTTCGCTTCGGGGAAAAACTCGCGCCGCAGCGAGAACAGGCATGAGATGCCAGCAGCAATGATCGCGATTGTCAGCAGGTTGATGACAACGGTTCGCTTGACGCCAAACTCGACCAGCCCTCTCATCGCGCCGCCTCCCGAGCCGACTCAGGGGCACCTGAGCGCGACGCGGTTCTCGCGGCCGCAGTTTCGCCAACGACGCGTGCTCCATCACTCAAACGTCGCGACCCGTCGAGAACAACGATCGTGCCCGCGGGGAGCGCGGTGCGAAGCGCAGCCCACTCGCGATCGTCGATCGGAGCGCCTTCGGGTGCGCCGGTGAGATAGAAGTCGACCGCGATCTCATGGAGATGCACGCGTCCGCCTTCGACGAGTAAGACGTGGCCCTCGTTGATCGAACGTCGCGGCACTAGCGTGCGCACGCCGGTTGCCGCGCACGCGATTTCCGCGGTAACAAAAAGTCCGGGTGAGAGCCCTGCCCGCGGTCTGGACTCGGAGTTCGGTGTCGGGCTGATCTCGGCGTACGCGCTCATCGTCCGCGTGAGTGGATCGTCTTCAGGTGCGATCCGTGAGATGCGCGCTTCGAACGGTCGGGCCTCGGCGCGATCGGGCAAGATCGACGCGATGTCTCCGAGTCGCAGCGATTCCCGGGCACTCGCCGGAAGCAAGATCTCGACTTCAAGCTTGTCCAGTCCAACGACCCGGGCGACCCGCGCGCCCGATTGGACCATCTCGCCGATCTCGCGGTCGGCAATCTGTACGACACCAACGAGCGGACTCTCAATACGACAGCGATCGACGTTGAGCTGCGCGAGTTCTTTGAGCGAGACTTGCCGAGCCCGTTCTGCATTCAGAAGAAGTTTGCGGGCTGGCAACTTCTGTCGCGTCTCCCGGGCCATGATGAGGGAACGATCTGCGGCAATTGCAATCTGCCGAAGGCGATCGACTTCACGGTCATTGAGCGCCAAATCTCGTCGCGCACTCTCAGCGCGCTCGATGTCGGCGTGAGCGAAACGCGCGTCGTCTTCAGCAAGTTTCACCGAGTCCGTCGCTGTCGTTTCGTCGATCGCAAGAAGCGCGAGTTGCGCATCGATCGCTGCGAGCACCTCGTCGGTGATCTGTAGTTGCCGCCGAAAGTCGCTGTCATCAAGAACCAGCAACAGCTCGCCCTTGTCGACGCGCGTGCCCTCGCGATACGAGTCAGCTAACGATTCGACGGTCGCACCAACACGTGCGGGCACGTCTGCACTGTTGATAGCCCGCACTGTTCCGTAACCCTTCCATCGCCGCCCGACCGGCGCGTCGAGCGTCTGGACCACGGCAACCGGGATCGCCTCGGCAGCAGGCGGTCGCGCGGCAGGTTCGGGGCGCGTGCGGACGAGCGCCCACGTGATCGCGATTCCAATCGCAAGGGCGGCGATACCAACCAACGTGCGGACAAACCGAGAGAGCGTGACCAAGCGAGTGTCGTTCATGATGGAGGGCGGTGATGCCGCGGCAGTAACGGTCGCACTCGCTCTGCGGACTCGAGTGGCGAAAAGTCACGAGTGTAGGGCACCCCGGAGTCGCCCCGGCGAAACGATGTCCTGTTACCGTTTGTACATGTCAACGCCAGAGTCGCTGACTCCCCATGCCGTCCGTCACGTCGCGAAGCTTGCGCGCCTACGTCTCAATGAGCACGAGGTCGAGCAGTACGGGACGCAACTTGCAGCGATTCTCGGACACATCTCGCAGCTCAACGCAGTCAACGTGGACGACGTTGAGCCGATGGCGCACCCGTTCGCATCGAGCGACGCTGCCAAGATGACGAATCGCTTGGACGACGACGTCCCGACCGCGCCCATGCCGATCGAAGATCTCCTAATGAATGCCCCTGCCGTTGAAGGTCGCTATCTCGCTGTGCCCAAGGTCCTTGGCGAGGGAATCGCGTAATGACTTCCGCGACCACAACAACTTCGACCGCACCATCGGAGCGGATTCGTCACGCCGCTGACATCGCAGCTGGTCGAGCGTCTTCAAAGGCGAGCGTCGTCGAGATTCTCGCACGCGTGAAAGCTCGCAATCCGCGCCTGAACGCGTACCGCGAGGTCTTCGACGAGCTCGCGCTCGCCCGTGCCGAGGCTGTCGATCGCGCGCCGCCGAAGGGATTGCTCACCGGCCTCACCGTCGCCGTGAAAGACAACATCGCGACGACCGAAGGTAAGACGACCTGCTCGTCGAAAATGCTCGCGAACTACCGATCGCCATACGACGCGACCGTCATTCAGCGCCTGCGCAGCGCTGGCGCGATCGTGTTCGGTAAGACTAACCTCGACGAATTCGCGATGGGCTCGTCGTCGGAAAACTGCGCCTTCGGCGTCGTGCGAAATCCCCACGACGAATCGCGCGTTCCCGGCGGATCGTCGGGCGGCAGCGCCGTGTCTGTCGCAGCGGAACTCTGCGATTTCGCGCTCGGTTCTGACACCGGCGGATCGATCCGTCAACCAGCCTCACTCTGCGGCATTGTCGGGTTGAAGCCGACCTACGGCCGTGTGAGTCGATACGGTCTGGTTGCATTCGGATCGAGCCTCGACCAGATCGGTCCGTTGACGCGATCCGTGCGCGACGCGGCAGCGGTATTGCAGGTGATTGCTGGTTACGACAAGCACGATTCAACCAGCGCTGACGAACCTGTCGACGACTACCTGACCACACTCGACGAGCCGCTGAAGGGCCTGCGCGTCGGACTTCCGAAGCAGTACGTGAGCACCGCGAATGATCCGGCTGTCAACGCCGCGGTCGAGAAAGCGATCGCGACGTACCGTTCACTCGGCGCGCGCATTGTCGACATTGACTTGCCGCTCACGGACATCGGCATCTCGACCTATTACGTCATCGCGCCTGCGGAAGCGTCGAGCAACCTCGCTCGATTCGATGGCATTCGCTACGGACACCGTGCGAAGCTCGAACCTGGCGAAGATCTCTTCGATCTTTACGCCAAGAGCCGCGCTGAAGGATTCGGTGCCGAGGTCAAGCGACGCATCATGATCGGAACTTACGTGCTCTCAAGCGGCTACTACGACGCGTACTACAAGCGTGCGTTGCAAGTGCGGCGGCTCATCAAGGATGAATTCGACCGCGCGTTTGAACACTGCGATGTGCTGTTAGGTCCAACCTCGCCGACGCCCGCCTTCGAGATCGGAAAGAAAAGCGATCCGCTCTCGATGTATCTCTGTGACGTGTACACGGTGAACACGAATATCGCTGGCATCTGTGGGATTTCTATCCCGGGCGGAACGGTGTCCGTCGGCGACAAACGACTTCCGATTGGCTTGCAGCTTCAGGCTCCAGCGTTCGCGGAGGCGAAACTACTTCGTGCGGCGCGCATGCTTGAAGCGGCGCGATGAGCTGCGTCGGTTAGCGTCTCGTGCCACCGCTGGCAGCCAGTATTTGTGATGCCAATTCCGCCTGAAAACGTTCTCGATGCTCCCTCGGTTCTCTGCCTTGGCGACTCGCTCACGTGGGGACAGAACCCGCGGGATGGCTCACGCTTTCCGTATCACGTGCGCTGGCCCGGCGTGCTCCAACGTGAGCTGAATCGCACGTTGACCGGCGGTGCCCGCGTTATCGAAGAGGGGCTTTGCGGTCGGACTGTTGCAACAGAGAGCTGGCTCTTTCCGATGCGGTCCGCTCGATCGGTCGCACAGATGCTGCTTGAAACTCACGCACCACTCTCAGTGGTGATCGTCCTGCTTGGCGTGAACGACACGATCGCAACGTATCGGCGTTCGGTGCCCGACGTCGCTCTGTCGTGCTACTCGCTCTTGATGGAGATGCAGCGCAGCGGCTGCGGCGTGGAAGGCAGTGCGCCGAAGTTCCTTCTCGTTGCGCCGCCGCCAGTTGAGAAACCCCTCGGTGCGATGGAGCTTTTCTTCCGCGGCGCTGCGGAAACGTCGCGTGGTCTCGCAAGCGCGTACGCGACGATCGCCGCGACATGCGGGGCCTCATTCTTTGATTCGAGCACGATTGTGAAGGCCAGCGAACTCGACGGCGTGCACATCGACGAGGCCGCGCATGAACTGCTTGGCGTACACATCGCGACGCAGGTTCGGGGCATCATTATGCGCAAGCAATAGCCCGGTCCCTACCGCGCCGTCCACCCTCCAAGCACGGCACCAAGATCAAACGGCCCGACCACACCGTCGCCATCGACGTCGGCGCGACGCACCGAATACTCGGTGACTGGTCCCCATTGACTCAATACGTATTGCAAGTCGTGCATGTCGACTTTGCAGTCGACGGTGATGTCTTCGGGGTCGGTGATGGGCCGCATGATGCCGATGTTCACTGCGTTGAGAAAACCGGTTAGGACTGCCAGCATCCGCCCGTCGTCGAGTATTCGCATCGCGCCCTTGTTGGTAATGCCGGGCGGAACCCCCGCGAGCGCGGCGACGTCGTACATCGTTCCGGATTGCCAGAGAAAGCCCATGGTCCCGAAGTTCGGCGGATTCGCGTTCAGACATCCTCCAACCAATTGATCGAGGTCGTTCATATCGCCGACGTAACACGACGTCATTCCGGGCCAGACGCCGAGGTCGGTCATCACGCCGTCGACCCAAAAAAACGTGTGGTAGTTTTGCGGAGGCGCGACCGCTACGAGAGCCGCGTGCCCGACGCGGTTGAGCTCCTCGAACTCCGGGTTGTTGTAACCCTCGGGTGCCTCTACGAACGTCAGTCCGCGCGGGTCGGCGAGGTACGCGCCGCCGACGGTGAACTTGGCGTCGACCCAGCTCCCGCCGAATCGACCGTCGCTTGTGAGGTCGTTGACCGTCACGTGCAGGCCCGCGATTCCGGGCGGCTGTGGCAAAAAACGCCCATCCTTCCATTGGAATGGCAGAAGTTCTGGCACACCCGTTTCTGTATATCCGCCGACGACGCCGGTATTCGTCAACGCGTTCACGTCGTATCCGTGAATCGGTGTCGGCGGCGGGACTAACGTTGGCTCGCCAGTGGGCGACCAAACAATGATTTGCTCATACGTATTTCCGATGCCGCTGAGCTTACCGTGACCCGCAATCATGCCAGAATCGTTGATGCGCTCCGCTCTCCATTCGTAGATCCCGGGGGGCGCGGCCAGCATGACATAGCCATTCACGGCGTCCCAGCGGAACGCTCGACTCGACAGCACTGCCGGAGTTTTGAAGCTGCCAACTACGACCTCCGAGCTGTTCATGTCGGTCAGCGACATCGACGACCACTCGGCTGGCTTTGGTACGACGCTGAGTTCATACGAGCACTGGGCGCTCGCGTCGGTCGTGAATCCAAAGCTAACCGCCACGATGCCACCCAGCACTTCTCCTGCGAAAGAGGTTCGAGAATGTCTCATGAACCCCCCAACATGCTCAGCACCTCAAGTCGAGCTTCCGGGGTGAGCGTTCCGAGCCACTCTGCCAGTTCATCGGTTGAACTAAAGTCAAAGAGCCACGCGAGGTCGGTCGGCGTCATTTCAGGTTCAATTGCTTCTTCAGATTCTTCGCCGCCGCTCTGCATCATGTTGCCCGGTAGCTGGGGATTCCATGGCGCGCAGAGGTTACCCCACGCGCCAAGTAGCACGGCAAGGTCAGTTGCGCCGATCAAGCCGTCACGATCCCAGTCGACGCACAAGCATGCAGTCGGAGGGTTCGTGGCGTACGCAATATCGCAGGGTGGCGGCGACGTCGACTGCGGCGGCGAGTTCCAGGCACCGAGCAAGAGGGCAAGGTCCGCTGCGTCGACGATGCCATCGACATTCGCATCGCCGAGGCAGCGAGTATCGGTGTGCTCGAGCGCGCCGATATCGGTTCGCGCACCGATGACCGAATCGCTGTCGAGAATGCGTGCTATGAAAATGCGGTCGGGCAGCAACTCCATCGTGATGTCGTTGTGGTTGACATCCTTGCCATCGAGCGGCAGGTTTGCGGCGATGGGTTCTCCTCGATCCCTGATCGGCGAGCATGGATGCACGTGATAGGTTCGATTGAGGACTGGAGTGTTGATATCGGCATGATCGAAATAGGGATCTTGAACGTCGAAGATCTCGGAGCTGTATATGTGAGACGAGGCAAACGTGATCGGAAATGCGCAATGGCTGATAGTCGCCGTTACATACTCGCCGCTGAACTGGCTGGTTTGATCCGAGGGGCCCGATCCGTTCAGTGCGATGATGGAACTGTCGAGGATGATGCTCGACGTTCGTGTCGTGAGATTGCACCAGTAAATGCCGGCTCCGGATGCGCCTGAGACGTTGTTTGCGATCGTGCAGTGAACGAACTTCGCGCTGGCGCGCTGCGCGACCGGTGGCAAGGTGTCCGGAATTGCTGTCACGTACGCGCCGCCACCGTACGTTTGTGCGGTGTTGTCGACAATCAACGAGTCGGCGACATCGATGCCTCCGTTCTCGACGCGGATCCCGCCGCCGTATTCAAGACCGAGGTTCGCGCGCACGGTGCAGTTCCGCAGCTTCACCGTCGGGAGTGGTTCCTCCGCCGACGCTGCTGGCTTCGTGCGCGTCGCGAGGAAGCCACCACCCCGGCGACCCGCGTTGAGTTGGATCGTGCAGTTCTGAATCACGGGTTGGGCGATTCCGGGCGTAAACAGCCCACCGGGTGGGCCTTGCGCCGTCGATGTCAGCAGCACACCGCCGCCACCGCGCTGATCCACCATGTTCTCGGGGGCGGGTTGCTGCGCGACGTTGCCGCGCTCGATGACGAAGTCGTCGATGACCGTGTTGTCGTCGACATCAAGCACCGAGACGACGTGGTACGCATTGAGGCCGTTGATGCCGAGTGCCGCGACTGTAGCGAACCCCGTCGGAGCGACGTCGTTGCCATCAAGATCACCCGACAACACCGTCGGAGGGTTCGTCGCCAACCAATCGTCCGCACCACCGTTCGCGTCGTAGGCGAAGCCGCCGCGAAGGTTGACGTGACCACTCAGAACGCCGGGCTTGATCGTGAACGTCGAAAACTGGACGGGCAGCGGCTGTCCACTCGGCAAGGCACCCCACGCACCAATTGTTAGGCCGGGCTTCCATGCAGTTCCCGGCGCCGAGCGAGCGACGAAGATGATGTCGTCGCCGTCGTGAGCCTCGGCCCGGTCGAGCGCTTCCTGAATCGTGTTGAAGGCCTTCGCCCACGACGAGCCGTCCTCTCCCAACACTCCGGGCGTGTAATCGCGGACACGATACGTGTCCGCGTGGGCGGAATCGCTCGCGGCGAGCGCAATCACGAGCGAGAGAGCGAGAGAGCGCTGCCATGATCTGAAAGCTCCTTGGATGTGAACCTTGCCCCGTTATATCGATCATCGACACGAACTCTCTACGAAATCCTGAACTTCTCCCCGACTTCCCAAGGGCTCGGTACTCGCTTCGCGCGAACCGATCTGCCGACTTGATTTGGGGTGCCGATCACGTGGAGTCGTCGTACCGCGAACCCCGCTCTCCGTTATCTCATTCAAACGCCTTCTTCTTCCCCAGCAGCTTCAGCACGCGCATGAACTCGTCGCGATAGCGCGCTGCGTCGGCGTCGCGCTGTCCGTAGGTGCCGATGCGCACAGTTGCTGCGACAACCTCGGGCGGCGGGCGACGTTTGACGACTAACTCGCCTGGCTCGTTTCGCACGCTCACAAGTTGAAAACGCCACGTGTCGCCTTCGAGCTTCTTCGTCACGATCGCGAGGTCGATGGCGTCCGCCGCGATGCGCGCGGCCTCGGGGACATCGCGCCACCGGACGCCATCGAGCGCAGGCGTCGGTCGCTCGACGTCGCCAGTCACGGCCGACTGCATTGCAGCGAGCGCCGCGCGGTTTTCATCTGGCGTGAAATCGCGTACCGCGCCTTCGTCACCCAGACCAAGTTGCCGATTCGCCGAGATGGGATCGGTGGTGGGCGAACAAGCGACGAAGAAAGCGCCAGCGACATTCAAAATCCAGTGAGCACGCACGGACGCAGCGTGCGGCGGCGGTCGGCTGTTGTCCAGTGGGACCCAGCAAGCCATCGACCGGGGGATTCGCCGGAGCGGGCGGTATGCACCTTCTGCGCCAAATGGCGAATAACGATCACCTACTTTCGTGATTCGCGCGAACGGTCACGACCGCGGCTCTAGGCCGCTGACTCGAGAGGCGATAGATTCTGTTCCGATCGCCCGCCGCGTTGCCCGTCCTCCTGACGGGGAACGGTGAGTCACGTGTCATGAGGTGCTTCGCGCTTCTCGTGGCAAATGGTTGCACCGCACGCGGCATTGTTCGCACTGCATGCTCGGCTTCGGCCGCCCATCCTCAGACAAGACTAGCTCAACGACGTCAGAACGACGTCGTAAGGAGCTGCGTCGTAATCTGCCCCGCCCGAGCCCCGAGATTGTCGACTGGCTGCGCCGACCCGAGCTCGTCGCCACGCTCTTGATCACCTTCGGCTGCGCCCTCGCAATCACAGTGCTTATCACGCTCAGTCGCGAAGCGTCGCGCGCCTTCACGGGCCAACTCGCAGTTGATAGTCGAATCAATCCGCGCGAGTACTCGATTGAAGATCTCACAGCGACGACCGAGGCTCGCGAGAACGCTCACCGCGCTTCGCCGCGCTTCTACGTCGCGAACGGTGCGTACCTCTCGTCGGTGCGAGCTGCGATCGAGGGTCTGCCCGTCGCCACGTTCGAGAAGCTCGAGCTGAGCGCAATCGAGCCAGAACTGGTCAACCGCTTCGACCTCACCCAAACCGCGCTGAAGGACTTGCAGCGGTACGGCGGCCCAAAGACGGCTTCGGAGTCTTGGCGCGAATGGTCCGAGCGATTCATCGGACTCTTATGGTCGGAAGAACCGATTGTCTCGAGCCAAGAGTACCAAGTCTTTGCGACGACTCGCGAGCGGCGCGTATTGCCTCCACCGTCCGAGCCCGTCGCCGCGGCAGGAGCCTCGACACCACCGGTGTTAGTCGCCGAGGCGAAGCGCGTTGAAATCGCTCACGAACTGCCGCCGGGCGAAGGCCCCGTTGAAGATGATTTTCGTCGCGGCATTGCCCGACTGGTCCGCGAGGCTGGTTTTCCCGAACCATTCGTCAACGTTGTCGCGGCCGCGGTGATTAGCGATCCTCGGCCCACCATTTCGTTCGACGACGCTCGCACCTCGCGGGCAGCGGCGGATGCCGCAGCGCGGGTCGCTCCGGTGATGGAGAAGCACCCGCGCGGCGAAGTCATCGTCGCTGAGGGCGACGTTCTCTCTGCCGACACGCTTCGCCGCCTCGAGCAGAGCGGCGACAATGCGGCTGACTTGCGCACATGGCGCGAGACCTTTGCCATGGTCGGCGGCGGTTTTGGATTCGGGCTTGCGGTCGCAGTTCTCATTCTGCTCTACGCCGTGCGCCACGAGCCGCGCGTCGGTCGAAGCCCGATCCGTCTGACGAGCGTCTTTCTGCTCATGGTCGTGCCCGCGTCGTTAGCGACGCTCACGAGTTCCGCGTTCCCGGTTGTCACACTCCCGACCGCCGCTGCCGCCGCGCTCTTCGTGAGTGCGGTCGCCGCAGTCGCGTACGGGCAACGCTTCGCGCTATTTGTCGGCGCGCTCCAGAGTCTACTCCTAACAATTACGCTCGATCTCGAAGAGACGACGTGCTTGGTCTTCTTCCTCGGTTGCGGCACGCTCGTGACGCTGTTGCGCGAAGTACGTCACCGCGCAACGATCGTGCGGGCCAGCGGCGGAACCGCGATTGTGCTCTTCATCGGTTTCCTTCTGCTCGGTCTGTTCGAGACGAGATTTTCGGCGAATGCGTGGACGCAGACGCTGCGTGACGCCTTCCTCGGCGCGGTAGCGGCATACGCGATCGGTTTCCTTGTGCTCGGCGTGTTGCCGTCGATCGAGAAGCTCTTCAACATTACGACTGGACTCACGCTTGCAGAACTTCGCGATCCGCGGCATCCGCTGCTCCGCCAGATGCAGGAGCGGGCACCAGGGACGTACAGCCACTCACTGCAAGTAGCGAACCTAGCCGAAGCCGCAGCGGATGCCATCGGTGCGGATGGGCTACTCGCGTATGCAGGTTCGCTCTATCACGACATCGGTAAAGTGAATAAGCCGGAGTACTTCGTCGAGAACCAACTTGGTGCCGCGAACAAGCACGAACGCCTGTCGCCCGCAATGAGTCTGCTCGTGATCGTGGGCCATGTGAAGGATGGACTCGAACTCGCGAAGGAGTACGTCCTCCCGAGCCCGCTCCATCACTTCATTGAGAGCCATCACGGAACGACGCTCGTCGAGTACTTCTTCCACCGCGCCCGTACCGAAGCGGAGAGGAAAGGCGAGAGCGAGGACTCGGTCGAAGAATTCGAGTTTCGCTATCCGGGACCGAAGCCACGAACGAAGGAAGCAGCAATCCTCATGCTCTCCGATGCCAGCGAGTCGGCATCGCGCGCGATCGTCGAACCAACCCACGGGCGTATCGAACATCTCGTTCGGACGCTGGCGCGGAAACGGCTCGACGACGGACAGTTTGACGAGTGTCCGCTCACCTTCGCCGAGCTCAAGATCGTCGAAGATTCGCTCATCAAGAGCCTCGCTGCGATTCACCACGGACGCATTGCGTATCCGTCGACGGCGACAACGATCGCGGCGCGGGCCTAACACTAGAGCGTTAACAGGCCATCGCTTCACGCACGATCTTTCGCATCGGATTCGACAGCGGAAACGCGGCAATTTCGCTGATTTCGACCCAGGTCCCGCTGCGGGATCGCGTCTCGCCGCGATAGACGACGAAGACAACTTCGCGATGCGTTGTCATGTGCGTGAACTCGCGCAATCGCGCGACGCGCATGGCGCTCACCGGGAGCGCGGTGGTGACCGCGTGGACATCGAGCGCGGCCTCGCTCTCAATCGTCGGTACTTGCCACATGGACGACCACAGCCCTCGTGCGGCCCTCTGCACGAGAAGGACTTTCGAGCCGCGACGAAGTACGACAGCATGGTGGTACACGCGTCGACGAGCTGCTCGCGGCGCCGGTGCGGGAATCGCAGCGGCATCACCACCGGCGCGGCCGCGACACGCGCGAGCGAGCGGACACACATCGCACTTCGGTGCCGCCGAGGAGCACACTATCGCACCGAGCTCCATGAGTCCTTCGTTGAAATGGGACGCATTCGTGCACGCCTCTACGAGCTGCGCTGCCCGTTCCCAACACCACTCGACGTTCTCAGGGTTCGCCGAGGTTCCGGCACGAGCGTCGACGCGCATCAACACCCGCGCCACGTTCGTATCAACGATGGGAACGCGTGCTCCGAAAGCGATCGACGCGATCGCGCCAGCGGTGTAACGCCCGACTCCCGGAAGTGATCGCAGCGCGTCGATATCTGCTGGCACCTCGCCTTCGAATCGCTCGGCGATCGCCCGCGCGGCCGCGTGCAACCGACGAGCCCGGCCGTAATAGCCAAGCCCTTGCCATGCGGCGAGCACCTCCTGTTCGCTGGCCTCGGCGAGGGCGCCGACCGTCGGGAACCGCCGCATGAACGGCTCGTAGAGTTCGACGGCCCGCGCGACTTGCGTCTGCTGAAGCATGGCCTCGCTCACGAGAGCCGTGTAGCCATTGCGGACTCGACGCCACGGCAGTTCGCGTTGGGCGTCAACGAACCACGCCTCGACGGCGGCAGCAAACTTGGAATCACGTGCGGACATGATCTCGACGCTTGACCGTACATGATCCGAACGTCTGGATGGTGCCGAACAGTCGGGTATCCCCTTCCCAGCGTCCACGGCAACCGTTACCGTACGGCCTATGGCCAACAAGATGTTCTACACGGCGGACGAAGCCGCTCAGAAGCTCGGAAAAACGGTCAACGCTGTCCTTGAGATGGCCAAGAAGGGCGAGATTCAGGAGTTCCGCGACCGCGACCGCGTCATGTTCAAAGTCGAGCAGATCAACCTGCTCGCGGGTGACGATCGCGACGGCGAGATTCCGCTCGCACTTGAGGACAGCCGGCTCGGTGAGTCGGGGATCGACCTCGCCGACTCCACGAGTGACCGGTCAAAGGCAGGTGCCCGAAGCGCGGCCAAGCGCGAACCTGCCCCCGACTCCAGCGATGAAACCGGTATTAGCGCGTTCGACGCGAGTCGCTACGGACAAGACAAGGGTGGCTCGAAGGCTGGCGGCAAGGGTGGCTCGGGTGAGCTCTCGCTCGAGACCGTCGGCTCAGGCAGCGGACTGCTCGATCTCACTCGTGAAAACGACGACAGTCTCTCCGGCGCAGCGCTGATCGAGAACGCGTTCGAGAACGAAGATGACGTACAGCTTCCCGCAAACGCGAGCGGTCTTTTCGACGCTGCTGGCGCTGACAGCGGCGGCAATGTCGTGACCTCGGGCGGCGGAGTCGCGATGATGCCCATGATGGTCGAAGCGTACGAGGGCTCGTGGTCGGGCCTCGGCGTCGGCCTGATGATTGGTGCCTTCGCCGCGCTGATCTGCACGCTCATCATGGCGGCGGTCGCCGTGACCGGTGCCGTCCCTGCACTCGCGACGATGTTTGCCGGCAACCTCCTCGTTTGGGCGGGCGGGTTACTGGGCGTCACGATCGTGTGCGGACTCGTCGGTTTCTTCATCGGACGCGCAACGGAATAATCGAGTGTCCAACGGCAACGAGTACCTCGGGCGAAGCAGCCGATGCTGCTAACCGGTTATGGACTACGCGAATGGCTGACGATCATCATCGTCAGCCTTTTGCTTGCGCTCGGCGCCTGGTGGATGGGTTGGACATGGGCCGTCGTAGTCGTGGTTCTCGTCGCGCTCGCGCTCCTCTCTTTCTTCCGTGACCCGCTCTTCCGAACTCCGAAGTCGCGTGACGCGCGAGACATGATTAGCCCCGCGGACGGGACCGTGTCGGCCGTGTTCGTACTCCCTTCACACGACGCTACCGGCGGCGCGCCGGCGCTCGTTGTGCGCATCTTTCTCAGCGTTCTCAACGTTCACATTAATCGCGCACCCTGCGACGCCGAAGTCATCGCGCTTGCACACCGACCGGGCAGCTATCTCGACGCCCGCAGCGAGGAGAGCGCCGCAGTCAACGAGTCAAACCTCATCACGCTTCGACTGTCTGATGGCTCGACGATCGGCGTTCGCCAGGTGTCCGGCGCCATTGCTCGACGAATCGTCTGCCCGCTCATTGTTGGCGCTCGGCTTGAGCGCGGTGCGCGTTTTGGCATGATCAAGTTCGGCTCGACAACCGAGCTCATCGTTCCCAATCCTAAGCGATCCATCGCTCTCGTCAAAAAAGGCGACAAAGTGACGGGTGGAGTGACGGTGCTCGTTCGGTGCGAATCGCTCGCATAGCCTCGCATAGCAGGGTTTCGTCAGCGAAAGTGATAACGCGGGGTTCCACTTCACCTCGAACTGCGGGAGACTTCACACGTGGCTAATCTCAGCGTGATCGTCGATGGCTTGAAGCTTCCGAACCCTTTCGTGATCGGCTCGGGTCCACCAGGCACGAACGCGAACGTCATCGCGAAGGCGTTCGACGACGGCTGGGGTGCAGTCATTGCGAAGACGATCAGCCTTGACGCATCGAAAGTCGTGAACGTTGCTCCGCGCTACGCCCGCATGCGAGCTGCGGGCACGAGCGAAGTCATCGGCTGGCAAAACATCGAGTTGATTAGCGATCGCCCGTTTGACACCTGGATCGACGAATTCAAAGCAATCAAAGCTCGCTATCCCGATCGGATACTCATCGCGTCGATCATGGAGGAGTACGCGAAGGAACGATGGATCGAGATCGTCGAACGATGCGACCGCGCGGGCGTCGACGCGTTTGAGCTCAATTTCTCCTGTCCTCACGGCCTACCCGAGCGACGCATGGGATCGGCAATGGGACAAGACCCGGACATTCTCGGGGAAGTCTGCGGCTGGGTGCGACACGCGACTTCGAGGCCTGCATGGGCGAAGATGACGCCTAACATAACGCACATTGTTGATCCAGCGCGAGCGGCACTTGCCGGCGGTTCCACCGGTATTAGCGCCATCAATACGATTCTCTGCGTGATGAGCGTGAATCTCGACACGTTGCGTCCCGAGCCAACCGTCGAAGGCTATTCGACACCGGGCGGGTACTCGTGCAAGGCAGTGCGCCCCATCGCGCTGCGCATGGTCATGGAGTGCGCCCAGATGATGGGCCACGAGTTCCCCGATCGATCACTCAGTGGCATCGGCGGCATCGAGACGGGTGAAGATGCCGCCCAGTTCATCTTGCTCGGCGCGCACACCGTGCAGGTCTGCACCGGTGTGATGATCCATGGCTACAAGATGGTGCATGATCTCTGCACCGGGCTCGCTGCGTTCATGGACAAGCACGGATTTGCAACCGTCGACGCGTTCCGCGGCAAGAGCCTCCCCTACTTCACCACCCACTCGGACCTCGTCGCGAGACAGGCTGCGGCGAAGAAGACGGACCACTCGCGGGTCGCTGCGGCGCAGAAAGAGGGCGTCGTGAAAAGAGACGCCGACTGGTCAGGCGATCGCTTTGTTGAGCAGTCATCAAAGCTCGTCGCGAACGATTGAGAATTCACTATGCCGCTCCTCATTAAGAATGGTCACATCGTCACAGCCTCCGACGCGTGGGACGCCGACATCTACTGCGCCGACGAGAGCGTCACGCGGATCGAGCGATCGATTGATGTGCGCTCGCTTCCGGCGAATACGGAAACGATCGACGCGAGCGGTAAACTCGTGTTCCCAGGTTTCATTGATCCGCACGTGCACGTTTACTTGCCGTTCATGGGCACATTCGCGAAGGACACATGGGCGTCGGCGTCGGAAGCAGCGCTCTTGGGTGGAACCACGACGCTCATCGAAATGATCTGTCCGGGACGCAGCGAAGAACCACTCGAAGCGTTTGAGACCTGGCTCGGCAAAGCCCGTGATGTCGCGTCGTGCGACTACTCCTTTCATATGGGGGTCACGCGCTACGACGAAAGCGCTGAAAAGCAACTGCGCGAAATCGTGCGTCGCGGCATTACGTCATTCAAGGTTTTCCTTGCGTATAAAGGCGCGCTGGGCGTTGACGACACTGAGCTGTTCCGCACATTGCGCCTCGCGAAGGAACTCGGTGTCGTCGTCACGGCGCATTGCGAGAACGAGACGCTGGTCGCCGAACGACAAGCGGAACTCATTGCGGCGGGCAAGACTGGGCCCGAGTGGCATGAGCCATCTCGTCCGGTCGAGGTCGAAGCTGAAGGCGTGCACCATCTGATGACGTTCGCGCACCTCACCGGTGCCGAGGTCTACGTCGTCCATACATCGTGCAACGAAGCGATGCGCGAAGCACTCACAGCGCGAGCGCGCGGAGTCCGCGTGTGGATCGAGACTGTTGCGCCTCATCTCGTTCTCGATCGAACGTTCGCTGAGCGACCCGACTTTGAGGGCGCGAAGTACGTGATGTCGCCACCACTGCGAGCGAAGCGGCACCAAGACTCGCTCTGGAGCGCGCTGCAGGCGCGACTCATCGACACCATCGCAACCGATCATGCCCCGTTCGATTTCGAGGCGCAGAAGTCGATGGGATGCGACGCCTTCACGAAGATCCCCAACGGAATTCCGTCGGTCGAGCATCGCGTGGACCTTCTTCACACTTTCGGCGTTGCGACGGGACGCATCGACTTACACACGCTCGTCGACTGCGCCAGCACCAAGGCCGCGCGCATCTTTGGTCTCACAAACAAGGGGACAATTGCCGTCGGCAAAGATGCCGACCTCGTCGTCTACGACCCGAACTCGCGCTGGACGATCTCGGCGAAGACGCATCGCATGGCAACTGATTACAGCGCATTCGAAGGCTGGGAGATGCGCGGACGCTCGAGCGCTGTGACGCTCCGCGGTCGTGTGATGGTGCGCGACGGAAAGTTGGTCGGCGAGCGAGGACAGGGGCGGCTTATTGAACGTCGAGTCGCCAAAGTGAGCTGAGCGCCGACCGCTGCGGCGGATCTCTTTGGACTCCGTTGATTTCTCACTTCGCGACGCGGATAGGCAGAAAACGTGCGTATTTCTTCTTGTAGGTCGGACGCACCAATCGTCCGCACGCTCGACCCGAACGAATCGAAGCTCGCATTAGCGCGTCACCTGAGACCGCTAACTCTCTCTCTCTCTCTCGCTGGACTTGTGACGATCATGGCAACCGGCACGCCGCACTCGGCCCAAGCTCAATCCGCCGTGAGTCCGAAGAAGATTCGCCATCGACTATTCAAGGTTGCGCCCCCAGTCGTGACAGATGGCTGTTCGGGAAGGGCTTGGCTTCGCGGAGTCGCACTCAACGATTGCGGTGTCGTCACTGGAATAGTGACCGACAACATCGCGACCACGAGTTGCAACATAGAGCCGTTCATCTGGTCATTCTGCGAGAACCCGTATCCGCCCGGCGCTGACGAACGCCGAAACTTGGCGAATCTCGCAGGCGAAGAGGACTTCAAGGGCAGCGGCCTCGATGTAAGCAACGCGGGTGTCGTCGTCGGACGTTTCGGCGACGACGAGGGCGAGCAGTTGCAAAGTCCTTGGGTGTGGGACCTAACATCATACACCTCGGGGACGGATGAGTTAGATTCGACGTTCCTGATCGGTGCCGGTGAATAAGGCGCGGCTCGCTCGATCAGCGAGGATGACAACCAACTCATCGTCGGCTTCTACGACGACTTCGGCCCGGCGCCCTTCATCAGTTCGGTTAGTTCACCGGCGCTGAACGACCTGCCGCTTCCGGCGTCTTCGACCGGGTACGCCAACCACGTCGCGATACCAGGCATCGACGAGGCGTTCATCGCGGGGAATTCGATCGGAGAGCTGGCGACTTGTGGCGTCTATGACGACGCTTTGAAGTGGACGAACCCAGCTTCCATCTCGCTCGCGAGGCTGGATGAAGACACATCCGGATCCGTGGCGTACAACATTTGGAACGCTATTGCGAATACGTCAAACGCGCAGTTTCAAGAAGCGGGTTCTCGAATGGTGGACGAAGGCTCTGGATATAAGACCCGAGCTGTTTTCTGGGATGAGAACGGCGACCCAGAGGAGATCGGCCTTATCGCGCCGCTTTCCGGATCCGACGAGACTTTAGTCTCGGCGATGACCGCCGACGACGGGTACGGAGCAGGCGTCATGTGCGTCGGCAGTGATATCGACGCCGAGGCCCCTCTCATCTGGTGACGCAACCCAACCGGACCTACGCTTGAGGTGACGAGACGCTCAGATATGACGCTGGCCAGCGCGAGCGGCTACGAGATATCTGAATTCACGGACATCAATGCACTAGGATGGATTCTCGGGAATGCGTTCATAGAGGGCATTGAGCCGTACTATCGCCCGGTCGTGCTGATTCCCGATCCGTGCGCCGCCGATCTCAATCTCGACGGCGCTTTCAATTCAACCGACCAAGGAATCTTGCTCGGGACGTGGGGCGCGTGCGGCGGAAGCGGCTATTGCGCGGGCGACTTGGACCGCAGCGGCAGCGTCGGCTCTGCCGACTTATCGATTCTCTTGGGAGCGTGGGGGAGCTGCGACGACGTCGATGCCATCGCTCTCGCCTTTGCGGGCCAACCCCATGCGTCCAAGAGAGCCTGAAGGCTGGTGCTGGCAGTATGCCGCAACCGCTTGAGAACGCAGCCCAGTACGCGGGATTTGAAACCTGGACCGAGATGGTTGCTTGGCTCTGGACAGCAAGCGACGAACAAGGTCAATCGGAGCGCCTCGACGACGGTGGCCGCTGCGATCTCTCATACAGCTGTGCCCCCGAGCGGAGAGGGAGCGACCATCTGCAGCGGAAATACCCATCCCTCTATGGTGAAACGAAGCCCGCTGACCTGCTCCCCAAAATCTGAGCCAGTTCCTATGAGAGTCCCGATGAGCCCCGGCCGGGCTTCGGAGACTCTCGATGAAACGGACACGACACTCAC
>JAWXCC010000208.1:0-13188 GCA_034440475.1 Phycisphaerae bacterium | reverse complement strand
GGTGCCCGCGAACACAACCTCAAGGACGTCCACCTCGACATCCCGCGCGACCAACTCGTCGTCATGACCGGAGTCTCGGGAAGCGGCAAGAGCTCCCTCGCCTTCGACACAGTGTTCGCGGAGGGTCAGCGGAAGTACATGGAGTCGCTTTCGGCGTACGCGCGGCAGTTTCTCGACCAGATGCAGAAACCGGACGTTGACGCGATCGAGGGCTTGCCGCCCACGATCGCGATTGAGCAGCGATCGGGTGGCCACACCCCGCGCTCGACGGTCGCGACGACGACGGAGATCTACGACTACCTCAGACTCCTCTACGCGCGTTGCGGCCAACCGACGTGCTGGCACGTCAGCGAGAGCAAGAAGGACGGTGGCGGCTCCGTGTGCGGCAAGCCGATCTCGGCGACGAGCGCCTCGCAAATAGTGCAGACACTCGTGGACCAATTCGACGGCAAGCGCGCGATGCTCTGCTCGCCGATCGTGCGCGGCAAAAAGGGTTTCCATCGCGACGCGCTCGAGTCGATTCAGAAGCAAGGTTTCGTGCGGGCTCGCGTTGACGGCAAACTTGTCGACTTGCGCGAAGCGCTCAAGGAACCCGGTGAGAATCCGCTGAAGCTCGGTCGCTACGAACTCCACGACGTCGACGCAGTCATCGATCGCATCGCAATTGGTGCCGACGCGAGGCAACGCTTGGCAGAAAGCGTCGAGGCAGCGCTCAAGCTCGCAGACGGCAACGTGACGGTACTGACCGAAGACGGCGCCGCGTGGTCAGAAACCCGCTACAGCGAGAAGTTCTCGTGTCCCGAGCACCCCGAGTGCTCGCTCGACGAGCTCGAGCCTCGGCTCTTTTCGTTCAACTCCCCGCACGGTGCGTGTCCCGCATGCGCCGGACTCGGCAAAGTCGCGGAGTTCGACGAGCGCCTCGTCGTTCCCGATCTCACGAAAGGTCTCGGCGAGGGCGCGATCGATCCGTGGCGTAAGAACGGTCGCCGGATGAACATCTGGTACGCGCGGCTCACCCGTGCGTTCGTGAAGAGCTTCGACGTCGACGCAACGACGCCGATTGCGAAGTTACCCGCGAAGACGAAGCGCATCCTGCTCTACGGTTTGGCCCCGGAAGAAGAAGAGAAGCTTGGCGTGTCTTGGGAAGGAGTACTCCCCAACCTGAAGCGCCGCTATCACGAAACTGAAAGTCAGTTCGTGAAAGAGCGACTGAGCGCCTACATGAGCGACGCGCCGTGCGCCTCGTGCGGTGGAAAGCGACTGAAGCCAGCGGCGCTTGCAGTACGCGTCCGATCCGGCTCACACTTCTTCAACATCGCTGAGGTGTCCGCGCTGAACGTCGAACGGGCGATTGGTTTCTTTGCGTCACTCGAACTTGACCTCGCCACCGACCGCGAGCGCCGCGCGATCGCCGCCCCCATCCTCAAAGAGATCAACGCCAGACTCGGTTTTCTCGCATCGGTGGGCCTTGGATATCTGTCGCTCGATCGCACCAGCTCAACATTGTCCGGCGGTGAAGCGCAGCGCATTCGGCTGGCGACCCAAGTCGGGTCGGGACTCGTTGGCGTGTGCTATGTCCTTGACGAGCCGACCATCGGACTACATCAGCGCGACAACGATCGGCTGGTCGCGACACTGCGCCGGCTCTCCGACATCGGTAACACGGTGTTAGTTGTTGAACACGACGAAGACATGATCCGTAGCGCCGACTGGGTCGTCGATGTCGGCCCGGGGCCGGGGCGCCACGGCGGTGAAATCGTTGCGTCGGGTCCGCCTGATGTCGTGAAAGCGCATCCGACCTCACTCACTGGTGCCTACCTCTCTGGACGGAAGAAAATCGACGTGCCGCTCCAGCGCCGTCAGCCGGATCGGACGCGGAGTATCGTCGTCAAGGGTGCGCGAGCCAACAACCTCAAGAGAGTGGATGTGACCTTCCCGCTCGGCACGTTCATTTGCGTCACCGGCGTCTCCGGCTCCGGCAAATCCACGCTCGTGAACGACATCCTCTTGAAGAGCGCGCTCGTCGAGGTGCAGGAAGCGCGCATCGTTCCAGCGGCGCACGACAAGGTGACGGGTCTGAAGCAGGTTGAGCGCGTCGTCGAGGTGGACCAATCACCGATCGGGCGCACGCCGCGCTCGAATCCCGCGACCTACACCGGGATCTTCGACGACATCCGCAAGATCTACACGATGACGGCCGAGGCAAAGATTCGCGGCTACGAACCCGGTCGCTTCTCGTTCAACGTAAAGGGCGGCCGTTGTGAAGAGTGTCAAGGCCAAGGGGTGCGCCGGATCGAAATGCACTTCCTCCCCGACGTCTTTGTCACCTGCGACACGTGCAAGGGCTCGCGCTACAACCGCGAGACGCTCGAAGTTCGATTCCGCGGGAAGACGATCGCGGAAGTGCTTGAGCTCACGATCGACGATGCCGCGAGCTTCTTTGAATCGCACCCGAAGATCCATCGCATGCTGGAGTGTCTGCGCGAAGTCGGACTTGGCTACGTGCAGCTTGGCCAAGCGTCGACCACGCTGTCGGGCGGCGAAGCACAGCGCGTCAAACTCGCCGCTGAGCTCGGACTCGGTGGTGGCAACGGCTCAGCGCAGCACTCGCTGTATGTGCTCGACGAGCCCACTACGGGGCTCCATTTCGACGACGTCAAAAGACTCATCGCGGTTCTCGGTCGACTCGCCGACGCGGGTCACACGCTCGTCGTGATCGAGCATAACCTCGATGTCATCAAGTGCGCTGACTGGATCATCGACCTCGGCCCAGAAGGCGGCGATCGCGGGGGCACGGTCATCGCTACCGGAACGCCGGAAGACCTCGCCGCGCACGCGACAAGTTTCACCGGATACTACCTGAAGCACATGCTAAAGCTGGCGCCAACCCTCACGACACGAACGAAGGCAACAGTAACTCGCACCAAGAAGTCACGCGCTACGGTGAAGGCGTAAATGAAGGCGTCCAAGGTGCTACTTGCGATGTCGGGTGGCGTCGACTCATCGGTCGCTGCGGTGCTGCTCCAGAGCCAAGGCCACGAAGTCGTCGGATGTTTCATGCGCCTCGGCTCACCCGGCGAGGAACTCGATGGTCTCGTTGAACCGGACAAGGCATGTCGCCTCGCGACGGGCGACTCCAAGGTGAGCCTCACCGTCGGGCAGCCGATTCGCGTGGGAAAGCAGGGTTGCTGCTCGATCAACGACGCCGCGGACGCGCGCCTCGTCGCCGCGAAGCTCAGCATTCCCTTCTACGTCTGCAACTTCAAGAAGGACTTCGGTCGCATCATCGATTACTTCGTCGGTGAGTACGACGCTGGTCGCACACCGAATCCGTGCGTTCGCTGCAATGATTGGCTCAAGTTCGGAAAGCTGCACGATTACGCTCGATCGATCGACGCCGACTTCGTGGCAAGTGGCCACTACGCACGCATCGAACGCGACTCGAGCGGCGTGCCGATGCTGCTCAAGGGGATCGACAACGACAAGGACCAGAGCTATGTCTTGTTCGGCGCTTCACGTGCGCGGCTGGAGCACATGCTGCTCCCGGTCGGCGGCCTGACCAAGCCCGAAGTGCGGCGCATCGCGGAGGAGTGCGACCTGCCCGTCTTCGACAAGCCAGATTCGCAAGAAATCTGCTTCGTCCCGGACAACGACTACGCAGGGTTGGTCGCGCGGCGCTTGCCAGACGCGGTGCGTCCTGGGCCAATCCTCGACCGTACCGGAACGGTGTTAGGCGAGCATCCCGGGCATCAGCACTTCACCGTCGGTCAGCGTCGTGGTCTCGGCATTGCCTCGGCGCGACCGCTCTATGTCATCGCGAAGGACGCGACGACGAACGCGGTCATCGTCGGGGAACGCGATGACCTTGCGTGCGCGGGTTGCGTCGTGAGTCAGTCAAATTGGCTGATCGAGCCGCCGACCGACTGGATCTCGTGCGACGTCGCCATCCGCTACAACGCGGAACCAACACCAGCCCGCGTCCGCTGCTTGGATTCCGGGCGATTCGAAGTGCAGTTCGCCGAACCTCAGCTCGCCGTCGCGCCCGGACAAGCGGCTGTCTGCTACGACCACGATCGCGTGCTCGGCGGCGGTTGGATCGAACGAGCTAACTAACTCGCTTCAAACGACAGTCCGGTCGGTCGATACTTTGCAGGAACGGTCTCGACGCCGCTGGCGCGAATCGCCCGCGACTATTCGGGTGAGTCGCTAACCCCTGAGCAGCCGAAGCGATATGTTGATGCGGACCCACGCCAGCGTTCCGCACCACGCGGACCGTTCGTTCGTGGCGATGAAGTTCGCCCCACTCGAAAGGCAGCTCGATGGCTCAAGACTCGCTTGGTGACCGTGCTCGCAAGTTCATCAAACCGTACCGAATCGAAAACGGTGATCGCTTCAAGTTGAAGAACTTCGATCCTGCGGACACGAGTGGCTTCGGCGACGAAGGAAAGCCTGAAGCAACGGAGCTCCTTCGCGGAAGCACCGAGCTTCTCGCGAAGTATCAGGACAAGCTCTACGCCGACGACCGCTGGTCACTGCTCTTGATCTTCCAAGCCATGGACGCTGCTGGCAAGGATGGCGCGATCAAGCACGTCATGTCCGGAGTGAATCCACAGGGATGCCAAGTCACGTCCTTCAAAGCGCCATCGGCGGAAGAGATCGACCACGATTTCCTGTGGCGCTGTAACCGCGCGCTCCCCGAACGCGGACGAATCGGCATCTTTAATCGCTCCTACTACGAGGAGGTCCTTGTCGTCCGCGTCCATCCCGAAATTCTGGCAAAGCAGCGCTTACCCGAAGGTTGCGTCACTGGAGACATCTGGAAGGACCGCTACAAGAGCATCCGTCAGTTCGAAAACCATCTGACGCGGAACGGCACGATCGTGCGCAAGTTCTTTTTGTACGTGTCAAAGGGCGAGCAGAAGAAGCGGTTTCTCCAGCGCCTCGATGATCCCGAGAAGAACTGGAAGTTCTCGGCCGCTGACGTGGCGGAACGCGGGTTCTTTGATGGGTACATGCAGGCCTACGACGACGTCATCCGCGAGACATCAACCGAAGAAGCGCCGTGGTTCGTTGTACCGGCCGACAACAAGTGGTTCACACGCCTCGTCGTTGGTGCGGCGATCGTCGAAGCGCTCGACTCGCTCAAGCTCCAGTATCCGCGGGTGAGCAATGAGGCGCTCAAGCAGCTCGCGACGGCACGAGCGTCGCTGATGGCGGAGGCGTGATTCTCCGAGACGGCGATCGGGAAACAGCATCTCCGTTATCATCTTGATTCCTCGGAGATTCCAGTATGTCCCCCGCCGCCACCGCCGTTCCGTTTGCCTCCTCTGCAACCTCACTTGAGCAATACCTCGGCGCCGACGCCAAGGACCTGCTTACATACGTCGCGAAGGTTGATCGCAAACTGCTTCACGCCCCAGGCCCCGACTTCGTCGATCGGGTGTTCGCGCAGACCGATCGAATTCCGCAGGTCTTGAAGAGCATGCAGTGGATGCTCTCGACCGGGCGCCTCGGTGGAACCGGATACATGTCGATCCTGCCCGTCGATCAGGGGATCGAGCACTCGGCTGGAGCGAGCTTCGCGAAGAATCCGCTGTACTTCGACGGCGAGAACATCGTGAAGCTCGCGGTGGAAGGCGGCTGTAACGCCGTCGCCACGACGTTCGGCGTGCTGGGTTCGGTGAGTCGCAAGTACGCCCACAAGATCCCGTTCCTCGTGAAGTTGAATCACAACGAGTTGTTGACGTACCCGAATCAGGCGAAGGAAATCATGTTTGGCTCGGTGCTCGAGGCCTGGAACCTCGGCGCGGCAGCCGTGGGCGCGACGATCTACTTCGGAAGTGACGACGGCGGGCGCGAGATTGTCGAGGTCGCTGAGAAGTTCCAAGAAGCGCACGAACTCGGCATGGCCACCGTGTTGTGGTGCTACCTGCGGAACTCGGCGTTCAAGAAGGACGGTAAGGATTACCACCTCGCAGCCGATCTGACCGGACAGGCCAATCACCTCGGCGTGACGATTCAGGCGGACATCATCAAGCAGAAACTCCCCGAGCTGAATGGCGGCTACCTCGCGCTCAATTCCGGAAACTCAAGCTACGGCAAACTCGACAAGCGGATGTACTCCGATCTGTGCACGGATCACCCGATCGATCTGTGTCGCTACCAGGTACTCAACTGCTACTGCGGCCGCGCTGGACTCATCAATTCTGGAGGGGTCAGCGGCGAGAACGACTTCGCTGAGGCGGTGCGCACTGCCGTGATCAATAAGCGCGCTGGTGGTATGGGATTGATCTCCGGCAGGAAGGCGTTCCAGCGCCCCATGGCTGAAGGAGTCAAGCTTTTGAACGCGATTCAGGACGTGTACCTCAGCCCGCAGGTGGTGCTGGCCTAACAGTCCGCAGCGTGTTGGCGTGGACCGGCGGGGTCCACGGTGCCGTTTTCCTACTTGGAAAAGGCCCCGATGCGAACTTGGAGAAGATAGGTCGTTTGCGGTAGCGCGAGCTGTTCGGAAGGCGGCCGTCTCTCGCCGCGCCGCAAACTTCTCGGAGCAGCAAGCCTCCAAACTTTGGACTTCGCGCCGATTCGCCCGCGCAACTGCTGGAAACACGCATCTCGCCACGTTATGTTCTCGTAGATCGATTCGTCCACGGCGCTGTCGTCTGCGGGTAGCCGCGTTGGCGATCGGTGTCGGGTACGAGTCCGAACTGGATGTTGACGAACTGAGAGAGGAGAACGTGACGCTGCGGAAGCAGTTTCGCTATCCCCTCTTTCCCGAGTCGACCTCTGGCAACGGTGAGCCCGTTTGTTACGGCGCCACCGCGTGGAGTCCTTTGGTCAAGTCCTTGAAGCAAGTCCTTGAAGAGAGAGAGAGTCGTCCTGTGAAGATTCAGAGCATCACCGTGCTGGCCGGAGTCGTCGCGATCGCCGCGTCGACCGTCGCCAGCGCCAGCAGCCTTCAGCTCACGTTTGACAACGTAAGCCCGTTCAAGTTCGTCCAAGTCAACTACAACAGCGGTCGGTCGTTCGATCAGAACGCCAATGGCGGTTACTCGAACCTCTACACCGGCCAAATGCAGTGGCACGACAACGCCGGTCGCAACTTGACGACCTACTGCACGCAGCTCACCGAGTACATCAACTGGGGCCAGACCGTGAACTTCACGATCACCTCGGTCGCCAGCGTGCCCGATCCGACTCCCGGACCCATGGGTGCCATCCGGGCACAGCTCGTCAAGGATCTGTACGCGCGGCACTACTTCCAGGTCGTTGCGTCGAACGACGCCAACCTGAACGCGGCGTTCCAGTTGGCGATTTGGGAGATCACGCACGAGAACCTGACCGCGTTCGACGCGGCTGGCACCGTCGCACAGCTCGCGACCGGCGTGGGCGCGATCGCGATCAACGGGGGCGACGCGACATCGGCCGCCGTCGGTGGTCTCGCCGACTCGATGCTGGCAGGTCTCGGCTTCGACGGCTTCCGGAGTATCGGCGCAGGCCTCGCGGGTCTCACCGACGCCAGCGCGCAGGACCAACTCATCGTGGTCCCACTTCCGATGACCGCGGCGCTCGCTGGCCTCGGACTTCTCGGAGCGTTCGGCATTCGTCGTCGGCTCCGCTAAGGCGAAGGCTGCTTCGCTCGGCGATCGCAGCGCATGACGTTGACACACAATGGGCTCGCGCTTCGGCGCGGGCCTTTTTTCATGCGCGAGTGCCGAATGATCAGATCGCTCGATCGGTCTACGGCTGGTTCGCTGGTCAGGCCGCGCGAACGAGTGGCATGCTCAATGCCGAGAAGACCGTTCGCCAGCGGGCATCCCACGTGTGATCGCTGAGAGCTCGGACTCGCGCCTGAGTTCGCATCGATTCGCGGCGTGCCGGGTCGGCGCTCAGCTGCTGCACTTCGACTATCAACTCGTCGATTGTCTGAAAAGCCGCGCACTCCGAGCCGACGACGAACGCCTCGCGCAGACCGCGACGGTCACTTGAGACAAGAAGACCGCCGCAACTGGCGACGTCAAATGCTCGCATGTTGACTGCATCGGTTGCGTTTCGGCTCACGAGGTTCACGACCATCCCCGCGTTGCGAAACTCGCGGGCGTGCTCCGCACGCCCCACGATCGGTCCGCGCCACGTCCCACCCGCGGGCGTACCGCTCAGGGCCTCGGCCCAGCGCTCGCCGCCACGCACTTCGAGTTTGACGCCAGCCTTCGCCAGCGCGATCGCTGCGGCACGACGCTCGATACCCGTCACGGCAAACTCCACTGCGCGGGCCAGACTACCTGCTGCGTCTTCGCGTGCCGCGAGTGGAGACGCTTGGATCGCACTCGCTGACGACTCATCGCAGTGGTGCGCTAGTCGCGTGGCGATTCTGACGCACGCGTCGGCGCAGTCGCGAAGCGAGGCGGGCAACACGTCCTCGGCTCGCGGAAGATTGCCGACGAGTATCACGCGATCGTCGCCCGACCCTGTCGGATTGGTCGGCGCCAGTTCGTGCAGTCCGGTCGCGAGCGGTAGGTGCATCGCACGGACACCGCGCTGCGCGAAGCTTGTGAGCCAGCGGCGATCGGCGACGCAGGCGATTTCCTCAGCCGAGAACGCTTGACGATCGAGTCCGTATCGCTCCGGATCGCTCGACCAGTACGAGATGCACGGCACGCCCTCCGCCATCGCTCCATAGTCGCGAGCCCGCGATGCGACGAATGACAAGAGCAGCGTCGGTGACGCGTCAAGGAACGCGCGAAGCCGTCGGATCGGGCGGAACGGATCGCCGCACAGGTCAGTCTCGTGAAAAGTCGCTTGCGCGCCGAGGCGCAGTGCAGCTGATGCCATCTCGCGGCCCAAGTACTTCAGGGCGGTTGTACTTCGGTCGGCACTGAGGAAGATGGACGGCGGATGTCCGAGCGAGGCTCCAGTCGACATGGCGCATCGCCAGCGTCGAAGCTCGCCGTCGAGGATCGTGAGCATCGCGCTATGACGCTCGCTCAGCGCCGCACGCTCGATCTCGCATCGGTCCGTCGAAAGCCCGGGATCGCCGATTGCGATCGCATCCGGTTCGATGAGCATTGCTGCGTCGTGACCAAACGCGTCGTCGAGGGCGGTCAACGCGTCATCTCCGACGCCGAACAGCACCCTGCGGTCGCCTGCGATCTGTGCCCACTCTCCGCGTGCGACGCTCGCTTGGAACGCAGGTTGATCGAGCACCAATACGGCGACCGGAGCGTTGACTTCGCGCCACGGACCAGCCAGTAGCGCACGGAGTCGCTCGCTGCGGCCCGCACCGATCAGGACCGCAGGTGAGGTCATCCGGACGCCGCGGCCCGGGCGAATTCCGGCGACCGCCGCGCGACTCGCCGCGACCGGTTCGCGGGGAGTGGGCGCGTCGTTGCCGACGGCCCAAAAGGGGATGTGCGCGGTCTCTCCCATCCGTGCGAACGGATCGGTCCATGACGACAGCGCCATGCGTGCGACGTGCGCGATCCGCGCGCGGCACGGGCGGATGTGCGGGCCACGCGGGTCGTTCGTGCACGACCGAGAATGTCTTCCGCCTTACGCCGGTCGGGCGGATACCGCCGCCGTGGCTCGCACGGGCTTCACGGCGCGGCTCGCTTCGGCGTCGCGACGAGCCTGCTCCGCATCCGCAAACTCCTCGCCAAAACGGACTAACCGAAGGCTATTGGCAATCACGAACACGTACGCAGCGGCCTGAATGAACGGCGTGAGCCAGAGTTGGATCTGCCCCGTCGCAGCGAGCGCTAAACTAACCGTCGCGATGACGAGACTCCCAACGATGTTCCACCAGACGACGCTCGTCGCCTTATGCGCGATTTCGATCAAGAACGGAACGTGTCGCAGGTCGTCGTTCATCAGAGCGACGCCTGCCGAGTTCGTCGCGATGTCTGAGCCCGACAGTCCCATTGCCACGCCCACGTCGGCGCTCGCAAGAATTGGTCCGTCGTTGATGCCGTCGCCGACGACGAGCGTGCGGTGTCCCTTGCGAATCAGGTACATCAGCTCGGCGTGCTTCTCTTCCGGCAGGCACTCGGCTTCGATCGAATCGACGCCAACTGCCTGGCCGACACGCTTCGCCACCGCAAGACGATCGCCGGTGAAAATCGCGACGCGGCGGACGCCGAGTTCGCGCAGCTTGCTCACCACCTCGACGGCGTTGCGACGAAGCTTGTCCTCAAGTCCAACTGCGCCGAGGTAGCGGTCGCCGAGCATGACGTGCACGCCCGACATACCTTCGATCTTTGCTTCGACGGCCCGCACCTGCGCCGCAACTGCCGGATTGATCTCGATGAGCCACGCGCCGCGGCCCGCATACAGCGTGCCCTGATCAATCTCCGCCTTCACCCCGCGGCCGTGTATCTCCTGATAGCCGCGAATTGCTTGCGGCTTGATGCGGGCGCGCTCGGAGGTTTCGAGGATCGACTTCGCGAGCGGGTGATTTGAACTTTGCTCGGCATCAGCGGCCGCTTGCAGGAGTGCAGCGCCTTCGATGCCGTCGGCTGGCGCGAGACGGCTCACGGCGAACTTGCCCGTCGTCAGCGTGCCGGTTTTGTCCATGACCACCGTGTCGACGCGCGCTGCCGCCTCAAGCGTCTTCGTCTGCTTGATCATGATGCCCAAGCGCGCCGCTGCGGCGAACGCAGCGACCATCGCCGTCGGATACGCGATCAAGAGCGCTCCAGGTGAAGTGACGACTAACACTGTAATAGCGCGGGCAGCGGCTTGGTTCTTGGTCGCAACGTCTTCGCTTCGGGTCGTGAAGAACCACACGAGAGCTGCCACCATCAGCACGACGGGAACGTAGTACTCGGCCAGTCGCTCGACGACCTGTTGCCGTTCCCCCTTGCTCGTCTCTGCTTCGCGGATCAGTTTCTCGACCTTGCCAATCGTCGTTTCTCCCGCCACGGCAGTGACCTGCACGTCGATCTGGCCAGTGAGGTTCGTCGTGCCGGCGTACACCTCGACACCGGGCTGTGCCTCGATCGGCACCGCTTCACCGGTCAGCGACGCCTGATTGATGCTCGACTGCCCGCGCACGACCTTGCCGTCGACCGGAAGATTTTCGCCCGGGCGGACGCGCACGACTTGGCCACGCGCGACTTGGCGGAGTGAGACCTCGGTCTCGGTGCCGTCGTCGGCCACGATGCGCGCGATGTCCGGTGTGAGTTCCACCAGATTGCGAATTGCCCGCTGAGCGCCCCACGCGGTGCGCGACAACACGAGTTCGGCGAGCCAGAGGAAGAAGGCGAGGAATCCCGCCTCAAGAAACATGTTGCTCGCCATCGCCGCGACGATCGCGAGGGTGGCAAGCGAATCGCTCGACGCGCGGCCGCGCCTCAACTCGGCCCAGGCCCCACGGGCAAGCGGGAGCGCCAGAATGACGGCACCAGCGAACGCCGGGATCTTCGCAACCTGCTCATCGAGCCCGAACACCAATCGCGCAAGCCACGCGACCAAGAGCAAGACGCCGCCCAAGAGCGCGAAGAAGAGCCGTCGTTCGAGGGATTTTTCCGCGCCCGGAGAAAGCTCGTCGGCGGTCAGGACGGTGCGGTCGGCTGTCGCAAGTGAGAGGTCGGACATGGGGTGTCACCGGCGCGGCCGGCGGTGGTGAAGTTCGGCGCGGTCTGAAGGTAGACCGAGTCTAGCAGCCTGTGAAGATGGCTCCACGGCCCGGCGAGACATGAGAGAACGGTGCGCCGGTGCCAGACAAGGTCGAAGCGTAACAGAGGCTCCGGTACGTCCGAGCCGACCTCGCGTTCACGAGGAATCGCCAAACGCAGCGCGCCCGAGCAATCGGCGATCGCGGGCCGGACGGCTATATTCCGCCTCGCATGAGCGCGAGACCGTCCGATTCCGATCGCGTCGCCCTGATCGGCGATGGCCAGATGGCCCTAGTTCTCGCGGATCTACTCGCGGTTCGCGGCGTCGACGCACTCATCTGGAGCCCCTTTCCAGCCGACGCCGAGCGGCTGGAACGGACCCGCGAGTCGGTCCGGTTGCCTGGGTTTCGACTCGCTCCCAAGGTCAAAGTCACGAGCGACGACGGCACCAGCCTCGCGACCGCGACACTCTTCGTGAATGCGATTCCCACCCAGTTCATTCGCCCAACGTGGACGCGCTTGGCACCCCACATCCCCTCCGACGTCCCCGTCGTCAGCGTCGCGAAGGGTATTGAGACGTCAGGCTTGCGGCGACCAACCGAAGTCCTCTCCGAAGTGCTCGCCCGCCGCTGTCCGGTGGCGGTACTCAGCGGACCAACGATCGCCACGGAACTCGCGCGTCACCTCCCTGCTGTGCTCATTTCCGCGTGCAGCGATGCGGCGGTCGCCGACCGGACGGCCGCACTGTTTACGTCGCCCTGGACGCGGATCTACTCGCACGACGACGTCCTCGGTGTTGAGCTCGCCGGCGCCCTCAAGAACGTGATCGCGATCGCTGCGGGCATCATCGACGGCGCGGCGCTCGGGACCAATGCGAAGTCAGCGCTACTTGCCCGCGGACTTGCCGAAATCGTCCGCTTCGGAACCGCGCTCGGCGCTCGCGCTGAGACATTCTTCGGCGTCGCTGGCGTCGGCGATCTCGCGACGACGTGCTTTTCACCGGAAGGTCGCAACCGTTCCTTCGGCGAGGCAATTGCCCGCGGCGGCAAGGCGAGTGAGTTACTCGCGACTGGCACATCGGTCGTCGAAGGTGCGCCGACCGCGAAAGCGGTGCGAGCGATCGCGATCGAGCGCGGCATCGAGATGCCGATTACGGACGCTGTCTACTCGATCGTGTTCGAGGGCCGAGCGCCGAGCGATGCTCTCGCGGAACTCATGCGGCGATCGACCGGGCCGGAGCGGGTGAGGTAACACGTGTACGTTCGCGGCTGGAGTCGTCGCCGGTGTCCAGCACTACCCCGGCAATTCGCCTTCTGCGAATTAGCTGGTATTGAACAAAATCCCGTTCTGCTGCTGGTGCCGATGGGCGATACTTGCTTGACGCTGCGGAACCCAGCACGCAGCCCGGCCAGCGAGAGCCGAACACCCCAAAGTCGAGTTCGCATCATGAACGCAGTCGGAATCACCAGAACGATTCATTTGTGTGTGTGTCTGCGTGTATGTGTGTGAGTTAGAAACACCTACTTATGCTGCTAACTTCTTCGTTGATGGAAGTACAACGAATACGGTTCAGAGCGGC
>JAWXCC010000207.1:0-30843 GCA_034440475.1 Phycisphaerae bacterium | reverse complement strand
GATCTTCCGCAGGAGCACGTTCGCAGCACCGCCAAACGGCTCTATGAAGACGCGATGTTCGGAGAAACGCTCGATCAGCCAATCGGCGTAGTAGGCCTTGCCGCCGTACCACGCGAACGCGGCGTTGATTGGCTTCGGTGCCAAGAAGCTGCGCGTCGCAGGGACGAGCGCGGTGCCGAACAAGTCGAATTGGGTGTCGTCAACCATGTTGGATAGTGCTCCTCCGGGCGTTCGCTAGTCGAGATTCAGACCGCGGCCATCCCGCGCAGCAGCTTGGCGATGCACTGAGGGATCTCTTCGATCGCACGGTCAACTTCGGCGGTCGTCGTAAATCGCGAAAGCGAGAGGCGAATTGAGCCGTGCGCGATCTCCGGGGGAATGCCCATCGCAAGCAGGACCGGCGACGGATCGAGACTGCCGGACGAACACGCTGCGCCGGCACTCGCGCAGATGCCGCGTTCCGAGAGCAACAGCAGGATTGCTTCCGCCTCAAGACGTCGGAAACCGATGTTGGTCGTATTCCAAAGGCGTGGGGGCGCAACAATGTCGGGCTGTTCGTGCCTCGCAGCGCTGTCCATCTGAGCGGGGGAGAGTCCATTGACCGTCGCACTCTCGCAGCGCGAGAGGATCGCCCGTTCAAGGCGATCTCGCTCCGCCGCGATCGAAGTACGCTCGTCGGTCGCGAGCCACGCGCGGGCCGCGTCGGCGGCAACACCCATACCGACAATTCCCGGCACGTTCTCGGTACCACCTCGCCGATCGCGCTCTTGCGGGCCACCGATCAGCTGTCGTTCCAGACGTATGCCGCGACGAACGTAGAGAGCCCCGATACCCTTCGGTCCATGGAACTTGTGCGCCGCGAACGACAGCAGGTCAACTTGGAGCGCAGCGACGTCGGTCTCCATCTTGCCGACCCATTGCGTTGCGTCAGTGTGGAATCGCACGCCGTGCTCGCGGCACAATGCGCCGATCCGTGCGATGGGCTGAACGACCCCGGTTTCATTGTTCGCCCACATGAGCGAGACGAGGGCGATCCGTCCCGCACGCTCCGCAAGCGTCGAGCGAAGCCAGTCGAGATCCACCACACCAGCAACGTCGTGCCGAGCCCACACAACGTCGCCGCCACGATGAGCCCAGAGTTCGGCGGTTTCGCGAACGGCGCTGTGCTCGAGGCGGCTGGTGATCAGTACAGGCGGGGCGGCTCGGTCACTTGGAGTGGTGGCTGCGGTTGAGGACCGCGCCGTACTCGCGGGACGCGCGGCTTGGGCCTCACGGCTGCGGTGCGCAGCGCCACCACCGCCCTGACCAGCGGGTCCGCTTAGAAGAGCATCGACTGATGCGCCAAGCGTCCCGAGGATGGCGTGATTCGCGGCTTCCGTGCCACCAGAGCAAAAGATGACTTCTCGCTCCTGACAACCGATCAGTCGCGCGACTGACTCACGCGCCAGCTCGACGCGTCGGCGAGCCTCGACGCCAGCGCGATGCACGCTTGACGGATTCGCCCAGTCGCGCTCAAGGCACAAACGCATCGCCTCGACGACCTCAGGCAGCGGTTGCGTCGTCGCGTTGTTGTCGAGGTAGCAACTGTCCACGCGGCGATCGTAGCAACGCTCGCTTCTACGCCCTCACGTTCGGGGCTCGTATGAGCAGCAAGGACAGGTAGGCGTCACGCGCAGGACCGAGGCGGATGCCTTTGATGTCATACCCGTGGTTCGGCATCCCCAGATGTCGCGAATGCTCTCACTGCGAGACGGCTAGTCTGGTGCAAACTCATGATTCGTCTGTGGACCGTCACCGTTCTTCAGTCTGCGCGACCACTGCGACTTTGCGAATGCAATTACGCCGACCGAAAACAACGCGAATCCGGCCGCAAGTAGCACTTTCGACCCGGATGGAGGACCGTTGTCCGCACGGTCGTAATTGAAGGACGCCATCTTCATAGGCTCGGCGAGCGGAATCGTGCTCGACGCGGTCCACGTCTCACCCGAATCGCGATCAACGATCTGTGTCCCCGCCGGGACGGTCAGAGATAAGTCAACCGCGCCGCCAGTATGAACCTTAGGATTGCCCTCGGAATCATTGGCGACGTGTAAGCCAACCCAGCTTACAGTCTCGCCTTCAGAGCCGAAGCAATAGAATTCGCCCGACAGCGGCAGGGCGACCAAGTCTTCTCCGCGTGACAGGAACGTGTTGGTATTCCAACGGGCGACTACTCCACCGTTCGGGCGAAAGACGTCGACCTGCACTTGCGCAAAGCCCAAGGCTGGCGCATACCAAGCTCGAAGCTGCGTGTAATTCGGTGCCACCTCTTCGTTGCGAAGCTCGATACAGACGCACACATGCCCATCTATGACCGATTCTTCGTCGAATACATATGAATAAGGGTCGTTGAGTAATGTCAACGCTGCGTTGTTCGGTACGAACACTGCGGGATCGAAGGCTCCACAGGTTTCACGGGTCGGCAATACGCCCAAATACGAGCAATACTCCGGAATGATTCCCGGAAATCCGAGCGTGGTCGGCGAAGTGCTGATCTCAGCACTGGAAATTCCATCGAAGCAAATGGCTTTGGGTGCGTTTACGTCGAAAACTCGAATGATGTCGTCGTCTGGGCTACCGCTAGCGTAGGGCGTAACGATTTCGATGCGGAAACCCTCAGACCCCACGCGGTTCGCCACGTCTGCAGGGGAAACTGCGTAGTCAGACTTGTGTCCAGCCTCTCTATACGGTATGTCACATCCAACTGTTGGAGGTCGGAACGCGAAGCCGTCATAATCGTCGCTAGCATCGCCTTATCGTGCGGGCACGAATTAGTAGGTGCTAACACCGAAACTGCGATTGCTGAGACAAGCACTATGCGCCTCCCAAGGACGGCGTGTGGCACGACGCACATGCGCCATGGGCGACCAATGCCGACAAATTTTGAATTATTGAAGACATGTTCCTAGTCGCATGGCTCGGCTCGTCTTTCCGCAGACATGTTTGGTAGTAGGTGGCGCCCGCGGGGATCGCAAGGGGACAGCCACCAACGAGACCGATACCGGTCTTGGAACAATTGCATACGCCACTGCCGGTTGGAACACATGCCCACCCTGCCGCCAGCGCGTTGACGTTCGCGCATGCAGTCGCAGCTGTGGCTTGCACGCAGGTTGCAGTTCCGCCTCCGGCAGTCGGAACCTTCCAAGTATTGGCCGTGGCATAGCACGGGTCATAGCACTCGCCGCAGTCAGGATAAGCTGCCGAGCATGCTGTGCCCCCTCCGAGACCCGCGCACGGATTTGAACCTAGCGGAACCCGAGTCAAAGTCAACGTGATGCAGGGAGGGTTGCACTGCCCATTGGCCGAGCAACATACAGCGACCGCGATGTAGCCCGTCGCGCTTATGCTTAGCGCGGCGATTAACATTCGCGAAATCGCTTTCGAAAGGATGCTACGAAGCACGGTCACCTCGACACTTGGCAGTAGCTCTACGAGGCAGCGAAAGACCACCGACCGCAGGCATGCCTTCCTGATGCGGGTGAAGTCCACCGTCGGGTCGTGTCTACCAGCACTGAATCGCGGTGCAAGCGAATTGCAGGGAATGAGCAAAAAAGGCTCGCCGTGGCCCCAACGCTCGTCCAAGGCCAATGGGAGTTGAAGCACTGAATCGGCCGAATGAGGATCGGCGGTTTGAGCTGAACTTCTTGCTGGCCACGTGCGGGCGGGAATAGAAGTGCGTGGCGAAATGCACAGGGGTTATTGCCGCCGCGCTCACCGACGCCGCCGCGTGTGCGATCGCCGCGGACACGGTCGTCAAGGCACCCCCATCACCTCGAGGATTGCTCCGCCTCGGCGAACCGCGCCCTACTCGACGAGCGCGCGTCGCGTCCCGATCTTCCCACGCGGCATTGACGGCAGGCGAGATATGCAATTTCCCCACGAATCGAGCACGCCGATCCGTGCTACTCGAAGTTGTACTCGGCAAGCGCGAACGACGATTGCTGCGTCGAGCCCCACGCGAAATTCGGAAGCGGCTCTTCTTCATCGAGATCGTTTCATGCAGCTCATTTCGCGCAACATGCCCTGCAAATCACGGACTTCAAAACGAACGAGACCCGGCGCAGGTGCCGGGTCTCTTGGTTCATGCGGATGAGAGGAATCGAACCTCCACGGGTTTTACCCCACAAGAACCTGAATCTTGCGCGTCTGCCAATTTCGCCACATCCGCGAGCGACGCGCAATACTACCAGCGGTACCCGCCGCCGCCAATGCAACAGACATCGGATCGCGCGACGCATTGCGGACTTCTTGGCGCGAGGCATCGCGTGGCGTCATGTGGCGTGGCGTGCTTTCGCGCAAGCGATCGCGCGAGCGATCGCGCGAGGGGACATCGAGCGCGCCGCGCAGCAGTTCCCCCAGACGCGGACGTGCCGCGAACACCCGCCGACGCCGTCTCCTCCGGCGGCGCCAGCGGATGCCGCAGCGCTCAGGGCGTAGCAACGCGCCCCGGATTCGCTGTAGCGGCCAGCGAAACTTTGGCGAGTTGCCAGCGAGTCTCAAGCAGCGCAGCTCCGACCCCGCGCTCTTGAGCTGATCTCTCGCGGACCAACGTCACGACATCAGTCGCCGTGCAAACCGCCATTCTCGTCATGACCTTTGGCGGCAACCCGCACCCGACTCACTCATCGTCGCCCGACGTGCCCGCAGCTGGCCGCGCTGGCGCACTCCCCAGATTCGCCATTCGCTTCTTCAGCACGGCTGCGCGGATCTCCTCGAAGAGATCTGGGTTCTGCCGCAAGAACAGCTTTGAATTCTCTCGTCCTTGGCCAAGACGCGTGGTGTTGTAGGAGAACCACGCGCCGCTCTTATCAACGACCCCGTCAGCTGCGGCGAGATCGAGAAGATCACCCGAGAGACTAATTCCCTCATCGAACATGATGTCGAACTCTGCCTCGCGGAAGGGAGGCGCGATCTTGTTCTTGACGACCTTCGCGCGAACGCGATTGCCAACGTTCGTCTCGCCGTCCTTGATCGAACCGATGCGGCGAATGTCAATTCGCACCGAAGAATAGAACTTCAGCGCGCGGCCACCAGTGGTGGTCTCAGGCGAACCGAACATGACACCGATCTTCTCACGCAGCTGGTTGATGAAGATGACGATCGTCTCGCTCCGTGAGATCGCGCCCGTCAACTTGCGGAGAGCCTGGCTCATGAGCCGCGCCTGCAAGCCAACGTGACTGTCGCCCATCTCGCCTTCAATTTCCGCCTTGGGAATGAGCGCTGCGACTGAATCGATGACCACGATGTCGATCGCATTCGAGCGGACCAACAGCTCGCAGATTTCGAGCGCTTGTTCGCCCGTGTCGGGTTGCGAGACGAGAATCTCGTCGAGATTCACACCGAGACGCTTCGCCCAACTCGGATCAAGGGCGTGCTCAGCATCAATGAAGGCCGCAGTGCCGCCACCCTTCTGGGCGTTGGCGATCACCGTCAGCGCCAAAGTGGTCTTACCCGACGACTCTGGCCCGAAGATTTCGACGACGCGCCCACGTGGAAGTCCACGACCACCAAGCGCGATATCAAGGCTAATGGCACCGGTAGAGATCGATGGGATCTGTGGGATCTGATCGCCATCAAGGCGCATGATCGATCCCTTGCCGAAGTTCTTCTCGATCTGTCCCATCGCGCGGTCGAGTGCGAGCTTCTTGCCCTTGACGTCGAGATAGCCTTCGCCCGACTTCGGATCAGAGAAGCGCGTGGGGTTGGCCGCGGCAGGAATTCCGGCCGTGCTCCCAGGCGTGTTCCCAACCGTGCTGGCTGAAGGCTTGACTTCAGTCGCGCGAGTTGACTGGACGCCGGAGGCGCCGCTGCCCGCGGGCTTTGATGGAACGGGGGACACGGACGAAGAGGCGGGACGCTGGGACATGACCTGATCCTTGGAAGCGACGGTAGAACCCGAACTGGCGGCATTCGCAGACGGGGCGATTGCTGAAGGAGACGACTTTGCTGCATCCTTGCCGAAGCTGGCTCCAGAAGCGAGGCCAACACTGGAGTCAACCCTGTTTGCTCCAATACTGTTTGCTCCAATACTGTTTGCTCCAATACTGTTTGCTCCAATACTGTTTGCTCCAACACTGTTTGCCTCAACACTGTTTGCGCCACCACTGGTTGCCCCACCACTGTTACGCGATGGCGCGACGCCGACGGCAGAACTTGCTGTGCCTACGGATACGCGTGTGGAACTTGTTGTCGAGGCTGAATTGCTCGTGGTCATTCTGTTTCCTTGGCGTCGAGCCGGTATGAAGCTTGTCTGGATCTAGCAAGTTTGAATCCGACGGCGTGCGGATCTGCGCCCGAAACCCGCTGCTCGGTGGTACGCAGGAGTCCAAACATCTCGCCCTCGACTGCACCTGAAGCGACTGCGCGTTCACGGAACGCCCAACCGCGGTGAAGGACTAGTCGGTGGGGCCGCACCCACACCGTCGAGTTGGAGTTCGCTGGCTCCTGAATGCCGCCCGACTGAGGCCCACGTGGCCTTTGCCTACGGACTGCCTGCCTAAGGACTGATTGGCTATCAAGCCGGGGCCGGGCAAGCCGGGGCCGGGGTAAAGTTGGGTCGCAGATCCGCATCGGCGTCGTTCGTTAGGAGTGCGTAAGGTACCAACCATTTCCCTTACGTCAACCGCTAGTAGGTACATTTTCGTGAAATTTTCGGTATCCGTACGGATTGCCTGCCGAGTCACAAGCTACCACGACTCAGGCGGGTGACTCAAAAGTCTGGAGGTTTTTCTGTGCGCGGGAGTTCGCTCCGCGGCTTGGGAAGCGCAACACGGTGGACCGCACCCGAAGCGTCGCTACGAACCTAGCCGCCCCGCTCGGTCAGTGCTGCTCTCGCCGGAAACAGTCCATTAGAAGTTGGGCGTCGGCGGGCGGTAGTGGGACATATCGATCGAACGGAAGTAGGCGACCGTCTTCTTCAGCCCTTCGGACAACGCGACCTTCGGCTCCCAGCCGAGTCGTGTCCGCGCAAGCGTGATGTCGGGACGGCGCTGCTTTGGATCGTCTGGCGGCAGGTCGCGCGACTGAACAATCTTGGACTTACCACCCACGAGCGCGACGATCTGCTCCGCGAGTTCGCGGATCGTGAACTCGCCCGGGTTGCCTAGGTTCACTGGACCGGGACAGTCATCTGGCGCCGCCATCATTTTTTCGAAGCCGTCGATCAGATCGTCGACGTAACAGAACGCTCGCGACTGCGAGCCATCGCCGTACAAGGTGATGGGCTCACCCGCCAGCGCTTGACGGATGAAGTTGCTCACGACGCGCCCGTCGTACGGGTGCATTCGAGGGCCATAGGTGTTGAAGATCCGCACCACGCGGATGTTCACCTTGTTCTGGCGGTGGTAATCGAACATGAGCGTCTCGGCGCAGCGCTTGCCCTCGTCGTAGCACGCGCGAGGGCCGATGGGGTTCACGTTGCCGCGATAACTCTCCGGCTGCGGGTGAATGTCGGGATCGCCGTACACCTCGCTGGTCGACGCGTGCAGGATCTTTGCCCGAACGCGCTTCGCGAGCCCAAGCATATTGATGGCTCCGAGCACGCTCGTCTTGATGGTTTTGATCGGATTGAACTGGTAGTGGCCAGGCGCCGCGGGACACGCGAGGTTGTAGATTTCGTCGACCTCGAGCAAGATCGGCTCGGTCACGTCGTGGCGCACCAACTCGAAGTTGTGGCAATCGAGCAAGTGATCGATGTTCGATTTCTGGCTCGTAAAGAAGTTGTCGACGCAGACGACATCGTGCCCCTGCCCGACCAACCGCTCGCAAAGATGCGATCCGAGAAAGCCTGCACCGCCGGTGACAAGAATTCGTTTGACCATTGAGGAATGCACTGTACCGGCCGACGCCTGGCGCACTGACTTTGCCGGTGTTGCTAGCCCGGTCGCCCGCGGCGACGATGGTCGAGATGCCCGCGGACTTGACGCCTCGAATACGCCTCGTGATCGGCGTCATGACCGGTACGAGCATGGATGGGCTCGACGCTGCCTTGGTATCGATTCGCGGGAGCGGCCGATCGCTTGAGGCGAGTTTGGTACGCCAACATGCCGCCCGTTTTCCAGAACCGCTCGCGGCGCAGCTCCGTCGCGCCGCGAACCAGACGCCGATGAGTGCGGGAGCCTTCGCGCAGCTCGCGTACGACTTCGGAGCGTTCCATGCGGACGCCCTCAGACCTCTTGTCGCGAGCGAACGAGGTCGCCCAATCGATCTCGTCGTCGCGCACGGGCAGACCGTCTATCACGCGCCGCCTCTTTCTTGGCAACTGCTCAACGCCGCGCCGATCGTTGCGGCGCTTGGGTGCCCCGTTGTGTGTGACCTCCGGCAGGCCGACCTACTGGCTGGCGGGCAGGGCGCACCGATCACGCCGCTCGCCGACTGGATCATCTTTCGCGCCGAACGCGACCGTGCGGTCGTGAACCTTGGAGGATTCTGCAACGCGACTCTGTTACGCGGCAGCGCTGGACCCGAAGGCGTTCGCGGCACCGACGTCTGCGCTTGTAACCAAGTCTTAGACGCGGTAGCGCGACACGTACTCAACGCCGAGTTCGACGTCGATGGCGCCGCCGCGGCGCGCGGAACGCTGGATAACCTCGCGACGCACGAGCTTCGCGCACTTCTGGATGCGCAGCGAACCTCGCGGCGTTCGCTGGGCACCGGCGACGAGGCTGGAGCCTGGATCGACGCGCATTGCACGCGACTTAGAGCGGACGATCTCGCCGCGTCCGCCGTCGCCGCAATTGCTGAGACGATTGCGGCCGCGCTCTGGGACGCTGGCCTCTCGGAATCCGCCGAGGTACTCCTCGCGGGTGGCGGCGCGAACAACGCAGCGCTCGTTGCCGCGATCGCCCAATCGACGAAGCGATTGACGCGAACGCTCGACGCCGTGGGAATCCCCATCGAAGCGCGGGAATCGATGGAGATGGCCGTGCTCGGAGCACTCGCGGCGGACGGCGTCCCGATTTCACTTCCGGCCGTGACTCATCGGGGCACGACCGTCGTCCGGGAAGGCGCTTGGTCGTTCCCAAGTCTTCCTCAAGCGCTGTGCACACACGATCTTCACGCTGCGCTCGCGAAACCGGGCGGCACGACGCTACCTTAGCAGTCCGTATCGTTCCCCGATGCATCGCCGATCGAGCCCCCGCCGAGACCTCCCCGCCGAGACCCTAACAGGGACCCTCGCAGGAACGACCCTCGCAGGAACTAGGAGCAGCAAGTGACTCGTGCCGACGTGCTCATCGTTGAAGACGAAATCGAGATCGCGGAGCTCATCCAGTTCCACGTCGAGCGCGACGGAATGCATGCCACGATCATGCAGAGCGGCAAGCTGGCGTTCGATCTGATCAAACGCCAGAAACCGGATCTTGTGGTTCTCGACCTCATGCTTCCTGACCTCGACGGGCTTGAACTTTGCCGACGCATAAAGCGGTCGGAGGATTTGCGATCGATCCCCATTGTCATGGTGACAGCAAAGGGTGAAGAGTCGGACATCGTCGCTGGCATCGAGCTCGGGGCAGAAGACTACGTAACCAAGCCTTTCAGCCCCAAGGTGCTGATGGCGCGGATTCGGAACATCTTGCGGCGCAACCGGACGGAGACCGAAGAGGCTGACCGTTCGAATCGGGTCGTGCTGCTCGACGGGCGTCTCGTCATTGATGCCGAACGGCATCTCGTCAACGCTGGCGGCGCCGCGATCGAGCTCACGCTCACCGAGTTCAGCATCTTGCAGTACCTCGCAGCTCGCCCAGGTTTCGTGCGCACTCGCGACCAAATCATTAGCGCCGTCCACGGAAAATCAACGGTGCTGTCTAGTCGCACGATCGATGTGCACATCACCGCGCTGCGTCGCAAGCTCGGCGCCCTTTCCGATGCGATCGAGACCGTGCGCGGAGTCGGTTACCGTTTCGGCGAGGGTCGCCCCGCGCTCGCGGACGTATGAACGCCATACCACTTCTGTTGGTCGCTATCGCTGCTTCGACCGCGGCAGGTGCATCAGGCGTCACGCTTAGTTCAGGCGTGGGTTCGGGTTCGGGCTGGGGCACGGGCTGGGTCTGGGGTGCAGCCGCCGGTTCGTTGGCTGCGGGCGCGGCGTCTGCGACGATCATCGCGTTGGGAGTCGCGTCGGCTCGGCGATCGCGGCGCCGTCTACAGGCGGAGCGTGATTTGCGGGCCATTGAGGCTCGGGACCGCGCCCTTTCAGTCCGACTGCGCGACCTGGAAGCCATCCTGCAGTCAACGACGAACGGGTTCGTCGCGATGGATCCACAACAGCGCATCCTCGACTTGAATGGCGCGGGGGCTTCGATGCTCGGCGTCGCCGTCGAGGGCGCTCGCGGGCGCCTCTTGCCCGAGGTCGCGCGCCATCCGGCGCTCAATCGATTCGTCTCGGAAGCGATCGGCCGTTCGGAGTCGAGCGAAGCTGAACTTGAGTTGGAGGGACGCCCGACGCGATCGGTACGGGCAACCGCCGAGCCCCTCCGCGATCCGACCGGCCGCTCGCTCGGTGTTCTCGTCTCGCTCCAAGACATCACGCGCATCCGCCGCCTTGAGTCGCTTCGTAGCGACTTCGTTTCGAACGTCAGTCACGAACTGCGAACCCCGATCACTGCGATCAAGGGGTACGTCGAGACGTTGCTTCAGATCGGGAGCGATGATCCGGTGCGAGTACGAAAGTTCCTCGAGGTGGTGCAGCGCAACACGACGAGGCTCTCCAACCTCGTCGAAGATTTGCTCGCCCTCGCGTCACTCGAACAGGATTCTGTGGGCGACCGCAACGCCATTGAGATGCATCCAGTCAGCGCAGCATCGATCGTCCAGGACGTCTGTGAACAGCTCGCCCCCCACGCGGAAGCTCGACGCATTAGGCTCGAACGCACCTCAACGCCTGGACTTCGTGTCGTGGTCAATCGCGTCCTCGCGGAGCAAGCCCTCGCAAACCTCGTCTCGAACGCCGCGCGGTACGCAAAGGAAGGCACCCGGGTGCGAATCCACGCCCGGGAACTCGACGCTGCGAGCGCCGAGTTTGCTGTGACCGACGAGGGGCCTGGCATCGCGCCCAAACACCTCGAACGGATCTTTGAGCGTTTCTACCGAGTCGATCGCTCCCGGGCGCGCGGCCCGACCGGCTCTGGCTTGGCAGACGGGGGTGGCACCGGACTCGGACTGGCGATTGTGAAGCACATCGCTCAAGTTCACGGCGGCCGAGTCGAAGTCGAGAGCACGCTTGGTGTCGGAAGCACGTTCCGACTGGTTCTGCCACGCGCGGCGGCACCGAACGAAAACTGAACACTTGCTGGGCGAGTCCAGCACGGGCGAAGACGCGATCAAAACACGTCTCCTTGATCAATTCTTAACATTGAACCGCGATCGTCCGGCCTTCCGCGACTGACGTGCTTGCACCGTTCGGTGCCTCGTCGGGCCGGGAACCTCCTCGAGCCGGACACACCTCCTCGATCCGGAAATAAGGACCCTCACCATGCTCACTCTGAACCCCGTCACTTCGAAGGTCAAACGCATCGCCGGTGTCGCCGTTGTGGCATCGATCGCGATGATCAGCCTCGCCTTCGCCAACGCCCCCGCACCGCAGACCGCGAACGCCCCAGCCGACTTGAAGGAGATGAAGGGTGCGATTCGGTCCGATGGCTCGTCGACCGTGTATCCGCTTGCTGAAGCGGTCGCAGAAGAGTTCAGCAAGGCTGCCCCGAAGGTGCGCGTGACGATCGGCGTGTCGGGCACCGGTGGTGGATTCAAGCGCTTTTGCGCTGGCGAAACTGACATCGCCAACGCGTCGCGCCCGATCAAGAAGTCAGAGATCGACGCGGCCAAGAAGAATAACGTCGACTACATCGAACTGCCGGTGGCGTACGACGGGCTTTCGATCGTCGTCAACCCGAAGAACACGTGGGTCACGTCGATGACGGTCGACGACTTGAAGAAGATCTTCTCCGCGAGCTCGGCCGCAAAAACGTGGAAGGACGTCAATCCAGCGTGGCCTGCGAGCACGATCAAGATCTACTCCCCGGGCACTGACTCGGGCACCTTTGACTATTTCAAGGAAACCGTCGTCGGTAAGGACGGCAAGATCCGCTCCGACATGAGCGTGAGCGAAGACGACAACACGCTCGTGAACGGCGTCGAAGGCGATGTGAATGCGATCGGCTTCTTCGGCTGCGCGTACTACTTCGAGAACAAGGCGAAGCTCAAGGTCGTTCCGATCGACGGCGGCAAGGGCGCGGTCGCTCCGTCTCCGACGACGATTGTCGACGGCACGTATGCCCCCTTCAGCCGCCCGCTGTTCATCTACGTGAGCCGAAAGTCGGCAGAGAAGCTCGAAGTGCAGGCGTTCGTGAAGTACTTCCTTGAACACGCGGGGAAGTTGGCGGACGAGGTCGGCTACGTTCACCTCCCGGACGCGCTCTACAAGCGATCGACAAAGAACTGGGACGCCCGAAAGGTCGGCACCCAATTCGCAACCGATACTGGCGAGCCCAAGAGCGGCGTTCTCGCCGAGGTCTACCAGTGATGCAGCGCTCAGGTAGCCTGACGCTCTGACTTTGCCGTCGGCCCGGCGACAGCCGTGCCGACGAATTGCACCGCACAATTCTCCCGACCGAGTTCCGAGCCTTTCCCGAGCCCCTCGTGTCAGCACTGACTGCCGGCAACCCGAATGATCCCGCTCGCGGAGCGCTCATCGCTGCGGCGAGCCGCGGGTCGCCGAGATCAGTCGCACTGCGGAAACGTACGGAACGAGTCATTCGCGCCACACTGTTCCTGTGCGCGGCGCTCTCTGTTCTCTCGACTGCGACGATTCTGATCGTGCTCGCTGCCGAGACGATCAGCTTCTTTGAAACCGACGAAGCAACCGTCACCGACTTCCTGTTCGGGACAACGTGGTCGCCGCTCCTTGGTGCCGAAAAACACTTCGGCATATTGCCGCTCATCACTGGCACGCTGTTAGTGACCGTGGTCGCCGCCGCGTTCGCGCTTCCTCTCGGCCTTGTCACCGCAATCTATCTCAGCGAGTACGCCAGACCGAAAGTGCGAGCGACACTCAAGCCGGTGCTTGAAGTCCTCGCGGGCGTTCCCACAGTTGTCTACGGGTTCTTCGCGCTGGCGGTGATCACGCCGGGCCTCCAACTCTTCAGCGACAAGTTCGGCAGTTACAACGCAATGAGCGCTGGGCTCGCCGTGGGCATCATGATTCTGCCGATCGTCTGTTCGCTGTCAGAGGACTCACTCCGCGCTGTGCCCAAGAGTCTGCGCGAAGGTGCCTACGCGCTCGGCTCGACGCGATTCGATGTCTCGACGCGCGTGGTTGTGCCTGCCGCGCTGTCAGGGATCGTCGCGGCGTTCTTGCTCGCGATCACCCGCGCCATCGGTGAGACGATGATCGTCGCGCTTGCCGCAGGCGGACTGGCGCGAATCACTTGGCGCCCGTGGGACGAGACGCAAACCATGACCGCGTACATGGTGCAGATTTTTCTCGGCGACGCGCCCGCGAATGGCGTGGAGTACAAGTCGAGCTATGCCGTCGCATTTGTGCTGTTCCTGTTGACGCTCGGACTCACGATCATCGGCAACGCAGTCCTGCGGCGCTTTCGCGAGGAGTACGACTGATGAAGGCAGACCGAGGACTGCCCGCGTCAGCGGTGAAGCGCGCGGTACTCAACCGCGGCTTTCTCGTGTTTTGCCTCGCGGCGACCAGCCTCGCGGTCGTCATTCTCGCAGTGCTGATCATCTCGATTACGGTGAAGGGGTTGCCGTGGATCGTCGACGGCGCTGCTGTGAAGGCGACGTTCTACGGAACCAGTGCCGACGCGGGAAGCTGGAAGCAGTGGATTCGCTGGGAGTTCTTCACCGAATACGCGTCGCGTAAGGCGAAGTCTGCGGGGATACTCGCGCCACTCCTTGGGTCCATTTGGGCAGTCGCCATCTGCGCGATCGTTGCGCTTCCCCTTGGCGTCGGTACCGCCATCTACCTCGAAGAATTCGCGCCAAAGAACCGCGTGACTCGCTACATCGAGACAAACATCCGGAACCTCTCCGGCGTCCCCTCGATCGTCTACGGCATCCTCGGTTTGACGGCGTTTGCCCGCATGTTCGGCGTGTTCGGACGCGATTCGAACTTCGTGATCGGGACGCCCGAAGATTGGTACTACATTCACTTCCCCTTCGGGCAAAGCGTGCTCACTGGCGGCCTCACGCTGATGCTCGTCATACTCCCGATCATCATCATCTCGTCGCAGGAAGCGTTCCGATCTGTCCCCAAGTCGATGCGCGAGGCGTCGCTCGCTATGGGCGCGACGAAGTGGCAGACCGTGTGGAACATCACGCAACCAGCAGCTCTCCCGATGATTCTCACCGGTGCCATCCTCGCGATCAGCCGCGCCGTGGGCGAGGCCGCTCCGCTCCTTGTCCTCGGCGTTCCGCTCTTCATCACGAGCAAGCCGGAAAACCTGATGAGCGATTTCACCGTGCTTCCATTTCAGATTTTCAACTGGGCGGGTCGTCCGCAAGACGATTTTCGCGAGTTGGCCGCAGCTGCGATCATCGTGCTGCTGATCGTTCTCTTGTCCTTCAACGCAATTGCTGTTCTGATTCGACAGAGACTCCATCGGCCGCTCACATGATGCCGCCGACCTACCCCAGCTCATGAAACGCGGCACCTCGATGACGACGCCGATCCCACCGACCCCGGGCGCACCCGCTCGCGTTGCACCACCTCCGCCGCAGGTCACACGCCACTCTGCATCCGCAGAGAAGCCGTCGGTCGCACCGGCCATCACGGTGCGAGGACTGTCGAGTTGGTACGGAGCGTTTCAAGCGCTGCACGACATCACGGTGGACGCACGGCAGCGCGAGGTCACAGCGTTCATCGGCCCGTCCGGCTGCGGCAAGAGCACGCTGCTTCGCTGGATGAATCGGATGAACGATACGATCCCGAGCGCTCGTGCCGAAGGCGGACTTCATCTCCATGGTCAAGACCTCTTAGCTCGCGGAATCGACGTGGTTGAACTGCGCCGCCGAGTCGGCATGGTGTTCCAGAAGCCCAATCCGTTTCCCAAGTCGATCTACGACAACGTCGCATACGGGCCACGGCTCCACCGTCGCATGAACCGTTCTGACCTCGACAGTCTCGTCGAGGAGGCACTCAAGGCCGCCGCGTTGTGGAACGAGGTGAAGGATCGCCTCAAAGCGTCGGCGCTCGGTCTGTCGGGCGGGCAGCAGCAGCGACTTTGCATCGCGCGGGCAATCGCCGTAGGTCCCGAGGTCTTGCTGATGGACGAGCCCTGCTCAGCGCTCGACCCTCGCTCCACGGCTGCAATTGAAGAACTCATTTCCCAGCTCGTCGAGGCCTACACGATCGTGATCGTCACGCACAACATGCAGCAGGCAGCCCGCGTCTCCGATCGCACCGCCTTCTTTTTCGAGGGAAGGCTCGTGGAATGCGACGATACCGAACGCATCTTCACCCGACCTACGCATAAGCAGACCGAAGATTACATCACCGGTCGGTTCGGATGATCGCGAGTCCGCCCACTCGCGTCGTTCCATTCGACCGTCCGGCCGACCTCGGTAGGGTCGGCCAAGCACCTGAACTCATGTCCATCAATCTGCAGGCCCGCATCGTCGACCTCCGCCGCAACCTCCTTGCGATGGGCGCGGAGGTTGAATCACGGGTCACGAACGCGGTCCACGCGCTGCGCACCGGCGACATTGAACTCGCGACCCGCATCAAAGGTGGCGACGAGGCCGTCGATCAGATGCAGATCGACATCGAGAACGAGTGCATGCGATTGCTTGCGCTGGGACAGCCGGTTGCGAGCGATTTGCGTCTGGTCGTGACGGTTCTGCGTATGAGCGGCGAGTTTGAGCGAATCGCCGATCTCGCGAAGGGAATCGCGAAGCGTGTCATCAAGCTCGCGAACGGACCGGTGATTCGCATCCCAGAGTCGCTGCTCGAGATGGCAGACGCGACGCACGGGATGGTGACCGAGGTCATGCAGCTACTCGCCAATCCCGAACTCGACCGCTGCCTTCAGCTTCGCCGGGACGACAAGCGCGTCGATCAACTAAATAAAGAGGTGTTAGTTTGGAGTCGCGACGAGATCCACCGGGACGTGGATCACACGCAGGCTTCGATCGACATTCTCGCGACCGCGCAACGGTTGGAGCGAATGGCGGACATCTGCACGAGTGCTGCCGAGGACCTGATCTTTCTCGTCGAGGGCAGAATTCTCCGCCACGGTGCCGAGTAACGCGCGAGCTGCGTCCTGATAAGCATGCTGCCTCGTGACGCCGGCGGGCGCGGCGAGCGATGCCGGGCGGCGATTTCAAAGAAAAACTCAAGTTTGCTGGCGTTTCGGTTCCCGACGCTTAGACTCCGCGCGTTGTCGTAACGGGATGTCGCTACGACGCGGTCCGGAGTGTTGGCCTTCCTAGTTTCATCTATGAGGGTCTGATCTAGACGGGTCATCGGGAAAAGGCAGCTATGAGTGGTCGGTTCCGAAGTCTCGATCCCTTCGATCGCGAGCGGCCAAACCCGCGCGGGCTCAGGCTCGTCGGTGCCGATCAGAGCGACCGCAGCTCCGAACTTGAGGGCCGACTCGCCGGCGCGAGGCGGGCACGCCAATCTCCATCGCTCGAAGCACGCCGCGGAATCGCGAAATCGAATCTCGAAGCGGCTTCAGATCGCTCGCTCGACCCGCGCGACCCTCGGTGGCTCGTTGCGATCGAGACGGCGGCGCAGCTTGAAGGATCAGTGTTGACGTTTGAACGCCGTCGCAAGGTGCTCGCGTTTGCGAATCGACTTGGAGTGCGTGCCTTTGATGCGAACCTCATCGTCGCGGCAATTCAAGACCGCGCGCGGCGCGGCGAACCCATAAGCGACGCTGCTCCGATCGTCTCTATGACCGCGCGTCCACACATTCAAAGGCTACTTTGGCGGAACGTCGCTTGGAGCGTCGCTTGGATTGTCGCGATCGGCGCTCATGCTGCTCTCGCGACTTGGATCCTTCGTTGAGTTACCATCCTTCATCGCGGGGACTGGCGCTTCGACCAATATTTCGCCCGATTCGATGCGGCGCACCACAATGTCGCCGGACGACGTGAATGACGCGAATCCGAGTTCGAGGAGCGCGGTGAGCGCCGCCTGTTGCTCGGCCTGTTTCTTCGAAGTTCCCCAGCATGCGGGGAACTTACGTCCACTGGCGTCGACAGCAATGTTGAAGCACTTCGCGTGGTCGGGACCGCGCTCATCAACCACGAGGTAGGCCGGGTTCGACGTGCCACACCGCTGCAACGCCTGTTGAAGGACGCTCTTGAAGTTGTGCTGATGGCCCAGTCGCGATGCCTGCTCGATGCGCGGTGCCATGTGCCGCAGAACGAACGTACGCGCGGCATCGAGGCCACCGTCGAGATAGATCGCGCCGATGACCGATTCAAACGCCGCCGCTGCGAGCGATGAGGGCAGGTTCTCGCGTCCGCCCATCCCCTTGCCCAAGACGAGGTCCTCGTCGAGGCTGAGTTCCATCGCGATTTCCGCACACGATCGTCGACTCACAACGTTGGACTTGACCTTCGTCAGTTCTCCTTCCAGCGCACTCGGATACGTTCGAAAGAGATAGTCGCAAATCACCATCCCCAAGATCGCGTCACCGAGGAACTCGAGGCGTTCGTTGCTCTCAAGACGCGTTCCCGCGACTGATGCGTGAATCAACGCCAACGTCAGCGGCGTGCGATCTTTGAACACGTAGCCGATCTTGCGTTCAGCTCGCGCCTCGGGCGATTCGTCACCGGGGCCGCGCCCGATCGGGTGCGGCGAAGACGAACTCGAGCTTGGGGAACCAACAATTTCAGATCTGTCGTTGTGCATAGCGACCGACGACCCCAAAAAACTGGGGGCAGGGGCGCGACTGCCGACGCGACCTCCGCCAAAGTCGGAGTGGCCGTCGGAGCGCGCCAAGAACCGTTCGTTCGGCGGATGCTCCAGGCGGCGCGACGCCGCGAAGCCTGGAGGACTCGCCGCAAGAGAGCATCGTCGGAGAGAATCGGCGGTGCAAGGGGGACGCTTCAATCGCATCCACCCTAAAGAAGGCGACGGTTGGCCCCGAGGCGGCGAATCTGGTAGTCTGCCCGGCTCGCTCGCGGGCTCTCCCGCAGTACCCGACCAGCCCGCCCCGCCACCTCGCCCGAAGCCCCGCCATGCATTATCCGCACAAGCTCAGTCGCATTAAGAAGCTCCGCAAGCTGGGATTTCGTGCCCGCATGCGAACGAGCAAGGGTCGCAAGATCATCAACAGCAAGCGCAGCCTCGGTCGTCAAATCCGCACGCGCTGAGCGTTCGGGCGCGGCGGCCGCGGCATTCGGCCGCGAGCTTGGGCCGAAAACTTCGGCTGAAAAGTGTGCTGCTGGCTGGTCGAGATGGGACACCTAGTACTGATAGGGTTGCGGGGAGCTGGCAAGACGACTGCTGGTCGTGGTTTTGCGTCGCTCGCACGGTGCCCGTTCATCGATCTCGACGACATCGTGCTGCGTCGGCTCGGCGCAGAGAGCGTCCGTGAGATCTTTTCCGAGCGCGGTGAGGCGGCGTGGCGCGTGGGCGAAGGAGACGCCCTTCTCGCCCTTCTCGACGCCCCGCTTGCCGATTCAATCATCGCCCTCGGTGGCGGTGCCCCCATGATTGCGAACGTTGCACAGCGCCTGACTGAAGCGCGCGACCTTGGAAACATCACAATCGTGTTCCTGACGTGCGACACGTCCGTCGCTCTTCTGCGCCTCACCGCGGCGCCGGGCGATCGCGCGAGTCTGACGGGGCGTGGCGTCGTCGACGAACTCGAATCGCTCGCTGAGGCGCGCGTCCCTCGCTACCGAGAGCTGTGCGATTTCGAAGTTGACGCGAATGATGCGCCAGACACGGTCGTCGCGCGGATCAACAAGAAGTTCGTCGAGTGGGCAGCGGCGCGAGCAGGCGGAGCTAACAGCTTGCGGGGCCACGGCTGAGAGCTAGGCGGCTTTTTCCAGCCAACGTTGATCGAGATACTTGCGGAGCGCAAGCCGAGTTGCCTCATCGGCGAACGAGTCGAACATCAACGCCATGCGACGTGGTCCGGGATCGTCGTCTTGGTCATTCACCCGGACGACCTTGCCGCTCGCGGCGATGAGCTTGCGACATCCGGGAAGCGTGATCTCAACACTGACGCGCTCGCCATCCGACAGCGGTTCGTCGAGCTCGAAGCGCGCGCCGCCTTCGCTGATGTCGTAGAGATGCCCGTCGAGTTCCGGTCCAGTGCCGTCAGCACCGCGACGCACGTGAACACACGTATACATCGGGACTACCTTGAATCGTGTGAACCGTCGGCGCTCGCGACCTGTGCTCTGTGACATTGCGGTCTCCGTGCGGAATCCGCTCCCCTACGATCCCAGCTCCGGTTCATCGACTCAATCGCGCCGAGAGTTGCCAGAAGTTCCCGAGCTGGCAACGAGACCGCGCACGCTCACCCCGCCGCCCCCCAGTATGCTGGGCGTGTGCCACCAGATCCGCTCCCGCCTCCCCTCCCCGTCCTCCGCGGCGACGATGCGGCACCGCTCACCCCCCTCGCGGGCCGCCGCGTAGCCTTGCTTGGCTTCGGCAATCAAGGGCGAGCTCACGCCCTCAATCTGCGCGACTCGGGCGTCGAAGTCATCGTGGGCGGTCGGCGAGACGGGCGCGGGGTCGCGCAGGCTCGTGCCGAGGGATTCGTAGCCACCACGCTCGCCGAGGCGGCGTCTTCGGGCGATCTGGTCGTCGTCGCCCTCCCCGACGAGGCTCATCAGGAGGCCTTCCGCCAGCACCTCGATTCAGCGATTCAACGCGGCGCGACCCTCGGCTTTCTCCACGGTTTTTCGCTCCGATTCGGACTGGTGAGCCCGCGCGCCGATCTCGGCATCGTGCTCGTCGCACCCAAGGGTCCCGGGACCACACTGCGCGAGCGATTCGTGGAAGGACTCGGTATTCCGGCGCTGTTTGCCGTTCACCGCGAATCGGCGCGAAATGACGCTCGAGGTCTTGCCCTCGCGTGGGCGAACGGCATCGGCAGCGCTCGCGCCGGAATCATCGAAACATCGTTTGCCGATGAAGCGGAAACTGACCTGTTCGGCGAGCAGACGGTGCTCTGTGGCGGCCTCGTCAGTCTCGTCAAGGTCGCGTACGAAACACTCGTTGCGGCCGGGTATCCGCCTGAACTCGCGTATCTCGAGTGTTGCCACGAGGTCAAACAGGTCGCAGACCTCGTCTACACCCGCGGAATCGCAGGCATGCGCGACGCGATCTCGAACACAGCCGAATTCGGTAGCTTCGAGTGCGAAGAACGTCTTGCGACGCCAGCGATTCGCGCCGAATTCCGACGCATACTCGACGAGATTCGTGATGGCAGATTCGCCGGGCGACTCGTTCAAGATCATGCGAACGGCGACCCCTGGCTCACGCTGCAGCGGCGCGCCGGTCGCGTCGATTCGATAGAGTCCGTAGGCGAGCGCGTCCGAGCACTCATGCCGTGGCTCGCAACCAACCCCTCTGCCGAGCGTGCGGCGAGCGCGGCGACACCCACTCCCACGCTTCCTCGCACGGACCCGCGATGAACGTTCTTCAAGCCATGGTCCTCGGCATCGTCGAAGGTATCACCGAGTATCTGCCGGTCAGTTCTACCGGCCACCTCATTCTCACTGCATGGCTGCTCGGGCTCGGCACGACGCCCGAGTCGGCCGAGGCAGTGAATTCGTTCAATGTCATCATTCAAGGCGGCGCGATTCTCGCCGTGCTCGGGCTCTACCGCGCGCGGGTCGGAACGATGATCCGCGGCATATTTGGTCGAGATCCGGCTGGGCTGCGCCTGTTCGTCCTTCTCGTCGTCGCGTTTCTCCCCGCCGGAGTATTCGGACTTCTGCTGCACGACTGGATTGAATCGCGCTTCTTCAAACCCGTCCCCGTCCTCGTTGCTCTCTTCTGCGGCGGGGTTGTCCTCATCGCGATGCGCGGCTGGCAAAATTCGCTCTACGCGCGACAGGCGACGGAAGGACAAGCGGCATTCAAATCAATCGAGGACCTCACCGTCCGCGACGCGCTCGTCGTAGGGCTCTTGCAGTGCGTCGCGATGTGGCCGGGCACGAGCCGTTCGATGATGACGATCGTCGGCGGCATGCTCGTCGGACTTCCACCCGCGCGGGCAGCTGAGTTTTCCTTCCTCGTCGGTTTGCCCACACTTCTCGGTGCGTGTGTTCTGACGCTTGGAAAGCAGCTCAGGGCCCACGGGCTCGGATTCGTTGATCCCTTGGGCGGCTGGCTTCCGGTGATCGTCGGCCTCGTCGTCGCGACCCTGAGCGCAGCGATCGCGGTGCGGTGGCTCGTTGGTTACCTCTCGCGGCATTCACTCGCTGTCTTCGGCTGGTGGCGGATCGCGGTCGCGGTGGTGTTAGGTGCGTTGATTTACTTCGCCGGACTTTCCATCGAGCCGCCGGTCAAGAAGAGTCCCGCATCGAAGGCGCCGACCTCCGAGGTTTCCGCGTTGAGTACCCGTCTTGGTACCGCGACTTAGGGCAGTTCACGGCAAGCGCGCCTGCTGGTCCGTGACGGTGAGTTCGTCCACCATCGCCTCGTACGACGTCGCCACGGACTCACCCAAAATTGGCTCGAACTGCTCGCGGAGGTGCGTTACCGCGCGGTTGCAGTCCGCGAGATCGTGACACGCTGAAACAACGGCTTCGAACTCGATGAACGTTCCCACCTCTTCGACTTCGTCGAGATGGATGCGCACGTTCTTCAAGAGCCACAGCTCACGCGTCTTGCGTACGACCTTCCAAGGAAGCAGCGTCCCAGCGCCGAAGCGCAGCCTCGCCTCCGCATCACTCAGAATCGTGTAACGAGAAACACGGGACGCGGGCGAGTTTGGGCGTTCGTAGGAGATCCACTCGGGCGCTGCCCCCCCACCCACACCTCTTGACTCGCGGCGCTTCAAGCGACCCAGAGCAACCCGAACGTACGTGTCGACCTGACGGAAACTCCCGTGCGCAACAGCGCCTGTCAATGCGCACTGTCGTCGAGCCGCAGCAAGGTCGCGCACTTCAGCTTTGAATTCCACGTTTTCCATTGGGTGGTCGAGGGACGCTGTCGCCGCCTCAGTGCGCCCGTTCGGCGCGCAGAACCGTCTCACGCGCCCCCGCCGCGTCGCCAGCTGACTGCAACGGCAATCCGTTGCGAAGCCGCGCAAACTGCCGCTCGACTTCGAATCGATCCGGCAGGATCGTTGTCGCGAAGCCCGAGTCATCTATCGCCGCGACGGTCCACTCCGCAGCGTCGCGATCGCGAAACGCGAGGTACAACGTGGAATCAGTCGCGACTGGCCCAGCTGCGTCGGACCAGTGCTCGAATCCGGCCAGCGTCCAGTACTCCGGCTTCTCGTTGGCCGATTCACGGACGAGGTGCCACCGCGCCTGACCGTGATGCTCGCCACCGACCTCAAGACGGAGACGCCACGTCGCCGCATGCCACGTCACGGCTGGGCCGTCCGCAGCCTCGGCCCGCGGGAAAAGCGTTCCGCCGAGCGCCCACGCAAGCAGCGCTGCCATCGCGACGAAGATCGCCAGCTTGATGACGAGACTGCGGATACCGAGGGCAAACTGTCCCATGGACCGTCAATCGTACTGGCGCATGCCTATTCGGCGAGGGCAGCCTCCAGTCGCGCCTCGTCCCACACCTCGATGCCTAGCTCCCGGGCCTTCTCGAGCTTTGATCCTGCCGCAGCTCCCGCAATCACGAAACTTGTCTTCTTGGACACGCTCCCGGACACCTTCGCCCCGAGCGATTCAAGGCGCTCGGCGAGTGCCCCGCGCTCCCACTTCTCCAGCGTCCCCGTGATCACAATTGTCTTCCCGGTGAACGGCGTCGCTTGAAGCGGAGCAGCGTCCCTGGGCTTCCATAGTGGACTGGTGAGGTCGACCCCGGCGGCCCGCAATCGCGCAAACGATTCGCGGACGCGTTGGCTCGCGAGATCCTGCGCGAGGCTCGCGGCGGTGATCGTGCCGAAGTCGTCGAGTTCGACGAGTTCCCCCTCGGTCGCCGCCAAGAGCGCGTCGGCATCAACGAATCGTTTCGCTAGTGTCTTCGCTGCCGCCGCACCGATGTGTCGTAATCCAAGCCCGGCAAGCAGCCGCTGCAGTCCGCGCGTCTTGGCCGACTCGATGGATGCAAGAATCGGGGCTGTCGACTTTTCGTAGGTCGCGGGTGCCTTCTTTCTCGTATCGGACTCGGGCTTCCCCGCCTCGCGTCGCCGAGGCAACTCCGCTGCTACCGACCGCAGTTGGTCCTGGGTCAGGGTGAAGACATCGGCAAAGTGTTGGACAAAGCCGAGATCGACGAGGGCGTCGACCCAGACGTCGCCGAGACCGTCGATGTCCATCTGATCGCGGGCGACGAACCATTTGAGCCGCTCGCGAAACTGCGCCGGACATTCGGCGTTGACGCAGTAACACTTCGGTCCGTCTTGCTCGACGCGACCGCAACAGGCGGGACACGCCGACGGCGGCTCGATCGGCACCTCCGCACCCGTGCGCTTCTCGACGACGGGCTGCACGACCTGCGGAATGATCTCCCCCGCTTTCTCGACGATCACGGTGTCGAGGAGGCGCACGTCGCGCCGTCTAACTTCTTCGATGTTGTGCAGCGTGGCATGGCGAACCGTGGTCCCACCAAGGACCACCGGATCCATCGTTGCACGCGGCGTGAGAGTGCCCGCCTTACCCACCTGCCATTCAACGTGACGAAGTACCGTGACGCCCTGCTCTGCTGGGTACTTGAATGCGATCGCCCAGCGCGGCGCTTTCGACGTTGATCCGAGCGCTCTTTGCAAGTCAAGCCGATCGATGCGCACAACCATCCCATCAACCGCGTACGGCAGCGAGCGTCGTGCCGAGTCGAATTGCTCGATCGCGCGGACGGCGTCGGCGGCGTCGTCGCATCGAACTGCGAGCGAATTCGTCGGAATTCCGAGAGATCGGAGCAACTCGAGCCACTCCCACCACGTGGGTGGAGACGCGAAACCGCTCGCTTCACCGCGGCCGTGGGCCATGAATGCGAGACCGCGTTTCGCGACGATTGAGGGATCCAGATTCTTGAGCGTGCCTGCAGTTGAGTTGCGCGGATTTGCGAACAACACATCGCCTGCGCCGCCCCGTTCGGCGTTGATGCGATCGAACATGGCGCTCGGCATATAGATCTCGCCACGCACTTCGACCACAGATGCCGCCAACTGCGTCAGGTTGCTCGTCAGGCGCAGCGGAATCGACCGGATCGCGCGGGCGTTCGCGGTCACCACATCGCCGCGCTCGCCATCACCCCGCGTCACTGCGCTCACGAGTTCGCCACGCTCGTACCGCAAGCTCATGGCGACTCCATCCACTTTTGGATCGCAGACGAGGCGTAACAACTCGTTGCTCGCGAGGACGCCCACCTTCTCGAGCGATTCGCGGCATCGAGCGTGCCACGCTCGCACGTCATCGACGAGGTAGCTATTGTCCACCGACTGCATCGGAACGCTGTGCAACGCGCTCACGAAGGCGCCGGTCGCAGCGCCAGCAACGCGCTTCGTCGGGCTGTTGACTTCACCAAGCTCTGGATAGGCGATCTCGAGCGCCTCGAGCTCCTTCAAGAAGCGGTCGTATTCGCTGTCCGCGAGAAACGGATTTGCGTCGACGTAATAGGCGCGATTTGCGCGCTCGAGCGTCTCGCGCAGTTCGGTGACCCGGCTACGCGCGGTGTTGAGGTCAGCGCTCGGCATCGCTGCTCCCATCGCCGATCCCATCGCCGATCATGTTCCTCCAGCGACGCGCTTGACAATCGCGTCCATCGCTCGGATCTCGTTGTATCGCAAGAAGTCGCTGTCGCTCGACGAATGGCTCGACACACGCACGATGACCACCTCGGCGCGCTGGTTGATCCACACGGTTTGTCCGTGCGCGCCCCAGAGAAAGGCCGCACCCATAGCCTTGTCGGTGTTCCACCAGCCTGCGTTGTACGACCCACCAGGCAGCAGTTTGGCGACGTCGCTCCGAGCTAACATCGCAGTGTTTCCACCCGCGAGCACATCGAGCGCGATGACGCCCGGGACAACCTCCTGCCCGTTCCACTGCCCACGGTTCGCTAGCATCTGGGCGAACCGCGCCATATCGGGCACGGTCGCGATGAATCCGAGTGCCGCGAGATCGGTGCCGTGCGCGTCGACGACCACTCGTGCGTCGTGCTCTGCCCCGAGCTTAGACCAAATCCGCTTCTCGATCACGCGCGCAAGCGTTGCTCGTTCCTTACCGCGCACGAGTTCCGCAGTCACGTCGATTCCGGTGGGGATGAACCGGAATGCATCGCCATGCGGACGCTCGGCGTCCATGTCCTTCATCGAACGCACGAACTCCATGAGACTGAGAGGACCAACGTACTCCTTCGGCGGCGGCACGAGTCCACACGCGACCTCGTAGGCGAGTTGATTCGGCGCTGGCAGCGCTGCCCCATTCGAAAAGCGCACCGACGCGGTCATGTCCAGCAGCGCGCGGAGGGATGTCCCGCGCCACGCCGAGTACTCGAGCGTGGCGAGGTAATCAATCAGCTTCACCTGTGCATTGAGCCGGCCTTCATGGATCAGCGTCAACGCCACGAGTGCCGGGAACGCGGCGCTCGCACCAAGCATCATGTGCGGCTGATCGCGCGACATGCCGTTCTCGTAGCGCTCAAAGACCACCTTCCCCTTGTGCAGCACGAGCAGCCCGTCGAGGCCGGTTGCCGCGAAGAAGTCGCCGACCCGCATCGGCCGCCCATCCTTGTCGTCGAACATGACGTCGTCGACATCGATCGCCACGCCAGCTAACAACGGAACGACTGGACCCTTGCCACGACCAATAACTGCCGTAGGCAGAATGGCGTCCGCATGCATCAAACCCCAGCGGTTGTAAGGCGCGACGAACAATCGATCCTTCGTGACGCGAAACGACTGTTCAACCGGCCACGCCTCCATGATGAGCAATTCGCGCGAGGTCTTCAGCGGTTCGCCCTCAGGTTGGGCTAACAATCGGCCAGTCGCCTCCGGGGGCACTGGCACTCGCGTGATCTCAGGCTCGCTGGGCGGCGTTTGGACGAGCGCGGCGGCGAGCGGCGCGAGGGCCGATGATTGCGTCGCCATCGCAAGAACGATCAGGCACGTCGAGGGTAAGTACATCGATTCGGGATTCTCTACGAGGTAGGCGTCACTCCGCAACGATCGCTACTCGGACGGTAACGACCGAGCCGGGAGCGCGCACGCTGCCCGTACGTCTGAGCAAGGTGGACGGCATCTTCGACGCACCTATTTTCAACTGGAACCGCTACGTCCGGACGGTCGTCCTCCTTGCGATCGGCGCGGCAGCAGCTTTGACGCTGGATGGCCGCATGCACGACCTCTTCGACGGCTTGCGCCTGCCCAGTGACCCGAGACGAGAGATCGAAGCGCTCCAGCAGTTCGGCGATCCGCAGGCGTTTCTGAGACCGCTCGTGCAGTTTCACCCGCAGCCGAGCGCTGACTCCGCTCGGTCACGCTGAGATAGAGTCGGGGCCCGCGCCCGCTCGCTTCTCAAATTTTCCGTCGCCCGCGTTCTGATACTTCGCAAACCCTAGACGTTTGAGGTTCTTGTCGCTGAGCTTGCCCTTGTTGACTCCCTCACTCCATTGCAGCGAGAGATTGGGCATGGTGGGGACGCGCCGGACCGGCTTGCCGCTCTCCGGGTGTTTCGTGAGCGGCGGATCGCTCATGCGCTGGAGCACCTCGAAGGTCGCCCCGTCTGAGCCGTCCGGATTCACCATCGCGTATACGTAGGTCGGCATCTCTTCATCGTAGTGAGTTCAACGGTGGATCAGCCGTTCGATCAGCGCCTTCGCGGTACGAACCTCCTCGATCCGCGCTTCGCCAGCCTCGCGTTCGATGATGAGATTGGGGCGGTGCGGTGCTGAAGCAATCGCTGTCACGAACGCTGGCCAGTCAACCGCCCCGGTGCCGACTGCGACTTCGGTGCCCCACTCAGAAGTTCCTGACGGTACCGCGTCCTTCACGTGCGCTTGACGAATCCAAGGCGCCAGTCGCGTCAACGCCTCGATGGGGTCCCCAGAACCGTAGAGCAGCATGTTCGCTGGATCAAAATTCACACCCACACTCGCGACCTCGAGTTCGCGCAGGCAGTCGACCAGTGTGCTCGCAGGTTCTTGACCGGTCTCAAAGGCGATATCACAGCCGACGTCGCTGAAGAGCTGCGCGATCGCGCGGAGCCTGTCCAACATCTTGCCACGTTCAGGATCGTTTCGCTCGTGCGGCAGAAACCCCGCATGCAATGTGACGAGCCGAATCCCTTGGCGGCCCGCTAACGCAGCGACGCTCGCCGCACGTTCGCGCGTCGCAGGCCACGTCGCATCAGGCCGAACGCCGCCCGTTGCAGCGATGCGGGCGATCGACGAATAATCTTCACCCACGGTCTCGAGCATGCCTGAGAGCACGGTGACGCCAGCGTCGAGCAGCCGATCGAACGTTCCGTTCCAGACGTCTGGTGCCTCGACGAGCGGCGTCAACGCCAGTTGCACCGCCGAGATGCCTGTCGCATGGACGCGGGCAATCAGCTCAGCCGGATCCCGAGCTCGTAGCGACCATGAGCAAACACCGAGTTTGGGGAGCGCTGACGATGCGGGCAGGGGCGGAGAGGGCATGATTTCGGACGAGTCTAATACGACAGCGCGACCCTCCCTCGTTGAGCACTCTCCTTTTCGCACCCCGAGTGCTGGATCACGCCTGCCGTCGCCCGTAGGATGCGACCTTTCCAAAGCGAGCCATTTTCCGCGTGACGTCCGCGCCGCTGTCCTCATCCACCGCTGCCCCAGTTCCGAGCAACCCGCTCGCGGCACCGGAGGCTGCGCGCCCGAAACCGAAGTCGTTCGTCCAGCGCGCCGAGGCGTGGCTCTCCCGACTGTCGGTCAAGAACGCGTTCTTCCAGCGCGCGTTTTCGCTCGTGTATTTGCCGTTCGCGTGGCGCTCTGGCATCTCGATGAAGCGCCTTGGCGCGAACCGATTCGTCGCGGTACTCCCCTTTACCCGCTTCAATCGCAATTGGTACAACGCCATGGCGGGCGCGGCGCTGCTCGGCAACTCCGAGGTGGCGGGCGGCCTTTACCTTTTCGCCCGCTTTGGCAGCGACTACACCGTCGTGTGCAAAGAGATGCGTTACCGCTTCATGCGGCCGTGCTTCGGTACTGCGGTGTACGAGGTCGTCAAGAGCGAAGACATCGACGAGCGGCTCGCGACGAAAGGCGAGTTCAACATCGAACTCGACATGGAGATTCGGCAGCAGCTCAAGAAACGCGGTCGCGAGATGCTCGTCGGAAAGTGCGCGATCACGTTCCACTGCACCCCCAAATCGATGGCCGACGCCCGCCGGGAACGGAAGCGGAAGAAGCCACTCGCGCGGGCGAACGCCGATGCCTAACAACACGGGTGTCAGATCCCAAGCATGAGGCACATCGCCTCTACCGTCGGTTGGGGACTTTTCTGCGCGTCAAGCTGGACATGGTGCATCGGCATGTACTTGCCAATCATCATGATTCGCCACTTCGGATGGCCAGGGTTTCTCGTGTTCGCGATCCCTAACGTCGCGGGCTGCGCCGGATTTGGCTACGCCTGCCCGCGAGCGGACAGTGAACGACTCTGTCGTGAGCACAGCAGTGCGATGGTCGCGTTTTCCGCAGTCACGATCGCGTATCAGATCTTCTTCATCGCGTGGATCGTGAACGCGACGACTGACGCCACAACGTCCTTGCCGCGCGGGTGGATGGCGGCTGGCGGTGCACTCGCGGTTGGCGTCATCCTGTCGATCGGCCGCGGCGCGTTTTGGCCTGCGCTCGGCAGTGCCGCAGCGGTGGCCTCACTCACGTTATGGGCGATTCTGCCCGTCGGTCGCATCGCAGCGCTGCCGGCGACCGGTGATCTCACGTCCGGCGAACTCGGCATGAATGCGCTTCTGTACACGGCGCCGATCATCGCGTTCGGGTTCCTGCTCTGTCCGTGGCTCGATCGAACGTTTCACCGCGCCCGCCAGTCGACGCCGAGCGTTCACGCATTCGGCGTCTTCGGTGTCGCGTTCGGTTGCATCATCGTGCTGACGGCGGCGTACACCGTGAACGGGGCACTCGTGCTCGTGCCAGCGGTCGCGATGCACTTGGCGGTCCAGACGACCTTCACGATCGCGACGCATCTCCGCGAAGTGCGGCTCGCCGCCTGGCCCTCGGGCAGCCGCACCCGCCCTGCGGTCATTGTCGCCCCGGCGATTCTGGGCGCGTTCGCGGCCGACCTCCCCTTCCCGTTCGAGGCGACTTATCTCGTCTTCCTCGGGTTTTACGGCCTCGTTTTCCCGGCGTACGTGCTCCTCTTCATGCGAACGGAACGACCACTCCTCCGTGCTTGGCCGATGAAACGGACCGTCCTTATCGCGTTCGCCGTACTCGTCACTGCACTTGCGCCATTCGCAGCACTCGGATTCCTCGCCGAGAAAACCTGGCTTCTGCCGCTGCCAGTTGTCATGCTCGTTCTGGTTGCTCTTATCGCTCCTCGTACGAGTCGTCGCGGTGCCTAACCGATAGAGGCCAACGGCCTTCGCATGCTCGCTCCCCCGCTCCATCCGCTGCGACCCGATCGCTTCGACTACTGGGCGGCGCAGCGGCTCCTCGCGCGGGCTGGATTCGGTGGAACGCCACTCGAAGTGCGGGCGCTCAAAGACCTCGGCGTAAAAAAGGCGGTCGAGTACCTCGTCGACTACGAGCTGGTCGCCGCCGACGCACCGCCCACCTGGGATCGGTCGATCATGCGTCCACCGACCGCTGAAGAGCAAGCGACGGACCAGCGCGCCCGCGCGGCGAACGACGAGGCGACGCTCGCACGCCTCCAGCGCGAGCGACAAATTCGAGAGACGCGCGATCGCGGCCAACTCGCCGAAGGTCAGCGTTGGTGGATGCGCCGACTGATCGAATCGGGGCGTCCACTGGAAGAGAAGCTCACGCTGTTCTGGCACGGCCACTTCGCGACCGGCTACCGCACGATCGAAGACTCGTGGCACATGCTGGCGCAGAACGCGCTATTTCGCACGAATGCCGCTGGCAACATCGCCGCGCTCATCAACGCGATCGTTCACGACCCGGCGATGCTGAAGTACCTCGACAACGACGAGAACCGTCGTGCTCGCCCGAACGAGAACTTCGCGCGCGAACTGATGGAGTTGTTCGTACTTGGTGAAGGACGCGGCTATACCGAATCCGACATCAAAGAAGCCGCCCGAGCACTGACCGGCTACACGTTTCGCGACGACGACTTCGTGTTCGACGCGAACGAGCACGACGCGACAGTGAAAGCAATATTCGGCGAGCGCGGCAACTTCGACGGCGACGACGTTGTCCGCCTCTTGCTTAGGAAGCGCGAGGCCAGCGAGTTTCTCTGCCTCAAGCTTTATCGCTACTTCGTGAACGACGCGCCGGGAAAACTCGACGCGCAGCAAGCAGAGTGCGTGAAGGCGATGGCGAGCGAGTTGCGGGCATCGAAGTTTGAGATGCGACCGATGCTCAAGGCGCTGTTTTCGAGCGGCCATTTCTACGAGCCGCGTCACGATGCCCAAGTGATCAAGAGCCCCGTTCAGCTCATCGCGCAAACCGTGCGGTCGTATCACACCCCGCTGCGGTCGTTGCCGTCGCTCGTGAGCGCAGCTGATCTCATGGGTCAGCAGCTCTTC
>JAWXCC010000206.1:0-3529 GCA_034440475.1 Phycisphaerae bacterium | reverse complement strand
GAGAGTTCTTGCTGCGGCGTGGGCGCGATCGGATCGCCGCTCGCGGCGCTGGAGGACACTCATGACGACTCAGAGCATCTGCCTCAAGAAGCACGGACAGCAACCATCGTTCGCCACCCTCAGACGCCACGTGCATCACTTTGCGGCGACAGTCGCGTTGTGCTGCGTGTCGCATCTTTGCGCCGCCTCGCAAACGCTCGTTGGTCGGGCCGTGCTGCCCGCTCAAACGTTCGCCGACGGACCGACAAGCGGCACGCTCATCGGCGGGCCGACGGTGAACGGCATCACAACGCCGTTCGTGAACCAGCAGCCGGTGCAAGGTTTCTCGGCGATTCTCGACGAGAACGACGGCACCTATCGAATGATGTGCGACAACGGCTACGGCAGCATCGAGAATTCCGCCGACTTCAACCTGCGGGTCTATCACGTGCAGCCGTCTTAGGAAACCGAGTCTGGCGGCGACGGATCCGTCGCCGTGCTTGGCTACTTCCAGTTGCGCGATCCTGATGGCCACGTGTCCTTCCCGATCGTGAATCACTTCAGCGAGGATCGCGTGCTGACCGGCGCCGACTTCGACATCGAATCGATGCAGCGGACCGCCGACGGCACGTTCTGGTTCGGCGACGAGTTTGGTCCGTTCCTGATCCACACCGACGCGACCGGCAAGGTGCTCGATGCACCGTTCCGGCTGCCCGACTTTGACAACCCGGGTAAGGAAGTTCGCGCTGCCCAGAATCCGTATAACGAGGAGGGCACCACCGTTCGCATCATGAACGCGATGACGGCGCATGCTCGCGCCTTCGGCTCGCTCAAGACGCCGGTCTTCAGCCCGTCGCATCTCCTCCTTGCCGACAACAACGCCACGACCTTCGTGGCGAATCGCCAGTCGCCGCCGATCGGAAGCGGACTCGTGCCGGCGTCCAGCGAGATCTTCAACGTGAACTCGCTGCGCAACGCGGGCTACGCGACCGTGCGGTACACGATCAACGATGCGGCGCGCATCACCGAGCTTCTCCAGCTCAAGGTGCGCGGCGTCATCTCAGACTTGCCGAACGTGCTGTACAGCGCGATCGCAGCGTTCGACGCGAATAGCGACGGCACGCCGGGCGACTGGATCCTGCCCGACGGTCGCATCGACGCAACAAAGATCGACGCGCAAGGTCATCGCGGCGCACGCGGACTGCGCCCGGACAACACGCTTCCGGCGATGGAAGCCGGACTCGACCATCTCATGACGACGCTCGAGACCGACTGCGGCGTCACCGCCGACGTCATCCCGGTGCTCGATCACGATCCGTACATCAGTTCGACGAAGACCCGCCGTGCCTACGGCACACCGTATGGTCCCGCTGACCAAGTGCTCGTCAAGGATCTCACGCTCGTCGAGATCCAATCGATGTTCATCGCCGACAAGCTGCTTCCGGCCTTCCCGAACCAGCAGTACGATCCGGCGCTGTCGCCGGTCGCCGTGGCCTTCGCAACGGCGCAGGGCCTTTCGCATCCGTACGTGATGCCGAGTCTTGACAACCTTTTCGACTTCGTCGACTTCTATATTTCTTATTACGAGTCCGGCGCCGGAGCGTCGGATCGCAGCGCGAGCAAGCGCGTCGCTAACGCCACGCTGGTCCGCTTCAACATCGAGACGAAGCGGAATCCGCGAGCGCAGTTCGTGCGTCGCACGGTCGATAGCCAAGGCTTGGTGACGGCAGTCGCCGGCGCGATCTCGGCGAACGGCTTGTCCCAGCGCGCAGACGTACAGAACTTCGACTTCTCGACGCTCTTACTTGTCCACGTGCAGTACCCCGCCATCGGTACCGTGTGCCTGTTCGGCGACTTCCCCCTCTTTACCAATCCGTCAATCCCCGGCAGCGACGAAGGCACGAACTTGCAGGACGAGAACGGCGCGAACACGCCGTGGCTCGCCGGATTGCAGTGGCCGTATCGGGTGACGACGCTGGCGCAGCCGTTCCGCGCCCTGACCTCGGGTGGCTTCGAAGGCATGGCGATCACGACCGACGGCAGCACGCTGCTCCCGCTGCTGGAAAAGCCGCTCGTTGGCGGCACGCCGAACACGATCCTCTTCCACGAGTTCAGCCTTGCGACGAAGACCTACACGGGCAAGCGCTGGAGCTACGCGTTCCAGCCGGGCGCCGTATCGATCGGCGACTTCGTGATGTTCGAACCGAACCGCAGTCTCGTGATCGAGCGCGACGGTTCACAGGGATCGCTCACCGGCCTCAAGCGCGTCTACGAAGTGCGCTTCCCGGCGGTGGGCGGTCCGGTCGCGAAGGGACTCGCGGTGAATCTGATGGACATCAGCGATCCGAATCTGATCTCATTGCCGGCGCTCGCCGGCGACGTCGGTCTCGGCGATCCCTTCGCGTTCCCGTTCGTGACGATCGAGGACATCCTCGTGAAGTCTTCGAACGAAGTAATCGTCGTGAACGACGACAACTTCCCATTCTCGATCGGCCGTCACGTCGGAAGTGGCGCGCCGGACGACAACGAGTTCATCCGCGTGCAGACCAGCCAGCCGTTAGGAACGTTGACGCCGAGCCCGATCGTCGGTGACCTCGACGGTGACGAGCGGGTCGGCGGCACCGACCTCGGCCTGCTGCTCGGCCAGTGGGGCGGTACCGGAACCGGCGACCTCGATGGCGACAGCGTCGTCGGATCGGCGGATCTCGGCATCCTGCTCGGCGCTTGGACCGGGAGTTAATCGAGCGGCACGACCAAGAGCAACGGATCTAGACCGCGGCCCCCGGGCTAACCCGGGGGCCGCGGCTGTTCCGGCGCGGTGGCTGCTAACGGGTGTGTGTCCACCATCAGATCGAGATTGGCGCGGGAGAGTCATACACGACACACACGTCCGCGCGGACTCAGTGGGCCATGCACTCGAATGTGTGTGGCCACTGTGGCTACTCTTATTTAACCTGCTTTACCTGCGAAAGCCTGATCGCGTCGCGCACTCGACCGTCGAGCCAGTGAGCATCGGTGGATGGGCCAGTACCCTTCCACTCGTCGGCGACTCCGCTGTAGGACGATGTGCCAGCGTATAAGCAGATTCGCCCGAAGTTCGGATCGAGAGAAGTCTCGCGCGAAAGAACTCCAATCGGGCGGGATAAATGTGCGTCGGCAGACGGCGCACTCGCTCGATCCGACGACCCAGATTGGAAAACTCCCATCGCTTCGAGCCGTTCGGCGGAGAGCTCTGGCTCGTTCACTCCGATGCATCGGTCAAAGCTCGTAACTTCGAACGGTTCAGCGGCGCTCGTCACCCGAACATTTGCAATCGCTACTCCACTGGGAAAGGTGCCGCTCACTGTTCCACGCGGGGGCAGATCGAGTCGAAAGCTGGTGACCACGTTGCCCTGATCGTCTAGGAAGGCAATGGTGGATGGTGTCCAAGGCCCGCGGTGATAGATGCGAAGCCGCTCGCCCAAGCGAATCGTTGCGACATCAGGAAAGTCAGGCGTCAACTCGTCTTCGGAGTACTTAAATCCGCTTGCCAATTGAATCGCGGGCGGTG
>JAWXCC010000205.1:0-7168 GCA_034440475.1 Phycisphaerae bacterium | reverse complement strand
TCGCCCGATGTGATAACGATGTCAGATCAAGAGGTGATCCAGGTGAGGCGCGTTCGAGTAGATCGCGATGTGAACTGCATCATGCGCGATGGGGTGACCCTCCGTGCAGACGTATGGCGCCCCGATGATTCGGACGCGCACCCCGCCCTGTTGCAACGCACTCCCTACAACAAAGCAGATTCGCAACAGGCCATCGTCTTCGCAGCCCTTGAGCCGATCCGCGCAGTGGAGGCTGGCTACATCGTGGTCGTGCAGGATGTCCGTGGTCGGTTCGCCTCCGACGGTGACTTCGATCCGTTCCGCTCCGAGGCATTGGATGGTGAGGACACCCTGTCCTGGCTCTGGGCGCAGCCTTGGAGTGACGGCAACGTCATGATGTACGGCCAGTCGTACTTCGGCGCAACTCAGCTTCTTGCGGCAACAACGAGCCACCCGGCGCTGAAGGCAATCGCCCCCCACCTCACGGCATCCGAGTACTACGAGGGGTGGACCTACGAGGGCGGGGCGTTCCAGCTCGGCTTCGCGCTGTTCTGGGTGATGGCAGGCCTCGCACCTGTGCAACTGGCTCGCCTCGCATTGTCCGAGCAGGCGGCACTGCGCCCCGCTCTTGAAACCCTCCTGAGCGACACCACCGCGGCCTTTGCCTACACCCCCTACGCCGACCTCCCTGGAGTCGGTCTTCTGGCCCCTTACTACCGCGATTGGATCGACCACCCGCGGCGTGACGTCTACTGGAACGCGGTCGCAATCAACGAACGGTACGACGACATTCATGTGCCTGCCCTCCACATTGGCGGTTGGCACGATATCTTCCTGAAGGGCACGCTCGAGAACTTCGCGCGGCTAGTAGTTGGTGCGGCACGCCAGCGTCTCATTGTTGGGCCCTGGGCGCATGGCAATCTCATGGACACGGTTGGAGCGGCCGACTACGGGAGCGCCGCTTCCGAAGCTGCGCTCGACATGACGGCCCAGCACCTTCGGTTCTTCGACGCGGTACTCGGTCGCTCCATCGACGATTCGCAGGAGGTTTGCCTGTTCGTCATGGGGGAGAACCGGTGGCGAGAGTTCGACCGCTGGCCTCCATCCGAGTCCAGCCCGCGTGACTGGTTCCTTGGGGCCGGGACGTTGGGAGACGTCTCGGTAGACGGGGCGCCCGACACATTTGCGTATGACCCCAATCATCCCGTCCCCACTGTCGGTGGACCGAATTTTCTTCCGGGCCTCTTCATCTCCCGACTCTCGGGCGAACAGCCGCAAACACTCGTGGAGGAGCGCAAGGACGTGCTCCTTTACACAAGTGCTCCCCTCACTGAAGACATTGTTGTGATCGGCCCCCTGCGCGTTCACCTGTTTGCTTCAACTGATGCCGAAGACACCGACTTCACGGCGCGACTCACCGACGTTCATCCCGGCGGTGGTTCCTTCTCTGTGGCCGACGGGATCCGCCGCGGTCGCTACCGGCAGTCCACTGAGAGGGCGCGATTCGCCGAGCCCGGCAACGTCGAGGAGTACGTGATCGACCTGGGGTCGACAGCACGAGTGTTTGCGTGCGGGCACCGCATCCGACTACAGATCAGCAGTTCCAACTTTCCCCGGTTCGACCGCAATCCCAACTCGACCGTAGAGCCGGCCCTCGCGGCGGAGAACGACTTTCGGATCGCTCATCAGACCGTGGTCCACAATCCAACGTATCCCTCGCGATTGGTGATGTCGGTGATGAGCAAATGACCTCAACAAGGGATGATAAATTGACCTCTACAAAGACCAGCCCGCCCGAACAGTTCTCGCTCGAGCATACCGGTGAGCCGCTTCGCTTGAGGTTCTTCGCGATTCTTCAGAGCAGGTCAGCTGGCGTTATTGCCGCACTCGCGATCCTGATCATTTTGGGTTCCTTCCTATCAGACGGGTTCCTTGACGGCGCCAATCTGCTCAATGTGGGCCAGCAGATATCACTCGTGGGTATTATGGCGGTCGGGATGACTTTCCTGATCATCACGGGTGAGATTGACCTGAGCGTCGGTGCGATTTACGCACTGTCGAGCGTGATCACTGGACTCGCCATAACCAGTGGAGTCAGCTGGCCAATCGCAGTGCTCCTTGGGGTCGTGGTCGGCGGACTGTGCGGCCTTGTCAACGGAGCGCTTACCGTCTACCTCAACCTGCCGAGCTTCATCGTGACCCTCGGAACCCTCAGCATCTTCCGTGGCGTGATGCTACTCACTACGGGCGGATCGCCTATCTCGCTCGACAGCTCGCTGCCCGAGGTTGCGAGCTTCGCCGTGCTCGGATCGGCCCGCCCGTTCGGAGTGCCGATCCAGCTCATCCTGTTCACGACGATCGCGGTCATCGGAGGGCTCGTGCTCGCGTTCGCAAGATTCGGTTTCCACGTCTACGGCGTGGGTGGCAGCAGGGAGTCTGCTCGGCTCACGGGAGTGCGCACAGACGCCGTGCGACTAGCCGCCTTCTGCATCACTGGCGCTCTGAGTGGCATCGCGGGAATTGTGGGTCTTGCGTTCCTTCTGTACGTTCAGGGCACCAGCGGAACGGGGCTCGAGCTCCTCGTGATCACAGCGGTGATCGTCGGCGGCACCGCGCTCTTCGGTGGATCCGGAACGATCCTCGGCACCGTTGCCGGCGTGGCGCTCATCGGGGTCCTGCAGAACGTACTGATTCTCGGCGGAGTCTCGTCGTTCGTTCAGACCATTGTTGTTGGCGCGGTCATAATCATCGCCGTCGCCCTAGATACCCGGCTGCGTCGGCGACGTCGCACCTAACCCGGGCTCACCCGGAAGCGTGAACACCCCACGCTTTCTTAACACGAGAGAAGGAATCAAGATGAGATCCACACGAACCATCGCAAGACGCGGCGCGCGAGCCGCTGCTGTCACCGCGGCCGCCCTATCCCTAACCTTGATCGCGGCAGCCTGCTCGAGCTCGACGCCTGATCCGCCTGATCCGCCCGTGGACGGTGCGTTCGTGTTGTCGTCGGCTATCCAGGAGCGGGTGGATGCCGGGGAGGAGCTGTCGTTCGCGTACGTCAGCAACGACACCTCCATCGCGTACATCGAGCCGCAGAAGGCTGGCGTCGCGAAGGCTGCCGAGGAGTTGGGTGTGAAGGCCGAGACACTTGGGTCGGCCACGGGTAGTGCTGAGGAGCAGATTTCGATCATCCAGACACTCATCACACAGGGCAAGATCGACGGCATCGCGGTCGCCGCAGTCAACGTCGACTCGCTGAAGCCGGTGATCGAGCAGGCTTTCGAAGCCGGCATCCCCCTCATCTCGGTCTTCACCGACCAGCCGGACTCGAAGCAGCTCGCGTACGTTGGAACTGACCTTGAGGCTGCGGGCAAGCTTGAGGGCGATGAGCTGGTCAAGGCGCTTGACGGCCAGGCCGGTACGGTCGTCGTCGTCTCCATCGACGCCGCCGCAGGCTGGTCGTCCGGGCGCTTCACCGGATTCTCAGGAGCGCTTGCGGCCAACCCCGAGCTGAAGGTCGTCGGTCCCATCACAACGGGTGCTGAGCCCGGCCAGATGTTCAACACGATCTCGAATGCGATGACGGCCAACCCGGACGCAGTCGCGATCGCCTCGATGGACTGCTGCAGCCTGACCTCCGCGGCAAAGTGGGTCGTCGACGCCGGCCAGGAAGGCGCGATCAAGGTAGTCGGTCACGACGCCCTTCAGTCGACGATCAACTCGATCGAGGATGGAGTCATCCAGTTCGGCATCAGCCAGGACCCGGTCAACCTCACGTACACCGCGATCAAGGAGCTGAATGACTTCGTTCGCGGCGGCCCGCTGCCTGAGACCAAGCCGATGGAGTTCCTCCTGGTCACAAAGGACAACGCCTCCGATATCACTCCCGAAGGATAGTCAGCAATGGTGACTGGATCGGCATTGTCCATCGCGCAACCGGCAGTTGAGGTGCGCAATGTAACTAAGAAGTTCGCGGGAGTGGTCGCCCTGAATGCCGTCACTCTCGACCTGAAGCAGGGCGAGGTCACGGCAATCGTCGGAGAGAACGGCGCGGGGAAATCCACTCTCATGAAAGTCTTAGCGGGTCTGTACTCCCCGGATGCCGGCTCAGTCACCATCTTCGGCGCGCAGTCGACCTTCTCGCCCACTCGACTCCTCAACACCAACGGGGTCGCTCTGGTGCCACAGGAGATCGCGCTCATGTCGGAGCGCACGGTCGCGCAGAACATCCTTCTGGGCATGGAGGCCCTGTTCTCATTCTCTACGCGGCGGCGCGATGCGACTGCGAGGGCTCTTCTCGACCGCATCGAGACCCCGCTCGACCCTTCCCGGTTGGCCGGCAGCCTCACGGTGTCGGAGCAGCAACTCGTGATCGTAGCCCGGGCGCTCGCGCGCAACTGCCGCATGCTGATCTTCGACGAGCCAACAGCATCCCTGACGCCACATGAGGCGAACCGGCTGCTGCGACTCATCTCGTCGTTGCGGTCGCAGGGCGTGACGATCGCCTACGTCTCCCATCGCCTTCCGGAGGTCTTCTCATCGACTGACATGATTCACGTGCTACGTGATGGCGCGCTGACGGGCACTTTCGTTACCTCAGAGACCTCGTCGCCCGAGATCATCCGGGCGATGGTAGGGCGAAACATTGAGCATCGAACGGCGAGAGGGAAGCCGGCAGCGGCCGGATCGGCCAAGCAGACTGATCGCATCGAGGTCATATCCTTGGCTACCCGGGCGGTTTCGGTTCACGACCTCCGGGTTGCCACCGGCGAGATCGTCGGCGTCGCAGGTCTTGCAGATTCCGGCCGTAGCGAATTGCTGCTGTCGCTTTTCGGCGCGCAGCCGTCTACCCAAGAAGTGCGGATGGACGGGCGCCCGGTCAGTGTGAAATCCCCGAAGGATGCGATCGCTCTAGGGATCGGCTTCGTTCCGGCCGAACGACGGTCGCAGGGAATCCTCGCGTCGATGACCGTCGCGCAGAACATGGCGTCGCTCGATGTCGACCGTGCCCGCTTCGGTATAGTGCCACCCCACTGGCTGAGGAATCTCGCCGCCAATCGCGCGCGCCTGTTCGACGTACGGGGAAGCCTCTCGGGCAGCATCACGAACCTCTCTGGAGGCAATCAGCAGAAGGTGATCCTCGCCCGCTGGATCGCACACGAACCCCGCCTGCTCTTGCTCGATGAGCCAACTCGTGGCATCGACGTCGGCGCGCGACAGGACATTCACGACCGCATCAGGGCACTCGCCGAGCGGGGATGCAGCGTCCTCTTGTCGTCGTCCGACCTCGCTGAACTTGGCATCCTGGCGGATCGCGTCCTTGTGATGCGCCACGGCGAGATCGTCGGCGAGATGTCACCAGACGCATCGGAGGAAGACATCATTGCACTCGCCGCGGGGGCATTGCAGGTGGAAGTGTGACTGTCCAGGCAGACCCTGGACTGACGGGGTCTTCCGCCGCGAGACGCCAGGCCGCTGGCAGACCCCCGGCGCTCAACACGACTATTCGCGAGCGAGGATATGGCCATGCTAAAAGGAATTGATCCTCTTCTTACGCCCGATCTCCTCTATGCGCTCGGCACCCTCGGGCACGGCGAGGAAGTTGTTCTGGCCGACCGAAACTATCCGCCCACGAAGGATCATCTTGTGGTTCGCTTGCCTGGATCCAATTTGGCAGCGGTAGCCGCCGCCGTGCTGACAGTGTTTCCAATCGACGACTTCATCGCGGAACCTGTTGCCGCGATGCTCGATGTTGGCAATCCAGAAGTGGTACCCGAGGTGCAGCGCGAAGTGTTCGACGTAATCAATGAGACCGAGGGTCGAGTGGTTGTTCATCGGTCTCTCGATCGTCATGCGTTTTACGAGCGCGCCGTGGCGGCTCGTTTGGTAATCCTGACAGGGGAGACTAGGTCGTACGGGTGCCTCATCCTCACGAAGGGCGTTGTGAAGTGACCCCGGCACTCGCCGTTGTCGTGGTGGGATCCGTCAATCGCGATACAATATGGACCGTTGAGCGCTTCCCGCTTCCCGGGGGAACTCTAGTGGGCTCAAGCATGAGCCACCGGCTCGGTGGCAAGGGCGCGAATCAGGCTGTCGCGGTCGCACGCTCCGGGTCGCCGGTGACCCTCGTTGCGACTGTCGGAACGGACCCCGCCGGTGACGCGCTGGTGCGAGAGCTCGCCGAATTCGGAGTACACACCGATCTCGTACTCGCGATCGACGGCACCACGGGTTCTGCGCTGGTCGTGGTCGATGGCGCGGGTCAGAACCAGATCGTTGTGCTTGCCGGCACCAACGCCCACACTGGGCGGGTCCGTCTGGAGGCCGTGAGTGACTCGCTTCGTGCAGCGCAGGTGGTGGTGGTGCAGGGCGAAGTGCCGGCCGCCAGCGCAGATTTCCTCGGTGCGCTGCTTCAGGATTCCTCGGCGCTGTTTCTGCTCAACCTCGCTCCGGTCATTCCGGTCGCCCGAGCGACTTTCGACAGTGTGGACGTGCTTATCGTCAATGAGAGTGAGGCGAGTGAGTTGTTGGGCATCCGAGGTCTCGCTGGCGATGAGAGCGCGACACTTCTCGGAGAATGGGCTCCGGTCGTGCTGCTCACTCTCGGCCCGAGGGGTGCAATTCTCGCGCGACTGGGACTGCCGACTCTTTACATACCGGCTCCACCGACCGAGGCCGTGATTGATACGACGGGTGCCGGGGACGCATTCGTTGGGGTGCTGGCGGCTGGTCTCGCGCGCGGCAACGACATCGAGGTCGCTGCCAGAGATGCCGTAGCCGCTGCTACCCAAACTGTGAGTCGGCCCGGCGCAGCTTCCTCATACCCACACTTTGCGTTGACCTGAGGCCCTTCTCGTAAACTCGCTCCACCGAGTCGCGATGGTGGCGGCGGTGATTGGGGGATGCGTCGCCGATCACGATCTTCCCGTTCGGTCCCCACGAAGTGGTCGCGATGTTCTGTGCAAACATGCCTGCATTGCGGTCGAACGGATACCGCTGGTGAATGTGCCGGCAACCGAAGGCCGCAGGCAAAGGCGGGGAAATCATTCGGATGCCACCACAGCGACGCTGGCACGATGACCGGCCCCGCCCCGGACCTCCGATCCAGTTCGACTCGGATGCCGAGGTTGGCCAGGCGCTCAACCTGCTGCGCCAGGGACAGACGGATGTCATCCGTGGTAGATTTTGT
>JAWXCC010000204.1:0-12611 GCA_034440475.1 Phycisphaerae bacterium | reverse complement strand
GCGCCGCCCTGCGACCAGTGCTGCGCAGCGTGGCGAATGTTGCGCATTTTCTAGAGCGTGTGCGAACCCTTGTCCGATGCTCTTTTCCACGCGCGAGATTCGAGCGTACCGGCATGAATCATCCAAGCAGCGAATCCTCGTTTGACTCAAATTTGCAGGGTTCTGCGAGCCGTGCGAACTTGAACTCCCTCGGCGGAGGAATCAACGAAAAACTCTTTGATCCAAGGCTCGCTCGTCGAGCGTTTCTTCTCCTCGGCGCAGCGCTCGTCGCTGGATGTGCAACGGCGCCAGCGAGAGATGCGGAACTTCCCGACGCCGAGTTTCCGGGTGGTCGCTACGACGACATTCCTTCGCCACGAACGATCACCCGACGTCCTCCCGTGAAGACCGGCGGGGCGTCGAATGCGAGTGCTTCGAGTTCGTCGGAGGTGCTTCCGGGCGGGTTCATCCCTCGGGCTCGATGGGCGAAATCTGGACCGGACGCGGGCGACATCAATCCCATGTTGCCGGTCAAGAGCATCACGATCCACCACGAGGGTTGGGATCCGTTCACCGCGGACGACTTCGGAGAAACGGCGTCACGGATCGAACATGTGCGGATCGCACATCGCAATGCGAAAGGTGGCGGTTACGCTGATATCGGCTACCACTTCGTGATCGATCGCGAGGGACGAGTGTGGGAGGGTCGCAGCCTCAAGTACCAAGGTGCGCACGTCAAGAAGCACAACGAAGGCAACGTCGGAATCATGTGTCTCGGGAACTTCGAAGAGCAAACGCCGACTCCCAAGCAACTCGCCGGGCTTTCGAAGCAGGTCAAGGTAATGATGGTGCGCTACAACGTACCGATCCGGCGCGTTTACACGCATCAAGAATGGCAGGGTGCGCAGACATTGTGTCCTGGTCGCACACTACAAACATGGGTTAATCGCAAACGACCGACCGCGTTTGCCTGACGCGCCGCCACGGGAGTGGGGGGCACGGGCAAATCGGTTAGCGAAGGGCATTTCGCCCCACGGTCAGGATTCTTAGAGACTGCACAACGAGAGGAGACTACGAACCGCCGTTGCGGTTGGCCCGTGTATCGTCGTCATCAAGCTTCTGCTGGAACGCTGAGTCGCGTGACTCTTGCCTCTGGACGAGCTTCCAGACGACATAGCCAACGGCCGCCATCGCGACACAGGTCCCAAGCCAGATCAATACGTCAGTACCAGTGACCGCGATGAACGTCGTCATGGTACTCAGCGTACGAGCCATCAAGGACGTCCGAAGGCGTGAGGGCCTGAGGATGTCAGATAGGAACCCGGAGCCGGGCGTCGAGCCGCGCAGTGAGGTGCGCGTCGATGCTTCGGAGAGAGTGCCCTACCCACTCTGAGGTGGTCTGATCGGAACCCGGAGGGGAGTGCCCTTCAGACCCACCAACGCTCCCGCCAGACCTTGGAGTCCGCGCTTCGAGGCGGCGGGAAGAATGAGCGGGGCAGAAAGTGAATCCGGGGAACAGACGAGGGTCCGTCGAAAGACGGGCCCTCGGTTCTTCGCTGGGCAGGGTGGCTGAGTTCGCGATCGTGGGCTGTTAGGTCTGCTGCGCGACAGCCGATCGCTCGAATGCTCCGCTCAGATCGGCGTAGAGCGCGCGGAACCTCGCGTAGGGAAGGTCGTAGGCCTTCGCGCACTGCGGAAGTGTGACGTCGCTTGGTGAAGTAGCGGCGGCGTCGACAGCCGCGTCGACCGATTTCCAGACGCCAGCGCCAACGCCCGCGAGCAGCGCGACACCGAAGCCACCTCCCTCATCGCCGCGCGCGGCGGCGACGGGAGTTTGGAAGACGTCAGCGCAGAGCTGACGCCAGAACGCGCTGCGCCCGCCGCCGCCGGACAACTCCACTGTGGACGCTGTCACGCCAAGCGATCGCGCGAGATCGAGATTGTCGCGGAGGCCAAACGTGATTCCTTCAAACACTGCGCGCGTTAGGTGCGCGCGCGAATGCGCCGTACTCAATCCGACAAACGCCCCGCGCGCATTCGGATTGGAATGCGGGCATCGTTCACCGGTGAGGTACGGAAGAAACGTGAGTCCGTCGGCACCGGGTACGATCGTTGACGCCTCGGTCGCGAGTCGGTCGTAGGCATCCGCGGCTTCGATTCGCGCGATCGTGTCGCGGTACCAGCGAAGGCTGCCACCGGCGGACAACATCACACCCATGACGTGCCAGCGTTCGGGCACCGCATGACAAAACGCGTGCAACTCGCCGCGCGGTGCTGGCCGCCACGCGTCGCATGCTGCGAACACCACACCAGACGTGCCGATGTTCACCGAGACCCGACCCTCGCGCACGATTCCGGCGCCGATCGCAGCCGCAGCTTGGTCGCCTGCACCGCCGACGATGGGAATCCCCGGCGCGAGTCCGAGTTCGCTGGCAACGTTCCCCGCGAGCTGCGCCGTGACGACAGGCGATTCGGCGCACTCAGGGAGCGTTGTTCGAGCGATGCGGAGCGCCGTGAGCATCTCCGCGGACCAGCATCGCTTTCCGCAGTCAAAGAGCGCGGTTCCCGATGCATCTGACACTTCGGTCGCGGGCACACCGGACATGCGGTAACGCAGCCAATCCTTTGGTAGCAGATGAGTCGCGGCCCGGCGTTCAAGCTGCGGCTCGTGCTCCCGACACCAGAGGATCTTCGGTGCCATGAAACCCGGGAGCATTCGGTTCCCCGTCAACTCGACGACTCGCTCAACGCCGAGTTCGCGCTCGATGCGTTCGCACTGAGGCGCGGAGCGCTGGTCATTCCACAAAATGCAGGGACGCAGAATCTCGCCGCCAGCGCCGAGCATCACCAGCCCGTGCATCTGACCGGAGAGGCCGATTGCGCCGACATCACGCGCGCGAACGCTCGGCGACGCGAGCGCAGCCCGCACCGCAGCGATGGTCGAGCGCCACCACTCTTCCGGGTCCTGCTCCGACCATCCGGGGCGCGGCGTATTCACCGGATGCTCGCGCGTCGCGCTCGCAACAACGCGCGAGCGTTCGTCAACGATCACCGCCTTTGTCCCTGAGGTGCCGAGGTCAATGCCGAGGAGGAGCATTGGTTCAGCGTACGAGCGTCCGCACACCTGCGCCTCGAACGTACTATTCCCAATCGAATCTCAGCCCGCACCCGTCGAGGAGTTCACTCGTGTTGAAGATTGTGTTACGTCGCGCGGCCAGCCACGCGTTGATAGCGAGCTTGCTCGCGACCGGAATGACTGCCTGCCAATCGAGTCAGCCCACGAAGACGGCGCGCTCCACCGTTCCGACGGAAGTCTGCCCGCGTTGCTACGCGGAGATCGTCTCGGCGCGCGAGATTGCGAACTCGCCCGCGAGCGGGAAGCGCAAGAGTAAGCGCGACGAAGTTCTACGACACCAGTTCTGCGTCGAGTGCAAGAGCGAGACGACTATCTTCACCGAGAACGGGATCCTGACGTTTTGGTGTGCGAGCTGCGCGCCGGACGGCGTCGCGTGCGATCTCTGTAGCCCCAAATCAGCGAGTCCGTCCTCGAGCAAGTAGTGAGGCGGCTCTCACGAGACCGCGTGTGAGATCCGATTTTTCGAGTTCAACACGGCGTTCACTCGACGTAGATGCCTTGAGCGTCGATGATGAACGCGCCGTCCTTCGCGACCTCGCGCACCACGCCAACGACCGTGACCTTGGAGAGTGGTTTGAGTCCGCCAGCACCTTCGGCGGAGACTTTCATGGGCTTGCCGTCGGATCCGACGATCTGCACGGTCGCGAGGCTCGCCTTCATCGTCTCGGCGGTTTCGCAGCAGAAATCCCAAGGGAACTTGCATTTGTCGTCGGGGCGCTCGTTGCACGCCTTGAGTGATGGGTCAGCGATCACGAAGACAGCGCGGCCCTTCACAAAGGGCTCTTTCCGACCACCGACACGTCCGACCAATGTGATCTTGTCGCCAGCCTTCGCGGCAGCTTTCGCGTCGCGCACGGGTTTCGCGTCCTCTGGTTTCTCCTTGAGGAACGTCGCGGCGGGGATCGCGTCCGCGGCGGGGGCCGTTGGTGTGGGTGGTGGCGTCGTCGGCGACTTCGGCGGATCGGCGACGAGCACGGTGGCGAGGAAGAGGGCGGTGAGCATGGAATCTCCGGGAAGAAAGTGAGAAGTTAGCCCGACGACTTGAGTGCGTCGGGTACAGCAAGACGAAGACAACGAATTGCAGGAACGAGCGCGCCCACGACGCCGAGGACGAACGCGGCGGCAAGTCCGGCACCGATACTGACGGCATCGACGACGACCGCAAACGTCCCCATCGATGAGCGCACTGCGACCCCGTCAAGTGCGAGAAGTGCGACGCATGCCGCGAAGAGACCGCCTGCCGCCGCCACGAGCAGCGATTCTTGGAGGAAGCTCAACGCGATAGCTCGACGTCGGAATCCAAGCGCCTGAAGTGTGCCGAGTTCGCGTACTCGCGAGGCAAACGCGGCGTCCATGGTGCCAAGCCCGCCGAGTAGCCCGCCGAAGCCGACGATGGCTGCGGTCGCGACCACGAGCCAGCGCACAGGCGCGAGAAAGCGCGTCAGCGCGGCGTAGTAATCGCTTTCGCGCATTGCCACGAGTTCGAGCTCGATGCGCGTCGCAGCAAATGCTTCCACGTCTGCCTGATCGCCGTCGGGTGTGAGCGCGAGGATCACGCACGAATCGGTGGTGCGCTGCGTCTTGGTCTTCAGCGAAGCGAGGGGCATCCAGATCTCACCATCCATCACGGTACCCGGCGCGGCGAAAATGCCGACGATGGGAAGGGACTCCGCGTCGAGCGGAAGAATGCCGCCCACCGCCACAGTGAGTCCCGCGCGGCGGAGTGATGCGAGGGCTTCGCGTCCGAGCATGACTTCGTTCGTCCCCGGTTCGGGAGCGCGGCCATCCACGATCCGGACCTGGGGGTGCACGAGAAACGCACCAGACGTGATGCCGCGGAAGACCGCACTTGTGACCAAGCGCTCGTGTTCGCCGATTGGTAGCGCTACATGCACCTCAGGAGAAACGAACGAAACGCCGTCATTGCCAGGTGGAAGCGCCAGCACGCCGTCGATGTTCGCTGTTGCAAGGGTCGCGACCTGCGGCGAAATTTCGCTGCGTTCGATGCTCTCTTCGCTTCCGGCACCGAGCAGCATCACGTTTCGTTCAAGTCCACTCGTGCCCAGCGCGCGATCCATACCGCGCACAAAACCGCTTCCTGCAATCGCGAGCAGTGCAACCAGCGCGGCGCTACCAACCGCGAGCCACAGTCGCAGCTGCGAGCGGCCGAGATTCCTGACTGCGTAATCGAGCGGTAGTCGGATCATCGCGATTACGCAGACCTCAACGAGGAGACGATGGGGCGGAGCGCTGCCTTCAGTGCCGGGACGACACTCGCAACCGCGCCGATGCCAGTTGCCCAACCAATGCCAGCGAGCGCTACCACGAATCCCGCAGCGATTTCGACGTTGACGCCTTCGGTGGCCATCGTGAAGCGCCCATAGCGCAGCGCAGCCCACGCGAGTAGTCCGCCGACGCAGCCGCCGAGAAGTCCAATGAGGGCGCCCTCGGTCACGACGAGGGCCGTCACGAGTGATGGCCGAAATCCGAGCGTCTGAAGAATGGCGATCTCGCGTGAGCGATCTTGGAGTGCGAGCGCGATTGCGTTTGTCACGAGCGCGAAGACCGCGATCAGTGCCGCAAGTCCGAGCCAGCGAGCGAAGCGCGCGACTTGCACAATGTCTGCTGCGGCCCGCGCGACGAACGCCTTCTCGGCCTTCGTGCTGGTCGGTGCTGCGTCACGCGCAAACTCCTCGTCGATGGCGGCAGCAACCGCGTCGAGCTGCTTCGGATCGTCGACCTCTACTGTGAACTGCGTGACGATGCCGCCAGTGCCACCTCGGTTTGCGGTCTCCTGCAAGAAGGGAAGGTGGACGTAGGCGACGTTTCTGTCCTGTGGAGCGTCACTCTCGACGATCCCCGCGACAAACACAGCGACGCCCGCAGCTGTGAAACGATCACCAACACTCAGATCGCGCCGTTCCGCGAGTGTGGCGCCGACCATCGCACCGTCACCGCGGCGAGTCCATTCGTCGAGAGATCCGGCGCGCAAGCGCATCGTCGGCATAAGACGGGTCGCGAACGCCTCGTCTGGAACGCCGCGATACGTAATCACGTCGAGAGAGGCGCGGCAGTTGTTGACGACAATCTTGATGGGAATCGCGCTGGCGACGCCAGGAATCGCTTCGATCCGCGCAGCGTAATGCTGAGGTAGTTGGCTCGTGAAGGGACAGAATCGGTTCGCTCGATAGACGATGAGTTTTGTGTCGCGCGCGTCGGCCTCGGTCGCGTCGCGCACACCTCGGTCCATCGCTTCGACGGCGACGAGTAGAAACGACGCGACGGCGACACCGAGCGCGGTCAGCGCCAGTCGTGCAGGTCGGCGCGTCAACTGGCGAATCACGAACGGGAAGAGCGCGTATAGCTTCGTCATACGAGTGCCTCTGCTTCGACGAGCCGACCCTTTTCGAGGTGCAACGTGCGCCGCGCCTGTGCCGCCGTGCGCGGATCGTGTGTCACCATCACGATCGTCTTCTTGCTGTCCTGGTTGAGCCGCGTAAGTAGCGCCATGATTGACGCGGCGCTCTCGCGGTCGAGGTCGCCGGTGGGTTCGTCGGCGAGAAGTAGCGGCGGGTCAGCGACGATAGCGCGAGCAATCGCGACGCGCTGCTCTTGACCGCCTGAGAGCTGCCGCGGAAAGTGATCGTGGCGATCAGCGAGCCCGACGACTTCGAGCGCTGCGCACGTACGCGCATGGCGTTCGCGCTTCGACAATGAGTGCAGCAGCAACGGCAACTCGACGTTCTCGTACGCTGTCAACACGGGCACGAGGTGATAGAGCTGGAAGACGTAGCCGACGCTTCGCGCCCGCCAATCGGCGAGTCGAGACCGCGCCAGTGTTTCGATCGGCTCACCACCAACGATGAGTGTGCCCGAGGTTGGGCGATCAATGCCACCAATGAGGTTCAAGAGCGTCGTCTTGCCCGAACCAGACGGCCCCATCAGCGCGAGGAAATCCCCGGCCTCGATGTTGAGGTCGAGCGCATCGAGCGGCGTGATGGCCACTTGACCACGTTGATAGGTGCGCGTGAGTCGGCGACATTCAATGAACGGCATGAGTGCCTCCTCTTTCGAGCGCGATGCGCACCCGGCTGCCATCGCGGACGTCCGTGGGATCAACAAGAAGATCGCCCGGATTCAGACCCTCGATGACTTCGACCCATCCGTCGAGCGTCGCGTCACCAATGCGGACTCCGCGGCGCTCGGCGATGCCAATGCCGCCGGTGAGCGGCCCGACGACGATCACTGCGTCGTCACGAACGAGAGACTGTGGCGCGAAGAGTTGCTGACGACTCGCGTGGCTCTGGGTACCACCAACGCCTGCGCCACCAATGCGCACACGGCACAGCATGTCGGGCCTGAGCTTGTCGGGCGGATTCTCGATCGCGATTTTGACCTGCACCGTGTTCTTCTGAATGTCGGCTTGTCCGTTAATTCTTGTGACGCGACCGACGAGCGTTGTGTTCGGCAGTACTTCGAGCGTGATCGTCGCGTGATCGTCGATTCCGACCAGCGCGATGTCAGCGTTAGGGACGTCAGCTCGTACTTGCAGCGATGAAGGGTCATAGAGGAGCGCGACGCGTGAGTCCTCTCCGAGTCCGCCGACGCGACTGCCTGGCGCGACGAGTCGCGCGAGAATAACTCCCGCGGATGGCGCACGAATCTCGGTGCGATCTCGGCGAAGCATGGCTTCAGCGAGCGAGCTGCGTGCGATCATTGCTTCGGCTTCGGCGGCCGCGACTTCGGCGTCGGCTATCGCTGCTGCCGCACGTTCGTTGAGAAGGAGCGCGAGCGACGATCGCTTCGCGGTAAGCTCGGCATCGGCTTCGGCGACGACTGCTTCAAGCGCCGTGCGCTTTGCTGGCAGCGCTTCAACCGCAGTGCCTAGCGCGACGAGCCGCAGCCGTAGACGGACGAGCTCAGCCTCGGACACGGAGCCGCTGGCGGACGCAGCATCTTTGCGGCGAAGGTCGTCCTCGACTTCGGCAAGCGTCGCGTTCCGCTCGGCGATTTCCGCGGCGAAGCCCGCGAGCGCCGCCCGGGCCGCATCGGATTTGGCTGCTGCGACAGCAACCGCGCGCGAAGGTTCGGTGAGCGTTGCAAGTTCGCGCCGCGCTCGCTCGGCGTTCGCCTGGAGCGCGACGAGCATCGCGTTCCGGCGGAGCACCTCAGCCTCTGCCTTCGCGACGAGAAGCTCGGCGTCGGCGCGGATGAGGCGAGCGATCGGTTGGTCCTTCAGCACGTGGTCGCCTTCGACAACGAGCACTTCCGCGACAACACCTTCAACGAGCGCGGTGGCAGCGATCGCGAACGGCGCTGGCTCAATCCAGCCTGCCGCTTGTATCGGCGCGTGCTCGGGCTTTGTCGCATCGACGATTGCGGGCTGCGACGCGGCGCGGACGAGAACTGGCGTTGCCTGAACGGTCGGCGCGGGAATGAGCGAGTTCCACGCCGACCAGACGAACACGGCAGTGGTCGCTGCGACAATCGCAATCGGCAGCATGATTCGTGTAACCCAGCGACGCCGCGGCGGGCTGATGGTGCGAGTGCTGGTCATCGTCGACCTCCGGCGAGTGCGCGGTTGAGCGAGATCGCAGCGACGGCTGCCGCGCGACGATCTTCGATCGACTCCAGTGTGCGATCAGCGAGCGCGAGCGTTGCGTCGTGCAATTCGTGTTCCGACGCGATGCCCGCAGCGACCGCCGCTGTAAGGCTCGTTCGTCGCGCTTCAGCGATTCGCCGCGCGGCGTCCGAGCCGTCGCGCCACGCTGACGCCGTCGCAGCGAGTTCGCCGCGGGCCCGAGTGAGTTCGGTCGCGGCGTTCTGCCGCGCGGCACGCGCCGCCCACTGCGCGTCGTCAAGCTTCGCGAGCGCCGTCGCGACGCGCGCGTCGCCGCGGTCGAACAGCGGAACTTCGATGTTCATTGCGGGCCCGAGCGATTGCTCGCCGCTTGACATCCGTTCGTACTCTGCGCCGAGTGCGACGGACGGAATGCGCGACGCGCCAGCGGAGCGGCACTCAGATTCCGCCGCGACTACGAGCGCGTCGGCGGCGGCAACGTCGAGTCGTCGTTCGACCGCATCGGCGACGGTCGTTCTGTCTGCTCGAAGTCCTTGCGAGTCGGGCGGCCACACGTGGTCCGTCGTCCATTCGCAGGTCGACTCGGCGAGACCGATCGATTCGAGGAGTCGGACCCGCGCGGCGACGAGTGCACCTTCCGCCGACGCCACCTCCCGCCGCGCGAGGCTTGAACGCTCCGCCATGAGAAACAAACTTGAACGCGGAAAGTCGCCAGCGCGCACGCGGCCTTCGACGGCACGCGCCGCAGCGTTTGCTGCCACTTCCGCGATCTTCGCGGCGTCGAGTGCTTCTTCCGCGGCTAACACCGTGACGTGATCGGCGCGTACCTCGGCGGCGAGTTTCACTGCCCGATCGGCGGCACTCAGGACATTCGCGCGGAGTCGAGCTTCTTCCGTGGCGACGCGCGAGGGCTTTTGCCAAAGCCACGCGATTTGCTGCATCGCCGCAGCGGTGATCGCCGTGCCGCCTGCGCCAGTGAGCGGCAGTCCGACCCAAAGGCTCACCATCGGATTCGGAGGCGTGTCCGCCTGCGCGACGGCCGCGCGAGCCGCGCTGATGGATGCGACGTCGCGGCGAAGTGCTGGGTTCCGTTCGAGAGCAAAACTGACGGCGTCATCGGCGCTGAGCGAACCGCCCAGCCACGGCGAGACATCGGGTGCTGACGACCACGTTGGCGCAGTGCCAAGTTGCCGCGCGATCGCGTCGCGACTGGCATTGAGATCATCGGTCGAATCGAGAGAGGCACAGGCGCTCGGGAGGACGAGCACGAATACGAGAATCTGCAGCGTGAATGCGCGCATGGACGAACCTCAGAAGAACACGGAGCGCGCGGCACATGCCGCGCGTCAAGACGCGTTTCATCCGAGGTTCAGATGCTGAGAATCGAACTCGACAGCAGTACAGCGCGACCGTGGCTGCACCACAATCGTCCGGGCGGCCACTCGGCGGCAACCGAAGCGAGCGCCGGTTCGAGCGCGGCTGTTGGGGTCGCTGCGATCACCGCTGGCGGAAGCACGCAACCAATCGTGTCGCACGGAACCTTGACCGTGGGTGCCGCACTCGAAGCCTTCGGAGCACAGCACGGCGAGCCACAGTTGCGATCCGGAGTCGGATCACCACCACTCCCGTCGTCGTCGGTCGATGTCTTGTCGTCGGCGTGTTGCTGCGTACCGCATTCGCTGCAGCAGGTGGCTCGGGCTGGGCCAGCAGTGCAATCGGCGCTGGCATCGCGGTTGGTACGGTTCGTCGACCAACCGAGCCGGCAATAGCACCACGGCATCCCGGCTATCAGGAAGAGCGTAATGATGATCCGTGAGAGGGACGGGTTGCGCACGGTGATTGCAGTCGACGGCTGTAACTTCGCCTTCTTCGGCTGGTGTTGGGTTCGAGTGTAGGGAGTTACTCAAGGAGAGAGGAGAGGCGTTCGATGAAAGGAGGATCTTCGCGAGACGATCGCTCCGCGGAAACCGAGAACGACAACGCCCTCTCCGTGCCTAGCGGAGGAGGGCGTCGACATCAGAGAGAGATGTTCCGAGGTGTCGTCGGTGCTGCTGCCTTAGGTGCGGGGTCCAGTTGGTGCCTGCGGCGGCTCAGGCGGTTGCGGTTGCCGAGGACCCCTCGGCCTCGATGGACCACTCGGACGCGCTGCCGGGCCGCCATTTGCTGATCCGCTCCCCGCAGCGCCTCCGGTACTGCCAGCGAGCCGCTCCTCCATCCGTTGCATCATCTCGCTCATCGCCTGCAGCTGCTCCTCCATCATGCGAAGGCGCTCAGCGTCGCCGCTGGTCGATTGCGGAGCACGGAAGCGGTAGAAGCCCGAGTTCGGCTGCGCTTCAGGGACCGGCGGAGCGCCCGGGCCACCGGGTGGCACAGCGACGCGTGGACTCGCTGGCGCGACCAAGTCGCCGAGGTCGATATCGATGTCGTACTGAAAACGAAGCCGTTCCATGAGCTCATTGAGATCGGAACCAACTGCGTCGGTCGTCCACTCTCCGCTGGCGTCGTCACCGGAACCCGGAACAACGAGAAGCGATCCGACCTTCGCGGCGTCGTAGGCCTCAAGCGTGACCACGATGTCCTTTTTGACGCCGCCCGAAATCACGCCGAGAGTCATTTGCTGTCCAGGGTCCTTCTGGCGAAGCACGTCTCGGATCTTGGCTTGCGGTGCTGGTGCCTGCCCATCAACCGAGACGATCAGATCCCATTTCTGAAGTCCCGCTTTCGCCGATGGCGAGTCGGGCGTGATGCTTCCGATGACCGTGACATCGTTCGGATTCAGCTTGAGATGCTCGGCGAGCGATGCGTCGGGTTGTTCCATCGTGACACCGAGCATCACTTTTGCTGGCGGGCTCCCCCACGCGTTCCAGTTGAGACCTTTGACCGCGACCGGATCGCGCAATGCCATGCCGGGGCGGCCAATCCCTTGGAGCGAGCCAAGCGCCCGCGCGATGGCCTGACCGCCCCCCGCGACGGGCGCACTTGGCATCTCTGGGACTTCGACGGTCCGAATCACCCTGCCGCTTCCATCGAGCACTTGGAGCGTCGAACCGATCCGTTTCACGCGGTCCTGCGGCACTTCGCTGCCGTCTACCGTAACTTTAGTCTCACTCGAGTCTTGGCGATTGACGTTCCCGTCGTCGCCCCTCGTGATCGTGACCTTCGACACGATCGAAACCGTTGTATCTCCGTCGACCACGGTGACGACGCTCGATGTCTGAGAGTTTCCGCTCGACGTTGCGCTCGCGGTGCCATTCAGAGGGACGCCTTGCACGGAGATCACGCGATGTTGTCCCGCGACAGCCGGAGTCTGCTGGGCTGCAAGACGGATGACCTGTCCCGGAGCACCATCGCGGCCTGAGGTGCTGAGGTGAATGATGCGGTTGGCGGAGGCGTTTCCGCAATCTTGCGAGGAGTTCTCCTCTCCCGGCGGGCACGCGCACGCGGCGCTGGCACAGGCGAGCGTCGTGATGAAGAGTGAATGCGTGAGTTGTGTCAACATGGTGAGATCCCTTTCGGAAGAGTAGTTAGTTACATCGAATCGCGCACGGTGGGTCGAACCACTCTCGCGTGTGCTTTTCCACTTTCGTCGGTACTGCTGAAACGAACCATCGTGGGCACTTGACGACGCTCGATCACCTGACGCACGAACACCACTTCGAAGCCGCCCGCAGGAAGCGCCGAGGTTTCGAGAAGAATCTTGGGGTTGACCTCACCGACGACGATGCCGTCGGCCTGACCCTGGTCGAGATAGCGTGAGAATGCGTCGTCAGCGGACAGAGCTGGTGCTGGAGGCAGGGCAGCTCCCGCCGTCTGAACGTCCGAAGGAACTGAAGTGACGCCCGCTCGTCCTGTCGTGATCCACGCGATGATGAGCGCTGCTGCGGCCACCCAACCTGCACCTTCGAACATGCGGCG
>JAWXCC010000203.1:0-7285 GCA_034440475.1 Phycisphaerae bacterium | reverse complement strand
CGGACCTTCGAAGCGGCGAATCCCGGCGTGCGGGTTCGCCGCATCAATCCCGGCGATTCCGCTGGTTTTTACACCAAGCTTCAGACGATGCTCGCCGCGGGCGATCCGCCTGACCTCTTCTACGTCGGCTCGGAGCGCGTCGCGAGTTTTGCATCGCTCGGCATCATGGAGCCGCTTGAGAGTTACATAGCGGCTGACGACGCAGCGCACGATCCAGATCGACTCGTACTCGACGACTTCTGGCCCGCCACCGTCAACGCATTTCGTTATGACGGCACGCTCGTCGGGAGTGGCACGCTCTACGGAATACCGAAAGACTTCACGACGGTTGGCTTCTACATCAACAAAGATCTCTTTGCGAAGGCAGGCGTTCCACTGCCTCCGGTCGACTGGACCTGGGACGACTATCTCACGGCTGCCCGCGGACTCGCGAAACTTGACGGCATCACCGGGAGCGAGTTCGTCACGTGGCCGTTTATCGTGCGCGCCTACCTGCGCACGGAGGGCGTCGATGTTCGTGGCGATTCGTTCGATCAGATTCGCCTGCGCGATCCGACGGTATACGCAACCCTCGAACGATTGCGCTCGTGGCGTCACGACGAAACGAACACGCTCACGAGCGGCAGGTCGAAGTTAGCTACGGGTGCGGCAGTGTTCGCGACTGGCAAGGTCGGCATGGCCGGTCCATTCGGACGCTGGGTCGTGCCCGAGTATCGCCGGATCAAAGACTTTGACTGGGACTTCCGACCGCTTCCGCGCGGCAGCGTGAGGTCGAACATCATCGCGACGGTGTCGTGGTCGATGTCAGCACTCGGGAAGCACAAGCCGGAAGCGTGGAAGCTGTTGCGCTGGCTGACGAGCGCAGAAGGACAAGCGGCGCAGGCGAGGCTCGGCCTCGCGATTCCGTCGCTCAAGACTGTTTCCGAGAGCGAAGCGTTCAACGACCCGACGCAGAAACCCGAGAGCGACCTCGCATTTCTCGCGCCGATGAGCGATCCAACGTGCGACGTGCGCGTTGTCGATTGGCCCGCGGACCCAGTGTTTGAACAGCTCCTCGGAACGCGCCTGAATCAGGCGCTCTTAACCGCAGATCTGTCGCTTGACGCGGCAATCACCGATTTCGACGCCGCGTGGCGCGGCCATCGTGCGTCTCCGCTTGGCGCTCGCGCACCCACGCCCTTTCCGTGGCGCGGCGTCACCATCGGAGGCGCGTTCCTCCTTGCCGTCGCGCTCATGCTCGCAGTTGGTTTCTACGCCCGGGGCGTGCGCTCGCTGTCTGCGCGGCGCGAAGAGCGCGCGGGACTGTTGCTCGTCTCACCTTGGCTCATCGGTTTCGCGGTGTTCATGTTGTTCCCGATCGTGATGAGCTTCCTGCTGAGTCTCTCGAGTTGGCAGGGCGTTTCGACGCTCGATCAAGCGTCTGCCATTGGGGTTGGCAACTACGTCGAACTCTTCGCGAACGACACACGATTTCGGACGAGCTTGTGGGTAACGCTCTATTACGTGTTGATCGCTGTCCCCGGTGGTCAGATCGTCGCGCTCTTGGCGGCACTTTTGATGAACGCGAAGGTGCGCGGCGTCGAGATTTATCGCGCCGCGTGGTACTTGCCCAGTGTGCTCGCGGGCGTCGGTGTCGCAGTGCTCTGGCGCTGGGTGTTCGATCCCGACGCCGGACTCATCAACGCGGCGCTTCGACCACTCTGTGCACTCTTTGGCCAAACACCACCAGAGTGGTTCGGCGCCGACGCCGCGCGCTGGGGCATGCCAGCATTCGCTCTCATGAGCTTTTGGATGGTTGGCGGCAGCATGATGATTTACCTCGCTGGACTACAGAACGTTCCACACGAACTCATCGAAGCGGCCGAGATCGATCGCGTCGGACGCGCGCGCCGCTTCTTCGCGATTACGTTGCCGCTGCTCTCGCCGGTCGTGCTGTTCAACACGCTGATGGCGCTCATCGGCAGCTTTCAAGTCTTCACGCAAGCGTTCGTGATGACCGCAGGCGAGCCGGGCGATCTCACTCGCTTCTACGTGCTGTACCTTTACAACCAAGCATTTGACTTGTACGCGATGGGCTATGCATCGGCGATGGCGTGGATACTGCTTGTCATCGTGCTCGCAATCACGATGGTGCTCCTCAAAACTAGCGGCCGATTCGTCTACTACGAGGGCATGAAGCGATGAACGGTCGCCGCTCGATCCTCAGTCGAGTCTCCTCGCACGCGATGCTCGCAATCGGTGCGTGCGTGATGCTTGCGCCGCTTGTGTGGATGGCATGCGTGAGCCTCCTCACACCCGACCGCGCACAAGCCGCGACCGTTTCGGGTGATTTAGCGCGACTGATTCCGACCGATCCACAGTGGCACAACTACCCCGATGCCTTGGCGCAGATGGGATCGCGGCGCTGGGACGGATTTCTCGATGCGCTCGCAAACTCCGTGGTCATAACAAGCCTCGTCGTGGTCGCGACAATTTTGAGTTCGAGCCTCGTCGGTTTCGCATTTGCGCGGGTGCGATTTCGTGGACGCGGCGCGCTCTTCGTGGTGATGCTCGCCACGATGATGCTGCCTGGCCAAGTGACGCTGATCCCGCTGTTTCTCCTCTTTCGTTCGCTCGGCTGGATCGACACGATGCTGCCGCTCGTCGTCCCCGCGTTCTTCGCGAACGCGTTCTTCGTGTTCATGTATCGACAGTTCATCGCCCAGATTCCCGAGTCGCTTGTCGAAGCGGCAGCGATCGACGGACACGGTTGGCTTGGCATCTGGTGGAACATTGCGCTGCCACTGTGTCGGCCGGTGTCCGCGATCTGCGCCGTGTTCACCTTCGTCTACGTCTGGAACGACTTCATGGGACCACTCGTGTATTTGCAATCGGATGAACAGGCGACACTCGCGGTGGCGCTCAACTCGTTTCGGAACCAATACGGCGGAGTGAACAAGGTGAACCTCTTGATGGCAGCGAGCTTGGTCACGATGTTGCCGTGCATCGTGCTGTTCTTCGCGGCGCAGAAGCAGTTCATCGAAGGGTTGGGGCGCGGTGCGGTGAAGGGGTGAGGAATGACAGAAGCGGTTCAACGCAGCGAGAGAATGGAGTAGCGCTTGGCGACCATTGAGTTAGACAAGATTGGTAAGACCTACGTGAGTAGCGCGTCGGTGCGGGCTGTGCGCGACGCTTCGATCTCGATTCGCGATGGCGAGCTCGTGGTGTTAGTTGGGCCGTCTGGGTGCGGGAAGAGCACGATTCTGCGCATGATCGCGGGGCTCGAAGAGATCACCGACGGCACACTGAGGATTGATGGGCGCGTCGTGAACGACGTGCCAGCGCGCGATCGTGACATAGCGTTCGTATTTCAGAATTACGCGCTGTATCCGCACCTTTCGGTGCGCGCCAATATGTCTTTTGGCCTGGAGCGAAGGCGTGTACATGGCAGCGTATGGCGTTCACTCGCCTCGCGTGAGTATCGCCGGCATCGGCAGGTCGAGTCAGCGGCGATCATGGCGAAGGTGACCGCGACCGCAGAGACGCTCGGACTTGTCCCTTACCTGGACCGCTTTCCGCGCGAGCTTTCCGGAGGGCAGCGACAACGCGTTGCGGTCGGCCGCGCGATCGTGCGCGAGCCGAAGGTGTTTCTCTTCGACGAACCGCTTTCGAATCTTGACGCGCGCATGCGGGTCGAGATGCGCGGCGAGCTGCGCGAACTCCATCGCCAACTCAAAGCAACGATGGTGTACGTGACGCACGACCAAGAAGAAGCGATGGGACTCGGTGATCGACTGGTTGTCCTGAGGGACGGCGTGATTCAGCAGATTGGCCCGCCCATCGAGGTGTACGCGAAGCCCGCGAATCGCTTCGTCGCCAGCTTCGTGGGAACGCCGACCATCAACCTCATTGACGGGCGGATGCATCGGAGTGACGCCGGCGAGCGCTTCGTCGCGGATGCCATCACAGTCGAGCTTCCGCGGGGCAAAGCGATTGGGGCGAATCCCGGTCCGATCACGATTGGCGTGCGGCCGGATCGGCTACGCGTCGGTCGCGACGCAACCTTGATGCGGTGGACCGGCGAGGCGTTAGTTGGGCGCGTCGAGCGACTCGGCGACCGCGCAGAGGTCGCGCTTCGCTGCGGACCGCATCGCCTCATTGCGCGGGTTGAGTCAACCACTGCGCTCACCGAGGGCGAGCGTGTACCGATCGGACTCGATGCGGGCGAAACCCATCTCTTTGCGGGCGACGAGGTGGGCGCGCGAGTCGGGTGACACGTTGGGCTCGCGGCGCATTGGGGCGCTCGTGAGGTGAGAACGCCTTCACATCCGCGCCAGCAGGTACACCACGAAGCTGATAGTCGACGACGCAACGACGGTCGCGCCTCCGAGAATGGCGCACATCTTTTAGCTTGACCGCATCAGCGCGACGACGCCAACGACTGTTCCCGCTGCAACGAGGGCTTCCATTGCTGAGGCGAGCCATAGCGCCAGCAAGCTGCGCTGGTAGCCGAGGTCATCGTCGAACCATATGAGCCACGACATGAGCCACGAGAGCGGAGCGTGGAGGGCGGCGAGCGTCAGCGACGTCCGCAACCAGAGCGGCGGCGAGTTCTGTGGCATGCCCGACCGTTCACGGACCCTCCGTCGGCGCACTCCAACTTCTCGCGATCTTCGGCACCAGCGCCCCGAGTAAGTTTTCTTTCCTCCATTCGGGCCACGGAATTGGCGGGCGGGTTCCGATCGGAACCAAGTTCCGTGCGATGGCGCCGAGGAACTGCACCGACGCCGCGAGGCGCCGCAAGAGCGGCGCTTGTGTACCGACGCCGTTGTGCCGAAGCAGTAGCAACGTGAGATCGTCGTCAACCGGTTCGCCTCCGCGCCACGCGTCGAGTCGATCGCGCAGCTCGGCTAACAGCTCGCCGGGCTTCGCGGCATCGAGTGATCGCACCATGTCAAGAAGCCGCGCCTCGCCAAGCAACTCGCCACCGGGCGAGCGCGACTCGGTGACGGCGTCCGTGTACGCAAGGATGAGGTCACCGGGCGTGAGCGAGATTCCGAACTGCTCATAGCGCGTGGGCTCCAAGATGCCCAGCGGAAGATTTGCAAACCCCTCGCTGTTGCCGGTGTCGTCCTTCCCATTCATTTCCGGCGCGATGAGGAAGTCCCACGAACGACTGCGTGCGCGATACCGCAGGGGTCGCGGATGCCCGGCGTTGCAAAGATCGAGTCGCGCGGTCGGCGCGAAGAACGTCATGGCGATGCTCGTCGCAAAACGCCCCGACGCGACCTCAGGCACCGAGAATGCGCGGTTGAGCGCTTCGACAAATCGCGTCTGATCGAGATAGTTCATGTAGCGGCGCATCAGTGTTCGGAGCGACTGCCCGGCCGCGGCGACCGTTTGACCGTGCCCGCTGACGTCGGCGAGAACCATGCGCGCGATACGACCGGTTCCGCAGCTCGAGACAAAGTGCACATCGCCGCCCGCCTGGTCCGCGTCGGCGTTGGTGGACAAAGGCAGGCTGAAGATCCACGCATCGAGCCCGGGCATCACGACGCCATGGTCGGCGGCGCGATTACCGCCCCAAACCTCCATGCACTGCATGAGATGAGGCAGAGTTTGGGTCGCAACGGCCATTGGCGGAGCCTACTCCGAACCGGGAGGGCTACCCCCGAAACAACGAGAATCGAACGGAACGCGGCAGTCACGGTGGTTGCGGAGGTCGCCGCTCCGGCTATACTCGCGACCCCTCGCCGGCCGCCAGCGTCGTCGAGTGCCGGTCGGGTTCACCAGCCGGGTTCAGCAGCCGGGTTCAGCGGCCGGATTTCATAGCGGGGCGGTTACTCAAGTGGCCAACGAGGGCAGACTGTAAATCTGCTGGCTAACGCCTACGGGGGTTCGAGTCCCTCACCGCCCACTGGCAGCCCATTCGAGATGGGGCCGATGCGCGTAGATGCAGATGTTTCAGTTGACACATTCGGTTTGTTAGCGGCAGATATCCAGAGCGACCATTTCCGGGGCGTAGCTCAGCTTGGTAGAGCGCTTGGTTCGGGACCAAGAGGCCGCAGGTTCAAATCCTGTCGCCCCGATTGACGAAAGAAGACCGCCCTGCCCCGAAGTTGGGGGCAGGGCGGTCTTCTTTCGTCAATCGAGAGCAGTCGCCACAAAAAGCAGACAGCAGAAAAATAAATACAAAGGCGGCTTCGGTCTGCCACGGCTGCTCTGCTGCTCTTTCTCTGCTTTCTTGATTCTCGCCGCGCACGGACCGACCAGCACGGTCTTTCTTGAACAGCAATGCCCTTCCTCTTCGAGAAGCTCGATGTCTATCGCCGCGCAGTCGTCCTCGCCGATCGCGGTACGACGGGACATCCAAGTTCATAAACTGACCCGGAACGGACCTTGGCGGTGATGGCAGCGCTCGCGCCCAGCAGACGGCGAATGTCCGGCGCCCAGATCGCCGCTACTGGTGTCCGCCGTCAATCGAGGCCGCAAATTTCTAAGGCCAGAAGAGCTTGGCGCGGATAATGGTGCATGTCATGAATGGCATGTCGACATCCCCAAGGGGCAGATAGGCATCTTCGCCGATCACGACTCGTCGCTCCGCGGCGTCGTCGGTCACGGCACCGCCGTAGTGCGCGACAACGCGCTCATTGTTGCGGGCTCGATCACGCCGGTGACCGATGTCGCGCGTCAGGTCATCGAGCTCGCCAAGAGCGGCTTCGACCCTCAGGCGTCGGTCGGCGTGAACCGCCGTCTCCCGCATCCCAGCGGGTGACTCGGGTGAGGCGTAGCGCAACGGGACCGGTGCGCGTCACCGTTGCAACGGCACCCGTTCGGATAGCGGCCGGCGCGGGCCGAGGCGACGTAAGAGTGTGGACTGGCGTTGGGAGCAACACGCGACCCAAGGCAGACGGAGTCCCTTTCCGCTGGAGGTGACGTGCGTGGGTCCGGGAAACGCCAGCGCCCACCCGCTCGTGCGTCGCGCATGGGAGGTCGGCCAGATCTTGGTGAATGAAGGCACAAGGTTTTGCGATGTCTTCCGCAAATGCCGCTCGGAGATGACACCGTTACGTCTCCGCGATACGACCAAGAAGTCCTTGCCACACTTTACCCCAAGGGAGGTGCGTGGGGTGCGGCCCAGAAATGCTTCCGATGATGAGGCCGAGTCGCTCGTACTTGCCGGTAGCCGCGCTCTTCGCGATCTCGCTGGCGTTTGCCGCGTCAATTTCAAGCACTGGCGTCGCAGGTTTTGTCTCCTTGTACGCCGATGCGTACGTTGTACAAGAGGGTGGGCAGCTATTCAGCG
>JAWXCC010000202.1:0-13624 GCA_034440475.1 Phycisphaerae bacterium | reverse complement strand
GCTCGGCCCGCTCGGCCCGCTCGGCCCGCTTCGCTCCACTCACCGGCTTTTCAGGCTCGATCGTGACCTCGCCGCGCATCGGCTGATCGTCGGAACCAAACAGGTGCGCAGCCGCCCCGGCGCCCGGGCCAAGGGACCCGGGGTCGTAGACGCGAAAACGAAGGCTGGGCGGACCCGGAGGCACGCGTCGATCTCTCACAACGAGCAGGAGTTGCTCGCCAATATGTAGTCAGAACTTGAAAGCACGGGAAGCCCGAACGCCGTGCGGGGCGGTCGCGCATCCGAGGCGGGCAGTGTACCGCTGCATTGCGGAAGGTCATGCGGCGCTGGCGAATTTCTGGCGCCCGAAGCCTGCGGTCGTTCGGCGGATATCGTGCTGCCTCGATGTCCGATCATCCAATTTTTCGAACCGCCCTCCCTCTTCCTGATCGGCGCGAAGGCAAGGTCCGTGACCTCTACCGCGTGCCCGGTGCAACCGGCAAACCTGATCGAGTACTCGTGATCGCGTCGGACCGAATCAGCGCCTTCGACGTCGTCATGCCGACACCGATTCCCGGGAAGGGAAAGCTGCTCACCGCTCTCTCGCTTGGCTGGTTTCGATTCCTCCGCAAGCTCGCGCTGCTGCCCGATCACCTCGTCTCCACCGATCCTCGCGACGTGCCCGGTTTGAGCGACGACGACCGCGCGTTGATCGCGGGTCGCATGATGTTGTGTCGTCGCGCGAAAGTTGTTCCGATCGAATGCGTGGCGCGAGGCTATCTCGCAGGCAGCGGCTGGGCTGAGTATCAAGCGAGCGGAACGGTGTGCGGCATCGCCCTTCCGAAGGGACTGCGGCAATGCGAGAAGCTGCCCCAGCCCATCTTTACACCGGCGACTAAAGAAGAACAGGGTCACGACGAGAACATCAGCTTTGATCGCGCCGCGGCGCTCGTCGGCGGCGGCCTGATGGAGAGACTTCGCGCGTTGACCGTCGAGATCTACGCGGCCGCCGCGGAGCACGCGTGGAGTCAAGGGGTCATCCTCGCCGACACGAAGTTCGAGTTTGGCTTTGCGCAGAACGCCGACGGAACACCGAGCGAAGAGTTGTTGCTCGTCGACGAGGTGTTAACGCCTGACTCAAGCCGCTACTGGCCACGCGAGCACTACCAGCCCGGTCGCGATCAACCGAGCTACGACAAGCAGTACCTTCGCAACTATCTGCTCGAACTCGTCGCGGCAAAGCGTTGGGACAAGACGCCGCCGGGCCCTGAGATACCTGCGGACGTCGTGCAAAACACAATCGCGCGATATGAAGAAGCACGAAAGAAACTCGCGGTGGGCTGAACCTCGCCCCGTCGCCGCTAGCGGGGCGCGCGATGGTGCATTTTCACGATGAACTCGCTGTACGAACTGGCGCTACAACGCGCGTCACGCTACAGCGCGAGTGACAACGACATCGCTACGCGACCAGCGCTCGAAGCTCTCTTCCCAGCGCGCGTTCAAGCCCAACGCGGTCGCCGAGCCGAGCGGTTTCCTCCATCAGCGAATAGATAGTCGCTTCATCCATCCTCGCTCTTGGAGCCACTTCGCAGACAACGCCCCATGCTTCCGGCGTAACCGGCGCACCAGCGCCGAACGCGGCGCGGAAAACGGGCAACATGCCAATGAATGCGGGGAGCGCCGACAGCCAAAACGTAGGACGAATCTCTTCGTCGATTGCGGCAAACGCGAACTCGGCGAACAGCGCGATGGTCGAGCCGTCAGGACCACCCTGCGAAAGTGCGACGCCGCGCGCCGGCGCGGCAAAGCGTCGGATGTCGCGCTCAAGTTGCAGCGTTCCGGCAGCGAACGCGCCGCAGGCGAAGCGAACCCCGTCGGTACCGCCGTCGGGATACCACGCGACGATCGCTCGGTGCAGCACCTGGGCAATCGGCGCGATCCAGCGCTCACCAACGATCGCGCGACCGCCGAACCGAACGGCGTCGCCAGCCTCGCGCACTGCAGCCCGCACAATGGTGCTTGATGCGGCGAACTCCATGTGTCGCCTTGCCTCGGAGCGCGCCTCAAGCCAACGGGCGAGGTACGTCGCGGCTTCGACGCGAAGCGCGATCTCTGCGACTGTCGGCTCCCATGGGGCGAGCGGACGCCGCGATGGTGTCGACAGCATCTCCGGATGCGTGTTCGCATCGAGCGACCACCACATGCGCGCCGCGCGACCGCGCGGATCACTCTCCGGCAGTGCATCGAGTGAAGACGATTCTGCCAGTACGATCGCGCGGACGGCGCTCGCTCGCGGGTCTTCCCCCGCCACGGTGGAGTAGACGAACGACGCGCGTTCAACGCTGGCGTTGACGTCGATGGTCACACCCGCTCCAACCCGCACGCCGTGCGTCAATAGCAACCCGCACCAGCACCCGAAGCGCGTCAGCACTCCGTCGAGTTCCGCATCCGCTCGAACAACCAGGCGCTCCCCCGAACCGAGCGGCCCATGCTTGAAGACGAGTAAGCACGCGTCGCCGCCGGTGTGGTTCTCAACGTGGAGCGTCACGTCGTCGAGGTCACTTCGCGAAGCGTAAATGCGAAACACAGGTATCCGCGGAACGGCTTCCTCGGATGGTCGTACGACCAGTGCGTGAGTTGCCCGCCAGCACTGTCGTAGACATAACCGATGATCTGGTGAAACGTCGGCGTGATGCGCACCCAATGCACGGGCGACGTGTGCTCCAGATCAACCGTTCGGGCGGCTGGCGCAACCGCTCGCATCGACGCGGTCAACCGATCCGTCGCCGCTTGCACCGCCGCGGCCTGCGACGCCGCGCTCAGCACAAGATCGCCACGGAAACCCGCGAGAACATCGCTCGGTGTGCCGACCTTCGTAGAGAACTCAGCGTTGAGCGCCGGTTCTAACTCTCGTTCAACCTCCGCGAGCGCGACGAACTCATTGGAGGGAGCGCTACCGAGGGGTGCGCAGTTCAGATAGAGACGTCCATTCTCCAGCAGGTATGAGGGCATCAGTTACTCAAATCAGGGCACGCTGGGTCGCAGCGGGGTTGTTGAATTCGGCACGGATTTCGCGGGTAGAAGCTTGGCGGATGCTTGCGATTTAGCACAGCGAAAGCCGTCCGTTGTCGAAACGGTGCCGATGGGACAGGTCCAATCAGCGGTGAGGTCGTTCGACTCGATCGTATCGGCCCACGATCGCCCACGAAGGACGCCCTCGCGCGAAGCAACAATCACCGTCGCCGTCAATTCACGCACGTTGCCGAGCGCGTGCTGCATGCTCGCTTCCGGCACGAACGGATCGGGCGATTTCGCGTCGCGCGTCGACGCGATGTACTGCGACCGCGCGACATCGAAGCTCCGCGCCTGCGATGAGCGCAAGTCGGCAGCGGTCGACTCCAAATCCGCGAGGTTTGCCGGCGGTGCGCCGACCCATGGATAGCGCCGACCGTCGGGTCCGCGAGCTGCGGCTTCCCATTCAAACATGGTCGGCAGGCGCTTGCCCTTCCATCGTGCGTATGCCTCGGCATCTTCTATCGAGACACCGACGACCGGACGCTCAGCGAGCGCCGGATCGAGCGCCCCATCACGCCAGACGAGCGGCGCGGGGCGCCCGGACGCCGCGATAAACTCTGCGTACTCACGATTCGAGACTTCGTGGCGGTCCATCGTGAATGCCTTGAGCTCGACGGACTGCTTGTGCGTGCGCATCGCTTGATCGTCGTAACTGCCGAACTGGTACGCGCCGGCATCAACGAGGAACGTCCCGTTGGCACTCGCCTCAACCGTAGGGCGAAGGACACCAACGAGGTCCGTCGCGGCACTGAACGCATGCAGATCGGCGTCCGGATTCACCGCGCGGAGCGTGACGGTGTTCTCTGGTCCGGTGACGAAGAGGATCGCGTTCCACTCGACGAACGCAGTGCCGCCCGGTGCGACGAGCGTCACTCGATATTGACCTGGTTCGAGTCGAACCGGATCGAGCGGCGTTACTCCGAGCGATTCCGGAGCACTCGGCAACTGGAATGTCTTCTGGTCGACGAGTTCCACAAAAACCGCGGAGTTGTCGGCCGGGGCGATGATGTGAATCCACGAGGAATTTGCGTCGCGGTACGCGGAAACGGTCCAAGCGAGTCCGCCGGAGACCGCGACAAGTCCAGTCGCAATCGCCATTCCAACGCCGCGGCGGTGCGCTCGCGCCCATCGCCGCGCTCGCCGCGCGAGCCCCGGTGGCTGCGCCAAGATCGGTCGGCCGCTGAGCCAGCAGCGAAGATCAGCTGCCATGTGCGCCGCGGTCTGGTAGCGCCGCGCCGGTTCTTTTTCGAGAGCCTTCTGGCAGATGGTTTCAATGTCCTTTGCCAGTGTGGGATCGAGTGTCCGCAGCCGGAGCGGATCGGTCGATGCGACCGCGCGAAGCACCTCGCTCACATCGCGGCCATCGAACGGACGACGAAGTGAGATCGCCTCGTAAAGAACGACGCCAAGCGAGAACACGTCGCTGCGCTGATCGATCACCGTGCTCGATGTCGACGCTTGCTCAGGACTCATGTAGTGGCAGGTACCCAGAATGGACGTGGGCTCAAATCCCTTGGAGGAATCAGGGATCCGTTTCGCGATGCCGAAGTCAGTCAGCCGCGGCCCTCGCTCGATGTCGAGCAGGATGTTCGATGGCTTAACATCGCGATGCACAATGCCCGCGCGATGACAGCACTCGAGCCCCTCCGCTATCGTCGCGACGATTTCAGTAACGCGTCGATACCACGCGGTGACGTTGTTCGTTCGGCCATTCGACGCGGCGGCCAAGGCACGCCGTCCACGTTCACCTTCGAAGACCTTGGACAACGTCGGTCCATCGACGAACTCGCTCACGATGTAGTGTCGATCACCGTCGACTGCGAGTCGAAATACTGGAACGATGCTCGGGTGCGCGACATTCGCAGCAGCTCGGGCCTCTTGCCGGAAGCGCGCGAGTGCGTCTTCGGACGCGAGGAGATGCGGTGCGAGGACCTTCAGCGCGACCTGACGGTCGAGCACCGTGTCCTCGGCGAGATACACCGATCCCATTCCACCGACGCCTATGCGCCGCAGAATGATGAATTCGCCGATCCGTTCGGGCATGCCTTCCGGAAGTCCATTGCTTGGCCGACCGCTGTCGCTACCACGCCCGGAGTCACGAGTCTCCGAGTCACTCGCCCCCGAGTCGAGGGGCCGTTCGGCTCGACGAAGAAAAAGCCCGTCCCCCGCCTCGGCGTAGTGCCGAAGCAGCGCGTCAATGCGGAGGCGGAACGAATCGTCCGCGCTCAAAGCGCGAAGGTATCGCTCCCGCTCCGCACCCTCGAGTGCCAGCGCCGCCGCGAAGACTTCCTTTTCGTGGAGCGTTTGCTGCACGATTCGATCTCCTGTGGTTGCCACGCCCATCTGGCGCAGTCTCCAAACATCTAATACCGCGGTTCAGCCTTGAACTTGCGCGCAAAAACTGGGGAATCTCCGGAAAGTGCAACGAGAGTCACGACGGGCTTCCGCGACTGAGTCGCTCATGAAGCCAGGCTTTCGCGTAGTCCCAATGGCGCCGTACCATGGCGAAGGACACACCCATCAACTCTTCGCATTGCTCCAAGGTTCTCCCCGCAAAGAACCGGAGTTGGACGACTTGGGCCGCCTGGGCATCGACGCCACGCAGTTCCTCGATCGCCTCATGCACAGCGAGGAGATCGAGGCGGACCATCTGTCCGTCGGTCGCGAACTCAACGAGCGGCACGCGTTGATGACCGCCACCTCGGCGAAGTGCGTTTTCGGCACGAATGTGCTCGACTAGCACGTCGTGCATGGCCCGTGAGAGCAAGAAGAAAAAGTGCTTGCGGTCTTCGGCGTCGAGTTGCCCTTTGCCGAGCAACCGCTCGCACGCGGAATGCACCAGCGCAGTGCCCTCGATCGTGCCCGACCGACCGAGGTTCGAGAGCTGCGAGTGAGCGAGCCGCCTGAGGTCGTCGTAGACGGCATCAAACAGTCGGTCTCGCGCCCCGAGCTCGCCCTCACGGGTCTCGCGAAGCAAAATCGTGTTAGTGCCAGCGAGTCCAACACTGCCACCCATCTGATCCGAAGCCTCCATGGCAAGGCAGCGTACGGGCAGCAGCGAAGTCTCTTGAAAAGAAATCCACGGTTTGCCAGCACCAAAGCGCAGTCGCGGACGCCGTTCTCGGTGGTGGTCTGCGCGGCTCGCTCCGAATCAGAGAGGCACGGACGCCCGCGCTGGCCACACGCTTGGGCGGCCGATCGGCGGCGCTCTCGCGTAGACGGACTGGATCGTCCAAGGCCAACGTTCGGGTAGAGGTCCCGCCCGTTCGCGCCGACGAGCGGGCGAGGGCCATTCCGTCGAGGTCGAGAGGAGCTTCGGCGGATTGCGGGTTCAAACGAGCGGGAAGCTGGCCCGCAGCGGGGCGGAGGTCGAACGGAAAGGGGACCGGTTCGAGCGAATTTCTGAACCCTTCGGGACCGAACGTGGGAAGGGAACACGCGTTCGGAAGCCCCCTCTAGGAGCGATGTTCGTTTGCGCCGCGGGGGCGGCACGAGCGGAAGCGCCAAAGGGGTTCTCGTGGGAATGGGGCGCGAACGCGGATTTCGTGTCGGACAGCGCCGCACGGCCTTGAGAGGAGGCTGCCGGGCACCAGACTCGTCCCGCGCTTCGCGCCCCTGCCCTGCGCGTGCATTCCACCTCGCGCTGCGCCGCCGATGTCGACGCAAGCTCGCGCATCGCCTAACAAGTACTTACCGTCCAGCTTAGCTCGCTGCTTCGACGCAGTTGCGCAGCAGCATCGTCACCGTGAGTGGCCCGACGCCTCCGGGTACCGGCGAGAGGAATCCGGCGACGCGCCGCACTTCGTCGAACGCGACGTCACCAACGGTGATCGACTTGCCGTCGGGCAACTTCAGTCGATTGATGCCGACATCAACGACGACAGCGCCGGGCTTCACCATGTCCGCACGAATGAGCCCAGGTACACCGGCCGCGGCGACGAGTACATCAGCACTGCGCGTGAGTTCGGCGAGGTCGCGCGTGTACTTGTTGCAGGAAATGACCGTGGCTTCGGAACGCATCAAGAGAACCGCAATCGGCTTCCCCACGATGTTGCTCGCGCCGACGATCACGCACCGCGCGCCGCGCAGCGGAGTCTGGGTCCACTCGATCATCTCCAGCGTCGCGAGCGCGGTGCACGGAACGAGACTGCGGCGTCCGTACACGACGTTCCCGATGTTCGCGGGGTTGACCCCTTCGACATCCTTTTCCGGCGCAATCAACGACTGCACACGCTCGGTGTCCACGTCGGGTGGGAGCGGCAGGTGGAGCATGAGCGCTCGCACCGCCTCGTTTACGTTGAGGAGCAGCACTCGCCCAGCGATCTCGTCGAACCCCGAGCCCGTCGGAAGCCGATGCAGCACGTATTCGATTCCCACTTGCTCGCACGTCTTGGCTTGGTTGTCGGCGTAGATCGACGCAGATCGATCGTCGCCGACCAGAATGGTGTCGAGACGAACCGGTCGAGCTTCCGCTTGAACGCGTGCGGCCAAACCCCGGCGAATCTCTTCGGAGAGCTTCTTGCCGTCGATGAGGACGGCCTCGGACGCGGATGAGTCAGGCATCGCGGGCAGTCTACGGAACTCAAGAAGGGTGCGTGGGTACACTCGGCTTCGCGGATTGGCCGCACATCTTGTAGTCAGCCACGCCTAGGAGACCCGCATGAACAGAGTGACGCTTTGCCTCGCTACCCTGCCGTTCTTTGTTGCGAGTTCGGTCGCGCTTGCTCAACAGCCCGCCGATACGAAGGAGAAACCGCAGGTCGTTCCCGCGACGCCCGCCAAGCCCGCCGTTCCTAAGGACGGGACGCCTGTAGCCGATGTGAAGCCGCTGACGATCGGCGACGCCGCTCCTGCTTACGACATTGCGGAGTGGGTGCAAGGCAACAAGGTCGCAGCGTTCGAGCCGGGCAAGGTCACTGTTCTGGAGTTCTGGGCCACCTGGTGCGGCCCCTGCAAGACGAGCATCCCGCATCTGAGCGAGATGAACGATCGCTTCAAGGACTATGGCGTCACGTTCATCGGCGTCAGCGACGAACCGCTCGACACGGTGAAGGGCTTCCTCGCGAAGGACGAATGGAAGTCAAAGATGCGCTACACCGTCGCGACCGACCCCGACCGGTCGACCTATGTGTCGTACATGAAGGGCGCAAGCCAGGGCGGCATTCCTACCGCGTTCGTGATCGGCAAGACAGGGAAGATCGAATGGATCGGTCACCCGATGAGCCAACTGGACGAGGTCATCGAGCAAGTCAACAAGGGAACGTGGGACTCGGCTGTATACAAGAAGAAGTTTGACGCCGATGTGGCCGGCGAGAAGGCGCAGCGCGCCGCGATGGGCGAACTTCGTGAAGCACAGCAGAAGGGCGACTGGGACAGGGTCATCAAAATCTACGACGGCATGCTCGCCGCGAACCCTGACAGCGCCGGCGTCTCCATGCAGAAGATGAAGGTGCTGCTCACGAAGGCGAACCGGCCGACCGAGGGCTACGCGATCGCGAAGGAACTCGCAGCAAAGAACGAATCAAACGCTGCGATGCTTAACGAGCTGGCGTGGACGATCATCGACACGCCCGGCATCGAACCGCGCGATACAGCTCTCGCACTCGATATCGCGACGAAGGCCGTGGCCGCAGGCGACGCCAAGGACGGCGCGATCATCGACACGCTCGCTCGCTGCTACTGGGAGAAGGGCGACAAGGCGAAGGCCATCGAATTGCAGAAGAAAGCGTGCGAACTCGTGAAGGACGGCCCGATGGCCGAGAGCATGAAGGCAACGCTCGCGAAATATGAAGGCGGGACGACGGGCACCGCGAAGTAATACGACTTCGACGACGCGCTCAGCATCGACTAACAAAGGGCCCGCGACGATCGTCGCGGGCCTTTTCGTTGGACGCGGAACATCGATCGTCGCTGCGGTGAAACTGCAGTGAACATGGAGTCCATCTCACCGGCTGCAAGTGTGGAGCAAGAGAAACTACTGAAACTACTGGTCACACAGGTTCAGCTGTTCCGCGCGTTTTGGCGACTACCGTACTACCCCTGCCACGTGAGGTCCGCAGCGCGAGCGCAACGACAACGGCGGTCGCTTGGTATGGCTCCAAGCGACCGCCGTGTGTGTGAGGCAGCGGCTCTCTCTCTTCTCACCGAGCGGATCGCGTGACGTGACCCACTAACAACCGCCCCACATGCCGATGAGGATCGCCAAGTCGCCTGCATCGACGAAGCCTGAGCCATCGAGGTCGAGTGCCGGATCACTCGAACCCCATGCTCCGAGGAGTGTGCCAAGATCCTGTCCGCTCACTGAGCCGTCTTCGTTCAGGTCGCTGACGCAGGGCACCCCGACCGCGCTCACGACGAACTGGCTGACGGGCGTCGGAGTGCGGGCGACGATCGCTGCCGGGTCGGCGAGCAGATCCGCAAACGTGTACGGTTCGATGCCGTAGGTCGTCACGGTGAGTTGCTTGCTCCCGGGTGTTACGTCAAACTCGGTCCATCCGAAGACATGCGTGGCGATCGGCCCGCCGAGCACGAATGATGCCTGAATCGCGCTTCCTTCAAGCCCAAGCGGGTCGTAGCCGAGAGCTAACAGTTGCGTGTTGACGATCGCACCGATGACTGCGTCTTGAACGAACGTCGGTGCGGCAAGGTACTGGAGGTAGTCCGCTTCACTGACCAGCCCTAACGCGAACGCGAGGCCCATCACCGTCGGTCCGAAGGGAGCGTCGAAAGCCACGGAGCCGGTTGAGATCTCCCACGTATCGGTCGCGATCTGGGGCTGCCCCGGTCCGAATTGATAGCTCACGTTGTTCACCAGCGTGCCGTGAATGTCGGCCGCCACGAAGACGACGTTCTCGATGTTCGCCGAGTCGATGAAAGCGAGCAGCTCCGTTCGTTCGGCTGCGTATCCCTCGAACCGATCGCCTGCGCCGACCACGCCGAGATTCTGAATGGGTTCCGGCACCAGCACGAATTTCCACGTGACTCCGGCTGCTTGGGCCGCGAGAAGATCTGACTTGAGCTGTTGCAGTTGAGGCTTGCCGAGCATCGTCCGCGTCGGGTTGAACGATTGCACCAAGAAGGCAAACACCGACGCCGGATCCAAAGGGTTCGCGGAGGGCAGTGCCGGGTCGCGGAAGCTGCGGGCGTCGAGCACGAACACCGCTGCGTCTTTGCCGTGCGTCTGAGCGCGGTAGAGCTTCGGTCGCCCATCGACGCGCGGATCGCCGGTGCCCTGCCAGACCTGCGGATCAAGCGGATTCCACTCGTTGAACGCCGTCAGTCCCGCCACGTACAGCGGCGATTCGTTCACCCGAATCTGGCGTGACAGCGCCGAAGCGCGAACATCGGCGTACGAGACATACTTGAACGAGCGTGCGACGTTGACGATCTCGCCGTCGTCCTCTTCGAGCACAGAAGGCAGATCATTGCCGTCTTGCACGACGAGCAGGCCTCCTGGCCACGCACCGCCAAAGGTGTACGTCGAAACGGCCGCCCCGTCGCACTCTTCAACCGCGTCGACAGCGCCGCCGCCGATAGCGAATCGGCCAACCTTCTCGTTCGTCATACGGTCGTAGATGGCGAACGTCGAGTCACCTTGGCTGGAGACAACCAAGTCGCCGGAACCGCTGCCGAAATCGGCAAGGGTCAGCCCTTCGACGTCGGCAGTGAGCCAGGTGCCGGGGCGGGCGAGGCCGCCGAAATCACGAACTCGATCAACGAGCACCGGAAAATCCGCCGAGGCCGGATCGGCGGAGACTCGCCAGAAGCCGACTTGCTCTTGCCCCAAGTATGCAACATCGTGAAAGGCATCAACGACGATGCCTTCGACTTGCGGATTCTCCGGCACCCAACCGTCGAAGTCCGCCGGAAGGACAATGTCGCGCACCGACACCCAGCCGACGGTCGCACCAAGAGCCACGATCTCCAGTTGGCGAACGATCGGCGTGCTGCGACGACTCACGAAGGCGTAGGCCTTGCCATCGGAACGCGTCACGGTTCCGACCCCGTATGCGGTCTCCTGCTCGCCCACGTCCTGTTCGGGAAAGACCCGCGGCAACCCAGGCGCCGTCACGTCCGTCACCGTTCCTGAACTCGGATCGATCCGGAAGAAGACCATGAGGTCGTTGCGACGATCACTTACCACGGCGAGGTCGGCTGCTCTGCCGTCTAACATTACGCCGGTGAGGATGTCAACGTTGTTGTAGCGGATCGAACTCGGTGCAACGGCCTGAATGAGATTGCCGCTGAGGTCGTATACCCGCAATCCGCCGTTCTTGGCGACGGCTATCACGCGGCTCAGCGACGCGTCGGTCGGATGCACCCAGATGGCCGGATCGTCGGCGTCCGCTTCGCCCCCTCGATCGTTGTCGAGGAGCTGAGGCGTCTCGAGCGCAGCCGGCACGGCTCGGTAAATCGGATCCGTGGTGAAGTCGCCACCCGAGAAATCGTTCGTTACCTCATGGTCGTCGATGGTGGCCAACGACGGCGTGGTCTTCGCTAGGTCTCCCCAGGCGTCGAGTCCGTAGCGAGGCGAGTACACCTCGCGATGCTTGAGCCCGTATTCATCGAGCGAAAAGCACTGCGGCATGAAGACGTCGGGCGACGCATAGTCCGCGTAGATCGTGTCGCCGAGGCGGACGAAGAGATCGAGGCCGCGCTCATCGGCGTTGGCAACGGCGGGGTACGGCGCCAGCTCGCCGCGCCAATCGCCGGATACGCCAAGGCGAAATCCAGGTCGACCGGTTGGGCGCAACGTCGCGAACGAGGAGAGCGGCGACGCGTCGTCGATGGACGTCGCGCGTACGACGTACGCGGTTCCGGGAAGCAGGCCGAAGAGGACGCCTTTTGCTGGCGAATTTGGCGAAGGCGACGTTGCCCGCGCCGAGCCGATCACGACATTCGGCTGCGCGGCGAGTGCCCATTCGAAGGTGACCGCGGCGGCCCCATCGACCGTTACGACAGCCGATGACGTCGTGAGGTCACCGACCTGAACCGGTGGCAGCGCGGCGACAACGCGGCTGGCTGCCGCTGAAAGGCCGAACGCAAGAGCGACGCGAGTACGAAAGTGACGATCGTGGGACATGCGAACCTCCGAGCGGAAGGTTCGCTTCACCATGTTTCGATCGTTTGAGAGCCGCGCGCACTTCGAATGAGGAATCTGTGAGCCTCGCACATGGATACCGATGCGGCGATCTCGCTGCGGTCGCAACCGTGGGCGCGAATTCGGCCCGTCCGTGACCGCGCACATGTTAGCTTCGGACGTAGCGATCAATCGCCTCCTTCGCGACACGCTCGCGCAGCAACCGTTCGCCAGCGAACGACTGCGCCTGCCGCATTCGCGCGGCCCAGAGTCGTACGACAGCGGGCCAGGCAGTCGCGGCGACGGGCACCAGCACTTGCCAGGGGAAGCGGCTGGGAAACGATGTGGTGCCGATGAGAACCGCGATCAGCGCGACGCCGACGAGAAGGATCTGCACCCACGCTGCGCTTTCGATGTCGAGGTCCGGGAGGTCCGAGCCGGCGCCGTCCGCCCGCGAACGGGCACCGCGTTCTGAGTCGGAGCGCCGGGTCTCGGACGCAGCGGCCACCAGTGAGGCAATCGGTCCTAAGCGGTCGGAGATTGCCGCAAGCCCCTCGTGCAGCATCCTGATCGCTCGAATGAGCTGCACGCCGCCGACTGTCATCGCGCACGCGCCCAGAGCGGCGGCGAGCCGCGGCCATTCGAGCGTGCCCACCGAGACATCGACGGCCAGTGACGCCCCCGCGGCGACAGCGGCGATGCCGACGACGAACGTAGATGCGGCAACCTGCGGAATCGGGCGGAATCGCTGCTCCGTGTCAGCCGCGTTCTGCGGCACAAACGACGGCTCGATGCGGCGAAGTGTGGACGTGGTGGTGCTGTTCAAGCTGTTCATGCTGTTCATGCTGTTCATGGCGATCCTCTTGATGGCGGCGGCAAGGCAGCCTGAAGAGCACCCCGAACGAACCACGCAACTGGTAAGGAGCCCGACGTCAAAAGACGGAGTACCGCCAAGGGTTGGCCGGAGCAGCCTGCGGCCGACGTGCTCCCGCGGCAACGGTCGGGTTGAGCATTTGGCGTACCCGATCAGGACGCTGTCCCGCGGCTTGAGCCATCGGCGAACTCGCCAGCGCGGGTTGGGATGGCCGAGGGGCGATGCAGCGGGCGAGTGCGGGTATGGGTGAGGCCGCTCCCGTTCGCTCGTTATGCAGCTCGTTTCGCAGCCTATTTCGGGTCGAGGCAATGTCGTCGCGTCTCACAACTCGGTACTCTTCTTGCGGTTAGCCGGTTCCAGCGGAAATAGGCTGCGGTGTTAGGCTGACCAGCCTAATGCGGCGGATACACCCGCTCGGTGCGGGTTAATTACTAGTGAGGCAGCCAAAGCCGCTGCTGCGTGGGGAACGCATCGTGGACACACCTTTGCGCCTGCCCCGCCAACTCTAGATGCGGCCTCAAGGCGCACGACGCTCCTCGGACTGACGTTTTGGTCGAGCATTCAGCGCGCAAGCGCTGACCGCTGAGCTGCATTCGAGTGGGTGTGGCCGTTGTGTC
>JAWXCC010000201.1:0-4858 GCA_034440475.1 Phycisphaerae bacterium | reverse complement strand
TTCCAGAAGATCGTGACGACTTGGATGGCGTCGGAGGCGTATCGACGGCTGCGAAGTAACGACGGAGTTGAGCACGCTCCACTCAGTGAACCCCGCAAGCTCCCGTCGAATGTGAGGCTTGTCGAACCCGGTCCCAAGGAGCGATACATGACGTGCGTACCGCTCGTCCCGCTGAGGGCAGCGGCCGGCGCGTTCAGCGACCCGCAGCACCTCGAAGATGATGGGTTCCAATGGGCAGCAGTGGATACGAAGCGCCGCTTGCGCCGCGGCATGTTCGTCGCTCAAGTCATTGGCAAGTCGATGGAGCCGAGAATCCCGGACGGCGCGTACTGCCTCTTTGCGGCACCAGTCGAAGGCACTCGAGAGGGCAAGACGGTTCTTGTTCAGCTCCGCGATGGCGCTGACTCGGAGACCGGGCAGCGCTACACGATCAAGCGTTACGAGAGCGTGAAGGTGAATCAGGGCGACTCATCGCGCCAAGTGCGCGTTGTGCTGAAGCCCATCAATCCAAACTTCGAGCCCATCGTCCTGACCGGCGAGGATGGCGGAACGCTTCAAGTCGTCGCCGAGCTTGTTGAAGTACTCGGTGTGGGAACGTGAAGGCGTCGAAGCGAATGCGTGACCCATCGAGCGCCGCACGGTCAGGCGCTCCCATGGCCATCACGCGCCGTTCTCCCCTCAACTCCCACACCCTCCCCACGCCCCAAGCAGCACGCTGAGGTCGGCGGCGTTCACCGTGCCGTCGTCGTTCACATCGGCTGCGACGTTCGCACTGCCCCACGCTCCGAGCAACACAGACAAGTCAGCGGCGTCGACGGTGCCGCTTCCGTTGATGTCCGCCGGACATGGCGGAGCGATGAGCGTGACCGTCCACTTCACGGCGTGAAAGTTTCCGTTCGCTGCGTTCGCTTCGCCGACGATCTCACCCGCGGCGTTGATGCGCCGCGCTCGGCTGATCGTGCCGCCGGGCAGCGTGCCAAGGGCGATGGCTTCGCCGTTTCGCCAGAGGACGCCGACTTCGATCGGGAATACTTTCGTGGCGGTCGCGATGATGTCGCCCGCGTCGTTGATGTCGATGGCCGGCGCGAAGGCCGAGACGCCCGGCGGCATCGGCAGCGGCGACACCGAACCGTTCTGCCAGCGCGAGGCGACGTTGTTGTTCAGGCCGACGATGACCCCTTGGTTGTTGATCGCGTACGCCTTCGAGTTTGACGTGCCGCCCGACCAAGTGCTGAGGTCGGTGTACTGGCCGTTCTGCCAAAGGAAGGCATGCTGATTGGTGTTCGCGATTGCCGCCACGCCGACGACGTGGCCGAGGTCGTTGATGCCATAGGCCTCAGAGTAGGTGCCGCCGCCCATGAAGCCGAGATCGGACTGAAGTGCGTTCTTAAGCCAGACGACCGCGTGACCGAAGAAGTTAGGCGAGCCCTCTTTGGCGATGCCTGTGACCTGCCCCGATGCGTTGATTCCGTGGGCCTTCGTGAGACTGGAGCCGCCGCCGGGCAGGCCCTCGCAGGCGAAGGCGTTGTTCTGGCTGTCCCAGTAGATGCCGTAGGAGAGGAACACGCCGATGACCAAGCGCCCGGCGCCTTCACCCGCGTCGTTCAGATCCTCAGGGATCGACGCGCCGGACGGATCGAAGCCCGGCATGATCGAGATCTCACCGTTGACCCACTGGACGTTCGTCAGCGCACCCGTTGAGTCGTAGGCAGTGCCGGTGATCTTGCCGGTGTCGTTGACTGCGTAGCCCGACGAGTAGATGCCGCCGGGAAGCAAGCCAAGATCGGTGATGGTGACTTGCCAAGGCACGTTGAGAGAAGAGTCTGATGGCGACGCGGAGACCGCAGAGGCAAGAGCGATGCATCCGCCGATGGCCAAGGTTGCCGCGGTCACGCGGCTGGGGCGCGTCGCGCGCAAGGTGGAGGTTGTTCCAAGTTCACGTCGAGTCATGACTAGTTTCCTTTGAAGTTCGTTTGCATTGGCTGCGCGAGTACTGCTCATCACGACCACGCCCCAAACAGCATTGCCAAGTCACTTGCGCCCACCGCGCCGTCGCCGTTGAGGTCACTGGGAACTGCCGTCGATGGCGTGACGGTGAGCACCGCGATGCCGCGGCTCAGGCAGCTCATCCAGAGTTCGTAGCCGTTGGGAACGATCTTGATCTCCATGTCCTTGATCGCCGCATGCGGCAGCCCGCCCCATTGCGGCTCGCCATTCGGCGGTGCGGGGAAATCGCCGACGTTGGTGCCGTCGTACCAGCAAAGGCCGCGCACAAAATCAGGGAACTGTCCCCCTTCGTATGCCATCCAGAGCTTCCCGTCCGGCGTGACCCGCAGCGGGTAGACAAACTCTCCCGGGAAGGGCCAGCCGTCGAAGGAATTCAGCAGGGTGTGGGTGCCGGTGTCGGCGTCGATACGAATGAGTCCAGAGCCGATCGTTCCGCTGCGGTTGTGGAGTGTGCATCCCACCCACGCCGCGCCATCGTGGTCAACAGCGAGTCCTCCGAACGTCTCGAGTGCGACACTAGGAGTAGAAAAATCCTCGGCGGTCCGCGCGAAGCTGTACGCGCCGTCAGTGCGCAGGATTCTCCACTCCTCATTGGCCCAGACGGTTCCGGGTCGATCTGGATCGCGCTGGAGTCGTCCGCTCCACCCACCAGTGTCGACCAGCGTGAAGCCGCCGTCCTCGTAGATTCCCATGCCGCCGTAGTGGCCCATTCCCCACAGGCGGCCGAGCGAGTCTTCGACGTACTGCTCGACCTGATCTGCGCCGCCCGGAATCGGCGTCCACGATGTCCCGTCAAACTCGTGGGTGAAACTGTTGATCGGGTTGGCGACGACGAAGCCGTTGGAAGGTCGAACATAGACGGCTTCACTGGTGGGCGCCCCGAGGAAGGGCCACGGCGCCGTCAGCCCGTACCCCAACTCATTCACGAAGCCGGTCCACCGAACGCCGTCGAATCGAACCATCCCGCCGATCCCCGACGAGGCATTGGCGCACGCATAGATGTCGCCCGACTGCTCGTCAATCGCTATGTCGTTGTTGAAGAAGTCGAACTGGCTGGTGTTGGTGACGCGATAGCGCGGCCAATCGCCCGTCCGGGCATCTCGACGAAGTGCTCCTCCGGTTCCCGTTCCGCACAGCCAGACGTTGCCCGCGGCGTCGATGTCTAGGTCATCGATGAAACCGTCGTGAGGCACTAGACCCAAGTTAGTCCACGATGATCCGTCGAATCGGTAGAGATGCGCGTAACCGTCGACCATGAGCGCCTGCATCGTGCCAAACGCGCGGAGCGCCGCAACCGCAACGACTGGATTCTGCGGCGGCAGCGCGGGCGAAACCCACGTGCCGTCGGGGCGAATGCAATCGAGCTTCTGCACGCCCTGATTGCCGATCCAGCGCATCATCCACACGTTGCCCGCATCGTCCGTCGAATCCAGCGACACCAGCGCCGCCGGTTGTCCGGACGCGAACGGATAGTTCTTCCAGATGTTTGTCGTGCTGTCCCAGCGCGACATGCCGTTGAAGCCGCCTGTCGCGGTCCATAGGTAGTATCCGCCGCGCGGCTGAGGCTGCGCTGCAATCTTGCCGCCGCCATGGCCGGGGAAGTTTGTCCACACGTTGGTCGTCTGGTTGTAACGGGTCAGGCCGCCATCGCCCCAACTGGTTGACTCTGCGGAGAACCAGATCGTGCCGTCAGGCGCGAGCGTCACATCCCGCGTGAGCCCGCCGGGAAGCGGCGAGTTCTGACCGCTGTATTTCACGAGCGAACTGCCACCGGTTGCGAGGTCCATTCGAAGTGCACCGCGCCACGTACCGAGCCAGAGGTGCCCCAGCCCGTCCGCAACCATGTCGCTCACCCGCGTCGTGCCGACGTCGTCAGGATGTCCGATCACCGGGTAATCGACGTTCGACAGGTTGATCCAGCGGTTCTCGGCCTGAATGAATTTTGCAACACCGCCCTCCTCGAAAGCGGGGTTGTATCCACCGATCCACGGATCGCCATCCGAGTCGATGAACATTGACTCGTTGTAGTCCCCTTGAATGCCGGTGTTGCCGGGCCGGTAGTAGCGCCACGAGTAGGTCGCGTCGGCGTGAACGAGGTTCGCGCCGGAGAGGACCACCGCAGTCGCGAAGAGGAAGGTATTTCGAAGGTTCATAGCTGCTCCAAACGAGGCGATGTCGCGTCCTCACGGACATGAAACTTGCCCCTTTCGTATGCTTTTGCGCTCTTACAACCCGGTGCCGGTCAGAAATCGTCCGGGTCGCGGGGAACTCGCAGAGCGCTGAGGCCCTGTGGACGAACTAGTCGCGCGATGCCAAGGCCGTGAGGGATCTCGCTGCGCTTCTCTTCGACAAACTGCGGGAACTGGCTCGTCGGGAGATGTCCAAGGAGCGGCGCGATCACGCCCTCCAACCGACGGCGCTCGTCAACGAGGCCTATATGCGGTTGGTTGGCAGCAAGGACGCCGGGTGCTGGGAGGTTGTCTCGCGAACGCTGGCGAAATCGACGCTGCCCGCAGGCATCTGACCGAAGCGTTGCGCCTGCTTGAGTCGAGCCCGAAGGCGGCGCCAGCCGAACGGACGCGGGCCCGCGAGCGGCTTGAGGCGCTGGACCGGCCTGCGGAGCCGTGACGGTTGCGCGCCCGTCCCATCTACATCGGCGGGGAGCCTTCATTGAGACTTTGCAGGCCGGCTCCCGCAGAGCATCGTGGACAGAATAATGCGCCCGACTGAGTGTTAGGCATCTTGCATCCTCCCCCAATGCTCTGCATTGGGGGAGGATGCAGCGGGGTCGCATGCTCGGAGTGTTAGGCCTCTTGCATCCTCCCCCAATGCAGAGCATTGGGGGAGGGGG
>JAWXCC010000200.1:0-8830 GCA_034440475.1 Phycisphaerae bacterium | reverse complement strand
GTACGGGTAGCGCCGCCGCTGTCTCGGACAAGACCGCGAACCAGATGTGGCTTGCCGATCATCTTGGCGTTGCTGGCGCCCTGATGTACGCGGCGGCGCGTGAACAGGACCTGCTCTGCCGTGCGTTCGGGAACTGCCTTGCCGGACCGGAACTCGACCGCGAGGTTGGCTCACTCCACTCCTGCAAGCCGATTGGCGAGGCCGCGAAGAAGCTCTTCACATACGTGCGCTACGACGCCGACCTTTCGCCCATGGGACTGGCATCGCTTCACGTCGATCAGTGCAAGTCGAAAGACGTGCAACAGATGGACAGCATTGAGTTCCTCGATGACCTGGCGGAGGTCGGCGCCAAGGCAGCAGTGAAGGTGGTTGATGCGAAGCACTTCGCAAACTTCTAACAAATGTGCGATCGCTCAGCGCTGGACCTGCCACACGATCTGCACGGCGCCTACGCGCGCCTAGGGAGTCTGCTTTCGATAGCAGCGAGCGCCGCCCGACCGTCCCCTTTCCAGCGGATGTTGATGTCAAGGCACCCACTGATTCGCTTACTGAAGCCGCGGACGGCACCTTTCGCGAAGTCGATGAGTTCGGCTTTCTCCCAACCAAGTCGTTGCGGCACTTCACCCTGATAGTTCGTCCAGTGCTGCAGGTACTTCTCAAGGCGCTCTCGGTCAGCAATCCCGCTCGTCGGATGCTCGATCGGAATTGCCACCTTGGCGAAGCTCTTCGCTTCCTCGTCCGTCAGCTCATCGAAGAGCGCCTTTAGTTCGAAAATGCAATTCGGCGACTCTAGGTATTTGTCGCTGTGAACGATGATCACAAAGTCGGAGCGCGATGCCTCAAGCATGAAGACACGAAGGTCGACGCCCTGCTTGTTCACGCTTCGATCGCGCACCGGCCTGACCGGAAGCGTCAGAAGCAGCTTTTCTATGGCGTTCACCGGCGCCTCGTAGGGCACCGTCGGAGCTGGCTTGCCGAGTTCCGGCGCATAGTCCCACGCATAGCTGATGAAGACGCGTGGCGCGACGCTCTTGGTGCCGAGTGAGGCATCATGCGGCGAGTCCGCGCGAGAACGGCCGACAGCCCTGGCGTCGTCGGAGGGAAGGAACCGTTGAAGCCGCGCGATCGCAGAGTCGAGCAGATCGTCTGCTTTCTCGCCCGCAACTCGCACCTCGATCTCGCCTCCCAAGCCATCGGCGTCGAAGTGAGCCGAGATGAACGCGTGGTTGCCTTCCTTCGATTCGACGTAGAAACCATCATTGGCGTAATCGGCTGATCCGCCAAATTCATCGCCAGCATCCGTCAGAAACGCTTGCCAATGCAGGCGATGGAGCCGCTCGTCCTTGATCAACTTACGTCGAGCATCCGTGCCTGCGACACACCGTTCGAACTTTCGCCTAAGGCTCAGCTCTCCGGCGTCCGGTAGGTGTTCGAAAGTCGCGTAGACGTCCTCATCGCGCCACGCGTCTTCCGCCCTCCGCAGCCGGAATGCCACGCCACAGCGCACCATGAACGAACACAGAAGCGATTGCTCCTTCTCCGTGTACTTGTTAGCCCAGCAGAGCATGTTCAGGTAGGACTGAGAGAAGCGCCCTCGACGGCGCAATAGCTCGTCATAGTTCGCGATTCCCGGCCGACGGTCCAGTACGGCATAGATGCCATCGAGCGCCCACTGCTGTCCCACGATCACTCGTCCTTCGATCAGCTCGGGATCCCAATAGAGCCAGCCGCTGTTGGTTAGGAATTCCAGCGTCCGGCGAACCCGGTCGTCGTCGAGCGCAAACTCGCCGGACTTGATCGCCTGATCCAGCGTCGCCAACCGCCTCTCGGTGTCGTTGCTGACTGCGTCGTTGATCGTCTCGGTGAGCAGATCGCGGAAGCGATCGCGGTCGATCTGGTTGTGACCCGCCGCAAAGGTCGCGTCGTGCGATAGCCGCTGCAACCAACCCTCCACCATCTCTTGCGCCACTTCCCAATAGGTCGGAACGGCCGTGCCTTGCGTGGCAACAACGTCCTGCACCTCGTCCCTGATCCACTTCCGCAATTCCTCGATCTCTCCTGTGCGTTCGAGCGAATCGACAAAGAAGAGGGCACAGACCTCAGCGTCCTGCGGCCGGAGCTCGCTCCTGAAGCGGTCAACAAGCTCATCGGTGCGTTGTGGATGGTGCGAGCAGATCACGGCAATGCGCGGACTGTGTGGACAGGCGAGCCGAATGAAGTCGATCCAATATTGCAACCGCCGCCACTCATCCTGATATCCGCGCCCGGAGTGCTGCGGCTGCTCACCGTCCTGCTCGGGCTTCCACACGACGACAAACACCGCACCCTTGCCCATGAACAGGCTGTGGGTGTTGTGGTAAATCTCCTGCCCTCCGAAGTCCCACAGGTGGACATGCACTGCCTCGCGCTGCTGGTCGATATCCGCATCGATCAGCCAATCCCGGAGCTGAACCCCGTGGGTGCTACCAAACCGTTTCGCCTCGCGGGGATCCTTGGCCGGATCAATCGCAAGAGAGAGACAAGTCTTCCCGGCATCGCCGTTGCCGAGTACTAACACCTTGCAGCGCCGCACGTGCCCGGTGCCCGTCAACTCGACGTCGCTGAAGAACGAGTCCGTGCGCTCGGCCACATTGGTTTCGGCTGTTTTGCCGTGCTCGGACGCGGGCGGCACGAGCACGCCACTACCGAAGAGAAAAAGCGTGCGTGGCGTTCCCCGCTGGCGGGGAAGTGCCTTCAGTGACTCGGTAAACGCAAGATCGATGTAGTCGAGCGACGGCGGAAAATCAGGAATGACTTGAATCGCGCGGGCTCGACGAAGTCCGATCCGACGAAGCGACGCAGGCCATCGCCCCGGCAAGATTTTCAGAGCTTGGCAACCGTCGAGTCGGATGTCGACGATTTTCGGCGGCCAGCGATCGATGCGGGTGAGCCTCTGACAATCACGTGCGTCGAGGAAACGAAGCCGCTGCGCTCCGGCCAGCAGCTCTTTCAAGACATCGTCGGTCACCAGACAGCCGCGCAGACTCACATCTTGGAGTGCCGCCAGACCTTGCACCTGTTCGCGCTCGATCGCTAACGCCTGGCAGCGCTCGACAATCAAGGTGTCGAGACTCACCGGCAGACGCTGACCAATCGTCGTGAGGCGAGCGAGATCGGGACCATCGCGAACATCGAGGCACTTCAACGCCGGGGGGAGCTGCGGAAGACAATTTAGTTCGATGACGTTCCAGAGGTAGAGGTGGGTGAGCTGCGGGAAGAGCGTCGCGAGGTCGGTCGGAATCGCTGCGCCCGCCACTTTTGCTCTGTCGTCGTCCGAGCCGAGCTTCCCGATCGCGATCTTCGTGATGTATGGGCCACGCGCATCCGCTTCCGCCTTCCAGTCAACAACGCCGTCTGCCGCAAAGATCACCGGATCGATCGTTTCCTTGGTGCTCGTCATAGTGAGTCACTCATTCGCGTTCGGACTGTACGACACCTCGCGGTCCGGCTCCGCCCTCTGCGTACGACTCCGGCTTCGTCCCTCGCCTTCGTCTCCCGCAGCGGGCTGCGCCTGCGCTCGTCACTCTGTTCCTTGTGATTCTGACGGACCGGGGAAGAGACAGACACGGAAGCCCAGGGCGCGGCCGCGGACGCCCGGGTGGATCGCGGCGCGGGCGGCGGAGCGAGCGAACCCGGCGCCAAAGATCCAAGAGCCGCCGCGCACGACGCGGTCCGCGGCACCACGCGAAGACTCATCCTTGGCTTCGGTCTGCGGATTTTCAATGCCATCCGCTCGTCGCTTGTATGCGTCTTCATCCAACACATCCCTGCACCACTCCCACACGTTGCCGTGCATGTCGGACAAGTCCTACTTGTTAGGTCGTTTCTCTCCCACTGGTTGCGTCGAACTCTTTGAGTTGCCATCGAACCATCCCACCTGATCGAGCGCCGCCTCGCCATCGCCGGAGTGATACTCGGTCTCCGTTTCCGCTCGACACGCATACTCCCATTGGGCCTCGGTCGGAAGCATGGCGACCGAACCCGATGGCAACGCGAATCCGCGCTCGGCACACATCTACTCGCAGAACGCCGTTGCTTCGAACCAGGTCAGATGCTCGGCAGGATGCGACGGTCGATCATCGAAGCCGTTCTCGTGAACGCCGGTAACCTTGGTGAGCTGGCGCCAACGGGTATAGGCATCAGAGCCCGTCCACACTGCAAACTCTTTTTGAGTGACAGGCGTCTCGGCCATCCAGAAACTTTGCGAAAGACGCACGCGATGGACAGGCTCTTCGGGTGGGTGCACGCCGCGAGCACCCATCCGAAACTCTCCTGCGGGTATCAGCCGAAACGCCATGGTGATCTTCGTGTCAGGGAACTCGATCACATGGCGCGGGCGACTGCTCATGAAGCAACTCGCTCGCAACGAACTGGATCAGGCAACCCGGCGACATCCTTCTCCGCACACATGAATGGGCTTATACCCGCAATGCAGATTTCAGCGTTCTCCGGGCACCTGACCCGAGGTTTCGTTCCGGTGGTCAACACAACCGGAACGGGAAGTCGCGTCGTCCGTCGGTGTGGCACCGTCGTGCCGGGGAAGAGACAGACTCGGAAGCCCAGATTCCAGTCGCGGCCGTCGGACCACCTCCTGTTGCGGATCGCTGACTGGCAGTTCTCCGCCGGGTTGTTCCAGCTGCCGCCGCGGATGACGCGGTTTGCGGTGCCACGCGAAGTCTGCCACTTGTTCCTGCGACTCCCCATGCAAAGCATGAGCGGCGTTGCATCGCGAGAAGCGAAGCATTGCACGCCGCCACGCGACGTCGCCAGCTTGGAGGGCATGCGCAAACATTGACCTAGTGCGCGTTTGCAGGTCGGATTTACTGATTGCCCCGCGTTCCCAAGCACGCTCGCATTGCTCCGACTAATACGAATCTGGTTTGATCAAGGCGGGTGGCGCAACTGCGCATCGAACGGCCTGCTCGCGCTCGTTCGCACGCAACGACAGGGGCGGCACTGGGGGCGGCACTGAACCACGATGCACCGCTCGCACCATTGAAGCCCTGACAGCCCGTGGCGAAAGTCATTCGGGCTACGAACGAGGCTGTTAGCCCCCAATATTGGGTGGCTGCGGCGTCGCCGCGACTTGCCGTATCTTGCGGATAAAGCTGCGTCGCGGCTCCCACTCTACAGTTGGGCATCTGTGCCAACATTCTCGTTCTCGCTACCGAAACACTTTCGCCACAGGCTGCTGAGCCCAAATCTGCGAGATCTGCGTAATCTGCGGACAGATCGAAGGCGACGCCGCAGCGAACGTACTGTCGCGAACGTTCACGACAGAACGTAAAGTCGAAGGCCATCCTCAGATTACACAGATTCCGCAGATTCCGACGCGGGCAAGAAGTGGCGGAACTGCTCATCGCAGCTGCTGTCGCTTGCTTGCTTGCTCGCTCGCGACAAGGGGCGCGGATCGCGCAACTGTACAAGCGCCAAGGTGCGCGTTGAGTTCATCGGAACCGTTTCACCGACGCAATCCGCTGCGAGCGCAGGTAGACGTTCAGCTCAACTAACTCGCCGTCAGTCGGCAGCGGATACTGAGAGACGCGAAATGTCATAGAGGGAAAGACTACACCCCTTGTCGTTGGCTCGCTCGCGCTCTTCCTCCTGACTCCGACGGACTGACGTCTTGGTCGAGCGTTCTGCCGCAAACGCCGACCGCCGGTGTGCACTCGAATGTGTGTGGCGGACTGAGGTTGTAAAGTGATGCGGCGTCTCGCCGAAAGGGTTCGGGGTTCAGAGCTCGAGGTCAACGGCGCTCGCGAACCAATCCTGAGCTATTTTGTTCGCTTGGCCTCGCCTAACAACATCTCCGCTGCGCGCAGCGCTCCTCGTCCTAGGCGATACCGCAGTCGGTATCGGAACGATTGCTCGTAATCCGCGACGGACTCTAGCGCAGAGCGGCGGGCCACGATGGTGGTAACGCCGTGCATCGGCCGCATCCCCGGCACGGTGCAGCGGTGCCGCGACGTCGTCACCGACACGATGCCAAATCCAAGAATGCGCAGAAGCTTGCGATACATACCAACCGAAAATGCCCACCAGGAATGGCTGAGGTCGGGCCGATCGGGCGTCGCGTAGAAGATCGCGATCGGCGCGGCGAGATCGGGCATTCCTTCCACGCTGATGAGGGTGTCGTCGCACAGTCTGCTTGCCGACACGAGCGCTTGCACCGGGTCATGCAAGTGAACGAGGATCTGGGCCACGACGACGACATCGAAGCGACCGATCGTGTCCGGCAGCGCATACACATCTCCGTAGTACGCCTTCGCCTTCGAGCCCAGCAGCCGATGAGCGAACCAATACGAGCTTTTGAGCCGCCGCGAGTACCGATTCATGTCGTCGATGCGCTGCTGGCTGTGCAGTTGGTTGGCGGGAAAGGGGATCAGGTCCTTCTGAATGTGTTCAGCGGCGTCGAAGTCGAATGCGACGACGGATCCTCCCCGCGCTTCGATGGCAAACGTCAGAAATCCGCTCGCTGATCCCAAGTCGAGCACGCGCTTGCCGCTGAAATCGGAATGGCCGAGATACGCGGCAACCGTGCGGCGAAGATCCCATTGCCCACTGGTTTGCCCGAAACCGGGCAATTCCATGACGTGATAGAAGTCGCACTCGTCGATGCCCTGCACCGACCACGGCGCTTGAAACGGCCCATGATCATCCGTTCGCGCCGCGGGTGCGATGAGGGGACGATCGACAGCTCGCGACTGTTCCATAACAGTTGAGCGTAACCCGGTTTGAGTTTCGTCGTGTCGCGCGACGACGCGGCGCAACGCCGACCCAGCTCAAGTCGCCATCCACGCATGCCGACCGTAGTGAGCTTGCCGCGCGTCACGAGCGCTCTAGCGGATGGTGAAGAGCTTGCGGATGCACGCGACGACGACGACCCATGCGCCCGACCCGCCAGCTTTCGATGCAACCGCGACGCGCCTCGGACTGACGTCCGATTCGAAGGTTCAGCCGCAAACGCCGAACGCCGAGCTGCGCGCGAAGGTGTGTGGCCGCTGTGGCTTGCCCCGCATCTTACCCCCAACATCGGCGCGTGCCCTCACCCGCTGGTGCCTGCTCCGCAGGCGGACTTGATCAAGCACTTGTTAGCTGGCAGGCTTGACGGACCTCAGGCAGAAACGGAAGCCCAAGTAGCGGACGCGGTCGCCCGGGCGGCTCGCGATGCGGAAGGCGGAGCGCGCGCGCCTGGCGCCATCGATCCAAGAGCCGCCGCGCACGACGCGGAAGGCATCGCCTTCGGCTTCGCCAACTGGATCCTTGACGGATGCTGGCTGGTAGCTCCGCTTGCCGTCAGCGCACCATTCCCACACATTTCCGTGCATCTCGGAAAGGCCCCACGGATTCGCGGGCAGACTCTTCACATCGACGGTCTCGCGCCGATGGCCCTCCGCAGATCGATCGGGGCCAGTTGCATGGTCGCCGAAGTTCACCTGATCGAGCGTCACGTCATCGCCGAACGAGAACTGCGTCGTCGTCCCAGCTCGGCACGCATACTCCCATTCCGCCTCGGTCGGAAGACCTGCACCGCATCCAAGGTGATTCGCTTCGAGTTTCGCAAGAAACTCTTGCACGTCGTTCCAACTCACCTCTTCGACTGGTCGCTGATCGCCTTTGAACCCGCTCGGCTCGTTGCCCACGACAGCCCGCCAGAGCGCTTGGGTGCATGTGGTGTCGGCGAGCCAATAGCCGCGCGGGATGGTGACCTCATGCTTCGGGCGTTCGTCGTCAAATCCCTGCGGATCATCCTTCCGTGAGCCTATGCGAAATGATCCCGGCTCGATCCAACGGAAGCGCTGCACCGCTGGCGCGCTACGTTCGGTACCTGCAACGCTGAGTTCGCACCACACACCCCACTCGTCATCACCGAACGCGTTGATACCAGCGGGCAGCCAAGACAATTGGAATGGAGCGGTGAACGTCGTCATCTGAGAAGGTCGGCCACTCGGGGAGCGTTCGGTGCCGGTCTCGGCGAGCTTCGCCTACTAACACCCCGAGGGCCTTGCAGTTTGGCCGAGCATACCTCGCGCTCGACGCGGGACAGAAGTCTGGTCCGTAGATTCCTGCACGGTGACCGTCTGGTCGCCTCAGTCAGAGGTTGCTATGGAGCTCAGGCAGAAACGGAAGCCCAGGTTGTGGTTGCGGTTGCCCGGGTGGTTCGCGTTGCGGTAGGCGGAGCGTGCGTTCCTGGCGCCATTGATCCAAGAGCCGCCGCGCCCGACGCCTTCGATCTCACCAAGTTCTCGTAGAGTTCGCACGTTTCGCTGCGTGATCTGCGCTAATTGCTCATTCGTAAACACAACGAAGAGCTGCACTCCGTCAGCCTCGGCAACCGACTTCCGCCATGCACGAAGATAAGAGAATCGCTTGAAATCTTCGGCGCTGAGCACCTCGCGATAATCAACTCGTTGGCTGTCCTTAGTAGTTGCAGCGCTGCCGTTTCGTTTGTCGCCTGATGGAAGCGGACCTGGTCCAGAGGCGATTGAGACACGGGCGGCCCAATGGGGAGTCTCGCCCCGATCAAACCAATGCCAAACGATGTCAACAACGCGGTGTGACGCGACGAATCGATTGAGCTCCTCTTGCCCTTGCTCGGGATGGAGTGCGTCGATACTGAAGAATCGAAATTGCATCCGAGACCCTCCCTTATGACTTCCGCCCGCGCTTGCCCTTGAACGGTTTCGTCGCTGTTTCAACCAAACGATCGACCAGCCCCTTCGCAGGCTTGTCGGCACTTTTTTCAGTGCCTCGCCCTCCGGGCTCAGGGGAACTAGGCCGCCCTCCGGGC
>JAWXCC010000199.1:0-10447 GCA_034440475.1 Phycisphaerae bacterium | reverse complement strand
TGTGACTGGGCGGTTGTGACTGGGCCGTTGTGACTGGGCCGTTGTGACTGGGCACCATCATTCGTGAACCTCGTGCGGACGACTTGCGACGCCTGCGGCCTTGAACAGCGCCTGCCCGCGCTCGGGCCTAGCGACCGTGCGCGATGCCGCCGCTGCGGTCGAGTGCTCGTGACTCCGGCGCTCGCTGAGCGTACCGATCGCGGGTTCGGCCAGCGCATCGGCGTGGTGCGGCAGCGCGACGCGAACCGGGCTGCGGCACTCGCGCTCGCGGCGCTGGTGCTCTTGGTTCCAGCGAACGCGTTGCCGATTCTGGAACTCGAGTACCTCGGTCGCGTGAAGGCGAGCACGGTGTGGAGCGGCTGCATGGCGCTCTGGCAGGATGACATGTGGGTCGTTGCCACGGTCGTCTTCCTCGCGAGCATCGCGATCCCGTTCCTGAAGCTCGGTGCCATCTTCACGCTCACGATGCTTGCTGGATCGGGCCGCCTCGTCGCGCTACGCGCGAAGACGCTCGTGGTTCTCGAAGCTGTCGGCCGCTGGTCGATGTTGGATGTGTTCCTGCTCGCTGTGCTCGTCGCAGTTGTCAAGCTCGATTCGCTCTCAAATGCCCGGCCCGGTGCCGGACTGTTTTTTTTCGCTGCAGTGGTCGTCCTGACGATTTTCAGTAGCGCCTCATTCGACACGCGAACACTGTGGCGAGAACTCGCCGAGGAGCGCCCATCATGAGCCCCGAGCAGATGGACATGCCCGGAGCCCCCGGCCCGACGACGAACGAAGCGGTAGCCTTCGATTCGCTTCCCGTTGCCCGCGTCGAACCGAAGAGTCGCGCCCGCTTGATATGGCTGGTGCCGATCTTGGCGCTCGTAGCCGTCGCGACACTCGTCATCCAAGAGTGGCGTGACCGCGGCCCGCTTATCGAAGTCGAAGTGCCGCGCGCCAGCGGTCTGGAATCGGGACGAACCGCGGTCGTTTCTCAAGGCGTCCGAATCGGCCTCGTCGAAGAGGTTCGCCTTGACGCGACGCTTGAGCATCCGATCGTCGTGGTTCGCCTCCACCGCTGGGCGTCTGCGTTCGCGCGCAAGGGCAGTCTGTTCTGGGTCGTCCGGCCGTCGATCGGATTCCGCGGCGTCTCGGGGCTTGAGACACTGACGTCCGGTCCCGTCTTAGAGGCGAGGCCCGGCCCAGCCGATGCAACGTGGGCGATCCGTTTTGTCGGACTCACGCGCGCGCCCACAGACGCCGCCACGAACTCAGGTCTGCGCATCTCGCTCAGCACCGCGCGGCTCGGTTCGATTCGCGCGGGTTCAACCGTCACCTACCGCGACATCGATGTGGGAGAAGTCACGGACGTGCAGCTCTCGGCCGACGCCAAGTCGGTCGTTATCGCGGTCACCATTGGCGAGCGTTACGCGCCGCTCGTTCGCGCCGGATCGCGGTTTTGGAATACCAGCGGGTTTGGCGTTGATCTCGGCATGACCGGTCTCAAGCTCCGAGCCGAGAGCCTCGAGTCGATGATCGGCGGCGGTATCGCCTTGGCAACGCCTTCTGCGTCCGAAGCCGCCGCGAAGAACGGCGACTCGTTCGATCTCGCTCCTGAGCCGGAGAAGGACTGGCTGCGCTGGGCGCCGGCAATCGAACTTGCGAAGTGAGCCCGATGCTCACTGAGCGACCGCACTGCCGAAACACTTTCGCCAAGGACTGCTACGAGATCGCTTTTGCGGGAGCGTTCGGCGACAACTGGCTCGGCGCCGTGTCGGTGCGGCGTGCTGCCGGCGCGAAGCCGTGCTGCGCCGCCGCGACGAGCGACTCGATTCGCCCGAGGGCTCGCTCGACCTGCGCGCGGAACGCCATGAACGGGAATAGCGTCACCAGTGCGACCACGAGACCCGCGGCAGTCGTAATCAGCGCTTCGGCGATGCCTGCGGAGACTTGCCTCGGGTCAACGAGCGTTTGATCGCCGCCGAGCAGTTGGAAGCTCTTGATGATGCCCGTGACCGTCCCGAGGATTCCGAGCATCGGCGCCGCGGTGATCACCGTCGAAAGAATGTTCATGAATCGGTCGAGTCGTGGGCGCTCTTGCTCGACCGCTTCAATCGCCACGCCGTCGCTGGCACCATCCTCGATGAGGCGCAAGGCGACGGCCGCGTAGGGGCTCGTATCCCGGGCTAGCAGCGTGGCGACCCGCTCCGCGTTGCCCGCCCGCAGCGCGTCGCCCACCCGCCGGAGCCGCTGAATCTCGCTGGTACGGTGTAGCCGCCACCAGAACCACCCCCGCTCGATCGACAGGGCGACCGCGATCACACTCAAGAGGAAAATCGGCCACATCACCGGACCGCCACGCGACATGATGGTCCAGAACTGCTGGCCCAACGAGTCGACGAGACCGGTCCCTTCCGCGATCAACGGCATGGACGGGATGATAGTGAATCGGCCGGACTTGCTGGCGCGGTACGATCCCCCACTTTCCCCTATGAGTCCAACCGCCCTGACTGCCGTGACCCCGTCGCTCTCTGACCTCGACGTTCGGCTCATCGCCGACGTCGACGAGGCTCTTGCGCGATTCCTCGATCACGCCGACCTTCCTGACAACCTGCGTGATGCTGCCCGGCACGCGGTGTTGGCTGGTGGCAAGCGCATGCGCCCGCTCCTTGTGCTGCACAGCGCGAACGCCGTTGGCGGTAGCTATCTCGACGCGATGCCAGCCGCGATCGGTATCGAACTCATCCACGCCTTCAGCTTGGTGCACGACGACCTCCCAGCGCTCGACAATGACGCGATGCGCCGAGGGCTTCCGACGGTGCACATCGCATACGGCGAAGCGATGGCCATCTTGGCGGGCGACGTCCTGATGTCACTCGCATTCGAGTGCGCCGCGGCGAGTCCGCGTGAACCACTGCGCGTCGTCAAAGAGCTGGCGCACTCGACGACGCGCATGATCGACGGTCAAGTCTTCGACACGCTTGGTGGCTTCGCCCCAGGCGACAGTGCTGAATCGAAACTGCACCGAATTCACGAACGGAAGACCGGTGCGCTGATCGTGTCGAGCTGCCGCATGGGAGGGCTTGCTGGCGGCGCAACCGAGGCGCAGCTTGCGGCCCTCAGTCACTGGGGACATTGCATGGGACTCATGTTCCAGATCGTCGACGACATCCTCGACGAGACGCAATCAGCGGAGCATGTCGGCAAGGCGGTCGGCAAGGACCGCGACGCTGGCAAGCTCACGTTCCCCGGCGTCTACGGACTGGAAGTCAGCCGGGCGAAGGTCGCGGATCTCGATCGCGAGGCAAAGGCCGCGCTCGATCCGCTCGGCGATCGCGCTCACCACCTCAACGATCTCGCCCATTTCCTGGCGACCCGAACCAAGTGACGGCGGTGGCCTGGACCGCGAGCCGATGAAGGCCAGAGTTCGAACTTTTGGCGCGGTCGCCTGACGAACTCCAACCCGTCGGAGTGAGAAGGCGGCGGGACGAGATTGAATCTCCGCGTATCATCGCGATCTGCGGCGGGGCCAGTTGCGGCGGGCAACGCGCCACGCCCCGCCTCTCTCCGCTGGCACTCCGCTGGCAATGACGCCCCCACCGAGTACGAGATGGACCTCTCACACCTCTCCCTGAATTATCTGCCGAAACTGCACTCGCCCGCCGATCTCCGTCGGCTTCCGATCTCTGCGCTGCCCGACGTGGCGGCCGAGATCCGACTCGCCATCTGCGACCAAATTTCGAAGTCGGGCGGTCACCTGGCGCCGAACCTCGGTGTCGTCGAACTGACGATCGCGCTGCATTACGTCTTCGACTTCGGATACGACCGACTGCTCTTTGACGTCGGCCACCAGTGCTATCCGCACAAGCTGCTCACTGGCCGCCTGCCGCTCTTGAGCAAACTGCGGCAACGCGACGGCATGGCTGGTTTCCCCGAGCCGCGCGAGAGCCCCTACGACCTGTTCTCCGTTGGGCACGCTGGCACAGCCATTTCGACCGCAGTGGGCATGGCTCGCGGCGACACGCTCAACGGTGAAGGTTGGAGCCCCGAAGTTCCGACTGGCCGACGCATCGCATCGATCATCGGCGACGCGTCGATCGTGAACGGCGTTGCGATGGAAGGTCTGAATAACGCAGGAACGCTGAAGCGCCAGTTCCTTGTCGTGTTGAACGACAACGGCATGAGCATCGCAAAGCCGCAAGGCGCAGTCGCGGCGTACTTCGACAAAGTGCGCCTGAGCCAGAGCTACGGCGAGTTCAAACGAGCTGCGAAAGAGATGTTCTCGAAGATGCCTGGTGGCAGCGTGATGCGCGAAGCATCGCACCGCCTCGGCGAGGCGAGTAAGGCGCTCGTCAGTGAGGACGCGTGGTTTGAGCACTTCGGCCTGCTCACCGTCGGACCAATCGACGGTCACGACATTCCGACGCTCGTCCAAGTGCTCAATGAGGCGAAAGATCTCGACCGCCCCGTCGTACTGCACGTCAAGACGATTAAAGGCAAGGGCTACTCATTCGCTGAGGGCGACGCCACCACGTTCCACTCCCCGAGCGCGTTCACCATGACGGACATGGAGAACGAAGGATGCCGGGTGGAACTGAAGAAGTCGGCGCGCTCGTTTACCAGCGCATTCGGCGACATCCTGTCCGACGCGATGACGCGCGACGGGAGAATCGTCGCCTGCACCGCAGCGATGCCCGACGGCACCGGCCTCTCAAAGATCATGCCGAAGTTCCCCGACCGCACCTGGGACACCGGCATTTGCGAGAGCCACGCTCTCGACATGATGGCGGGCTTGGCCAAGACCGGATGGAAGCCGTTTTTCGCCGTGTATTCGACATTCGTGCAGCGCGCTTTTGATCAGTGCTTCCAAGAAGTCTCGCTTCAGGGACTTGCAGTGCGCCTCTGCCTTGACCGCGCCGGGCTGGTCGGCGGTGACGGTGCCGTACACCACGGATTCTGCGACGTCTCGATTCTGCGCTCGCTTCCGAGAGCCGCGTTGTTAGCTGCGATGGACGAAGCGTCGCTGAAGGCAGCTATCGACTTCATGGCTGGCTACGAAGACGGCCTCAGCGCCGTCCGCTACCCGCGTGATAGCGTCTCGTCTCGTTTCGCCGATCAACCCTGCCCACCGTTCGAACTCGGCAAGGCCCGTGCGCTCGTCACGCATGAGCGCCCCGACGTCGCCATTCTTGGCTACGGCGTGATGGCGATCGAAGCGATGACCGCCATTGATAGCCTCGACGGCGAGTATCGCGCAAACGTCTACGACGCTCGCTTTGCCAAGCCCGTCGACGTCGCCATTTTGGTCGATCTCTTGTCGCGCGGCATTCCGATCATCACGGTCGAAGACCACTCGATCGAGGGTGGGTTTGGTTCATGTGTGATCGATGCCTGCAACGATGCTGGTCTCGACACGCGTCTTGTGACGCGCATGGCACTTCCTGACTCGTGGATTTATCAAGGCGAACGGAAGGAACAGCTCGCCGAAGCAGGTATCGACGCAGCGAGCATCGCGCGGCGCGTGCGTGAAGTGGTCGACGCCCGAGCGATGCGAACGGTCGCGAAGGGTTCTTCGGCGGCACCTATGGCAAGTGTGCGCAAGTAGCGGTTTGCGCGGCCAACGCCACCGGACAACCCTCGTACCGCCTCCCTGCAGCTAACGTCTCGCCCTTCATCACGACGCTGTGTGGCGCGACGTGCGCGTTCGCGCCAATGTCGGCGCCGTAGAAAACCACTGCGTTGTGCCCGACTGTTGCGCCGCGGCCAATGCGTATACGGTCAATCTTCAAGATTCGGTCTTCGAACGTGTGCGCCTGGAAGTTGCACGTCACCGTCGCGCCCGCCTCAATTGTCAGCATGTCCGGGTCGACGACTTGCGCGAATCCGCCTCCGAGCACCGCGCCCTTGCCGATGCGCATGCCGATCGCGCGCAAGAACCAAGTGAGAAACACCGTGCCCTCGAGTTGCCCCAGAATGCCGCGAGCCCAAAAGCCCCACGCGACGTAGAGGAAATCCCAGCGGCTACACCAACACGACCAGAGCGGATGCCGACCGGGGCGCACGCGACCGAGTAGCAGCCACTTGAGAGCGATGATGCTCGTCAACAGCGCTGTTGCTCCGGCGAGCGATGCCAGCGGCGCGAGCACAATCGCCACGAAGATCGGCGAGAACGTGCGCGAGGCGCTGAGAGTTACGTCGATCCACCACCACAGAATCAGCATGGGCCACAGCGGCAGCGCAAATCGGAGCGATTCCCAAAAAGAGCGAGAGATCCGTCGAGCCAGACTCGGCGCGTGGGTCACACGGCGATCCACCGAAACAACCTCGCGGCGCGGCAACTCCATTGGTGGATGCCCAAACCACCCTGAGTCTGCGCGCACCGTCGTTGGGTCGGCAACGGTCGATACACCTAGGAAAAAGTTGTCTGGCCACACATGACCGGCGGGAACGAGCGCGTGGTTGCCGAGGAACGTACCGTTCCCAAGCGTCGTCGAGCCGATCGTGACTGTCCCACGATGCAGGCGCGGTGGGCAGAAGTAGACACCGTCCGCGAAGAAACTCGTCGCGCCGATCGTCACTGTCTCGGGCACCACGTCGATGATCGTTGAGATCTCACAGCCGGGACCGATCTTCATGCCAGCGAGGCGCAGCCACCAAGGCCAGAAAACGGTGCCGCTCAACCATCGCCCTGCGGCATCGACGGCGGCTGACTTCGTCCACACCGCGACGTATGCGAAATCCCAGCGACCGAATGTTCCTGGCTGCACTCGTCCAAGCAGCCGGAGCGCTAGAGCGTAAACGACGAGCGTGCAGGGCACGCCTCCGAGCGTCAAGAGTGCGAACAAGCCCAGTGGCAGTTGTTCGACCCAATCTGCGGACGCTGTCATGTCATCGCCGAGGGCGACCGCGATGAGCGCGATCGCTGCGATGGGTAGCGTCCAGCCTAGGTACTGCAGGCACCGCGCACCGACCATGAAGAAACCGTGGGCGACCGGCGACCAAGCTCGGCCCTCGTCAATGGCAGGTCGCTCCGGTGCATCGCCGACGCGCCGCGCAGGCACACCGTCCCAACGTTCGCCCTTGGGCAACGTCGTATTCGGCGCGAGCCATGAGAGCGCACTGAGGTATCCGCCACGCTCGACGGTTGCAAACGCATCGACGCTGGCGCGGACATCGATCGTTGCGCCGTCGCCGAGCGTTGCTGGTCCGATGACGAGATGACCATCGTCGAGGTCGTAGAGTTGAATCGATGCCTCTTGCGCTAGCGTTACGTCGTCGCCGATCAAGAGTAGATCCCACCCGCCACGGCGCAGATCGACACCTCGGTGGATGTGGACGCGCTGGCCGACGTGGGCGCCGAGTGAGCGAAGGACGACGTTGAGAAAAATCGTGCCTTCCAACAGGCTCCATGGGATGAGCCGCGCGGTGTGCTCGACGATCCAGTGCCGCACGTACGCGCCGCTCCAGACTGGGATGCGCCCGGGTCGATAGCGGCCGATGAGGATTCGCTTCACAACCAGCGTGAGCACAATCGCGCTCGGCGCGTACACCAAGAGCGCGGCGACGCTCGCAAGCGGCGTGAGGAGGATCGTCGATGCGACCCCAAGAGTCCGCGCCGACATCGGCAGCACACTGAACGCGACGCCATACGTCAGCGCACTGGAGACGAGGAACGCGGACAGCAGCCACAACGTCTGGAGCAACGTCGCAGCGAGTGCCTGTTGGCTGCGGGCCACGCTGCTGGTGCGGTCATCCGCTCCAGCATCGAGCGGCGTCGCTCGGGCCAGAACCGGACCGCGAGCGGCGAGCGTCGCGGCCAGCGTCGCGGCGGTTCGGGCGTCGTACAGATCGCGGACCGTGACCGACGCAGTCGCCGGGTGTGCCCGCAGTGAGCATATAGCCGCGACGGCGCTGAGCGAGTCGCCCCCGAGCTCAAGGAAGAAATCGTCATCGATCGAGAGAGGTTCCGAAACCCGGGTCGCCGCAGCGAACGCGTCGGCGATCGCTCGTTCCAACTCACTCCGCGCGGCGACGAACGGCCGTGACCGCTCATCAGAGACGACGTCGAGTTGCGGCAGCGCCTTGCGATCAAGCTTCCCGCCCGTCGTTCGCGGCAGAGCGGTGAGGAATCCGAAGCGGCTCGGCACCATGTACTCGGGCAACGAGCCGCGCACCCACGACGTCAGCTCACCGAGTTCGGGCACTGGCTCGGTACCACTCCTGACCAAGTGCGCCACGAGCACCTGTCGGCCACCGTCCGATTGCACGCTACAGGCCGCTTCGCGCACTCCCGCGTGGCGTGCGAGCACCGCGTCGATAGCGCCAAGTTCGACGCGATATCCACGCAGTTTTACCTGAGCATCGATGCGTCCGAGGTACTCAAGCTCATCGTCGGCGTTGCGCCGGACCAAGTCGCCAGTGCGATAAAGACGTCCGAATCGCGCATGCTCGACAAACTTCTCCGCCGTGGTCTCGGGAAGATTGCGATAGCCGCGCGCGAGACCGACGCCACTCAGGCAGAGCTCGCCTTCCGTACCGTTCATGACCTCGTTCAGCGTCTCGTCGACGACGTACGCGTGATGTCCCTCGACGGGGCGACCGATCGTCACCGGCACGCCACGCCGCATACGTCCACGCACGACGGTCACGGTGCACTCCGTCGGTCCGTAACCGTTCTCAAGCCAGCGTCCGTCGCACCAGAGATCGGCGATGTCCTGTGGGAGAGCCTCGCCTCCGACGTACAGCAGTTTCAGGTCGGGCAGTTCACGCCGAGGATCGGCGCAGGCAGCGGTCCGCAGGAGTGTCGGTGGCGGGCACAACACGGAGACGCGCTCAGAACGTAACCACGGCACGAGGTCCGGACCGAGCCGGACTGTCTCGTCATCGAGCGGAACGAGGGTCGCACCGACCGCGAACGCGAGCCAAGTCTCTTCGATCGACGAGTCATACGCGGGCGACGAACACTGCGCCACTCGATCGTCGGGAGTGAGCCCGAACAGGTGTGCGTCCGCGCGAACGAGATTCGCGATGCTCGCGTGCTCGATCATCACGCCCTTCGGCGCCCCGGTCGTCCCCGACGTGTAGATCACGTAGGCCAACGCACTCGGCGACGTCGCTCGGCGCACACTCGACGCCGAGCTACCCGTCTCTTCGACATTCACAAGAGGTGTTGTCCCGACGGCTGGCGCGAAACGGGCGAGTCCGAGGTGATCTGAGACGAACGCGCACGCTTCAGCGTCGGCGACCGCAGCCCGGACGTGTTCGATCGGGAAGCTCGGATCGACGCAGGTGAACGCCGCGCCGACCCGCCAAGCTGCGAGCTGCGCGGCGTACACCCAGTGTGATTCCCGCCCCAGCGCGATTACGACAATGGGTTCGTCTCTCCCCACGACCTTTGGCGCAAGCAGAGCGACGATCGCGTCGGCTGCGGCATCGAGTTCCGAATACGTAACGACGCGTCGCTCGCGCCGGAGTCGCGTCGGCGCAATGTCGATCGCCGCGCGAGCCGGATACGTCCGGGCCACGCGCTCGAAGATCTCACAGAGAAGTTCGGCGTGCGTCCGGAGGCTACTCATCTGTTAGGTCGGTTGGCGCTCGCGCTGGCTGCCGCGTTGCCGCAAATGTTCGGCTACGTGCGGCTCGAGTCGAGCTCGCTCCGCCTCCGACAGATGTCGGTAGCCGCGCACTTCGCGCCCATCGCAGCGGCCGCAGGAGCAACGGAATGGAGAAGACATGTCCCACTCCGTGGTGTTGTAGTCGAAGCTGATCTCTTCGCCTGCGCGAATCGTGGTCATTGCAACGAGTCGTCGCCCAAAGAACGCTGCGTTTGGGGTGCAGGCATGATTGAGGTAGCGCCAGAGGTACGCGTCGTCGTTGTCAGCGGCGTCGGCAGGCGGACGCAGATGCGCGTTCACGCCAACCTGGACCGAATACCGGTCTGGGGTGTCGAGCACGATCCCATCGAGTTCCAAGATCGACGTGCCCGCTTCGATACGCTCCGCTGCGATCAAGTGGCGGCCGCCGTTCACCCGCGCGACGAGCACCGCTGCCTGTTCAATCGCCGCCCCATTCGCTGCCCGAGTCGAGGATTCGAGCGAGCGGGCTCCATGCATTGCCATCACACATCTCCAGCGGGTTCCCGAAGGTCCCCAATACGTTCATCGGTGAATCGCGGCCAATCCGTGACCATCCCGATCCGTGACCATCTTCAAGGCGTCGAACCAACGGCCCGTCAATCAAATTGATTTCGGGATTCTTACACAATGCAGCGCAATGAGCCAAGCGCGCGGAGTTCTCAGTCGCGCTCGTCGGCGATGTTCAAACCTCGCGCTTTCGCGGGGACGCTTCGATGCGCTACTCGCTACAACTCACCGCTGAGGTGGCCCACAGCGACGCGGCGAACAAGCATCCAGCGCGGCGAACAAACATCCAGCGCGGCGAACAAACATCCAGCGCGGCGAACAAACAT
>JAWXCC010000198.1:0-23198 GCA_034440475.1 Phycisphaerae bacterium | reverse complement strand
TATCTCCAGAACGACGTGTGGACGCGCATGGGCAACCAGATGCGCCCGATGAACTACCGCGACCTGTTGAAGAAGTCGATCGAGGGCGCGCTTTCGGAGCACTTTGAAATCGACGGTCTTGGGTTCTTCGACGCGATGACGCCTCCACGCGCTGTAACCGAGGACGGGCAGGACGGCTGGCTGGAGAAGCCGATGGCCTACCTCGTGCTTCGCGCGAAGGATCCGAGCATTGATCGGATTCCGCAGATCACGATGGACACGCACTTCAACGATTCGATCGGACCGGTGACGCTGCCACTAATCTCGAATGCTCCTCCGATCGATGCCGCGACGGCACCTGAGATGCGTCCCGTGCGCAAGCTCGACGTCACGCAGACGCTTGATCTGCGCGGCACGAGTCGCGGAGGTAAGGATCGCGCTGTCACGCTCGAAGTACACGCAACTGGTGAAGGGGTTGTGCCGGAGATCGATGAGTTGCTAGGTGATTTTCGGAGCGCGCTTCCCGGGTACGAAGTCACCGCGAAGAATATTGACCTGCGCCCCGTGAGCGTGGCGCAGAGCGACAGTGATGGGCGACCCGCGTTCATGCGGTCGCAGCGAAACGCGCCGAAGGAGGACTACGCGAAACCCGACGAAAACGGGACATACCGACTCGCGACTGAGCGCTCGTGGATGGTGACGTATACGCCAACCGGCGACAACGTTGGATTGACGTTCACGATTCCAACGCTTGCGAAGGGCACCCCGGGGACCCTCACGTCACGCAACTTTGCCGACATGGATATCGTCGCCGTCAGCGGACCAACCGTCGCTGTCGTCGCGCCGTTCTTCTCGTCGCGAAATCTTGTCTACGGGATCACCGCCGGCCTGATCGTTGCGCTGGGCGCCGTTTGGCTCTGGACTGCTCGCCGAAGAAATACCCGACGCGACGACAGCGGACACCACCTGCCCGCTCGCATCACGCCCCTCAGCGTCATCACGGCTCTGCGGCGATTCGACACGGAATCTGGCAGCTCGCTCGAACCGTCGCAGCGGAGTTCGCTCGCGAGCGACATCACGGAACTTGAGGCTCGCTACTTCGGTCGCAGCGGCACGACCGACCACAATGGTGAACTGCGCGAGGTCCTCGAACGTTGGGTGTCGGGTCAGCGTGTGTGATCTCTGTTCCGGTCGCGTGATTCGTCGGCGTCGATCGGTTCGGTCGATATTCTGTGTCAATGCGATCGACCGTCTTCGTCGTCACGACTGTGATGTTCATCAGCGCTCGCGCTGCTGCGCAATCTGCCATCCTTGAACCTGCGGCACCGCGGGCGGGCGAGGCCCTAACAGTTCGCTATCGGCCGAGCGACGCGAATGCGAAGCTCCCATCAAGTGCGAGGTGTTATACCGCGCTCAAGGTGCGCACACTCGCCGGCGATACAACCGTATGGGGAGCTATGGCGCCGATGGGCGACAGCACCGACATTGGGCTGTCGTTCAATCTCCCGAGTGACGCGAGCGCTGGCTTCGTTTATCTCTTCACGCTCGATCCGCTCGCCGCGCATGACTCGGTGCTTGAGTCAGGGTTCACAATCGAGCGCGCGACAGGATCGGGCATCGCGTCCGCGCTTTCGGCCCCTGACGCGGTCGATCGTTTTCGGCGCTGGCGCACGGATCATCCAACGGATTCAAACGCGGTGCTTGATGCGTGGGATGCGCTGGCGCGGTTTGGCGATGCGACGGGTGAGATCGAGGCGCTCCTGCCCGATCTCGACGTCGGGAGTGCTGCGTCTGACGCCGGGGCGAGCGCGCTCCGGCTGATCGGTCGCGCGCGCGTGCGCAAGTTCGACGAGTGCGCAGCGATCGCCAAGGAACTGGTCGAGCGATTCCCTTCCGATCCGTGGACTGATGGCGCGATTGGCGAATTCGTGGAGCGGTCTGGTGCGGCGTCTGATGCGGCGAGGGCTGACGAGCTGCGTCCGACGCTCGTGCGACTGGCCGAAGGGTTTCCCGCAGCGAACACGTTCCGGCGGGGTGGCCTCGCGATCATTGCCAGTGATTCTGGAACGCCGCTTGAACTCGTTGATCGCTGCGCCGACGCGTGGGCCGCCAGCCGCGAAGGCGACGCGTCGCCCTTCTTCCTCCAAGCGAGTGCGCGCATCGCGCGATCGACCGAACTCGATCGAGCCGAGTCACTGTTGTCGCGGGGCATCGACGCGCTGCTTCGGCCAGCCGATTCCGCGTTCAGCGATCCACATCGGGAGCGTTTCGACGCGCGATTGCGGGAGGCGCTGCTCTTACGATCAACACTCGCAGCAAAGCGGAATGACGGACCGGCGGCGCTTCTCTTCGCGATGGCGGCGCGCGGAGTCTCAGAGCAGGTAGACAGTGCGGCGTCACCTTCGATACGTGAGGCAATAGCGGCGGGCTGGCAAATGACGAATGGACCGAAGTTGTCGGCATCCACCACTCCAATCGGCGCGACGGTGGTGGGGAGCGCGTCGAGTGGCGGCGACGACGCGACACCGGATTTCGCGCTGAAGGACACAAGCGGAAACGACGTGATGCTGAGTGGGCTGCGCGGCAAGGTCGTCGTCCTCAACTTCTGGTTCGTTGGTTGTGCTCCGTGTCGGCATGAGATGCCTTTGTTGAACGACTTGATGCAGAAGTATGTGGGCAAGAACGTGGAGTTTCTCGCTCCGTGCCTTGATAGCGCGTCGCGGTGTAGCGAGTTCCTCGCGAACAACGAGTTTCGCTATCGCTCGCTCGTCGACGCGAGCCCGGCGGTGAGCGCGTTTCACGTCAAGGTGTTTCCAACGCATGTCGTCATCGACCAGAACGGGCGCGTCACTCTGCTACGTACCGGCGGGGGAGCCTTGGCTGTGCGCGATGTGGCGACTGCGATCGAAGCGGCGCTGTCCAGTCCGTGACTGAGGTGATTCGCTACCGCTTCCAACGATAGATGTGCCGCTCAAAGAACTCTGGTTCACCTTCGAAGCGAACCAGTTTACGACGTGAGTATTCGTGGGCTGTGATGGAGTGTTCCAACCGGAAGTCTGACGCGCGGTGGTCGTCGTCTCCGGTGCTCTCGGTCACGAAGAAAATGCCGCCGTCGGCGAGTGCGTCACGCTGAATCACGCGAGCGTCGCCCAGCATCCGGCCATCGTCGCTGAGCGCGACGATCTCGGTGCTATCCGCTCGGGGTTCTTTTGAATAACCGGTCGCAAACTCCCACGCGTCTGCCGTTTCGCTCGTTCGCTGAACCACGAGTGTTGAGTCGATGGTGGTGTGAGTGCCGCTCGTATAATCGAGATACGTCAGGGTGCCGATCCACGGTAAGCCGGTGAGTGCGTCGACATCGGCCGCTGTGAGTCGCGCTGAGGTGCTACACCCGAGGGTCGAGAGACACGCGAGGACAGTGAGGAAAGTTGTGGTGACGCGGGTCATTGTTCACTCGACAACGTAACGAAAATTCGCCCGGCGGAGTCGTCTCCGCCGGGCGAGTTGTGTTGTGAACGGTCGCTGGTGCTTGGCCTACCGGCCTACTGGCCTACTGGACGCTCACGGGAGGCACGGGCCCCACGCGCCGAGCAGCGCGCCTAGGTCGGCGGCGTCGACCGTGCCGCTGCCGTCGAGATCCCCAGATCCGGGTCCACCCCATTGGCCAAGGAGAATTGCCAGATCGCTCGCTAACACTTGCCCGTCGCCGTCGAGATCGCCGACGCAGGTGCCGCCCGACGCCGATCCGGGCCAGAACCCACCAGATACAAAGAATCCACCGCCTGACATCACCGGGCCCGCATCGTGCTGGCCGATGGTGCCGCCAAGGATGAATCCTCCGCCGGTCGAATACGTTGCCCCGCCACAGTCAATCGTGTGCCAGAACACATCGAAGCCACCACCATGTGCGGTGGAACTCAGGATGGCAGCGCAAGGGATCGGTAGAAGTAATAGACGAGTGATCGTGTTGAGGTTCATGCGGCGCGTCATCGTTGACCTCCCGAAGCTTGAACCGGGGCGACAGCATGGATGGCGAGCGCCGACAATCGCGCCTCAATTGCGTCGAGCCGCGCGCGAAGCGCCTCGTTCTCGGCTTTCAGCGAGTCGATCGTCTCACCGAGCGCGGCAGCGTCGCCTTGTCGCTCGAAGCTCTCGAAGAACACAGAGAGCAAGACGCGCTTGACTCCATCAGCGCCGGGTCGCACGGAGGACCACTTCACGTCTTCTCCGGCGCGGGCGACGACGTGGCCGACCGCGAACTGCGCCGGATCATCTTGCATCGCGCAACCGGGCGTGTTCGACGAGATGAGATACGCGCCAGATCCGATGTCACCAGCCCCGGTATCAACTACCCACATTTCGCCGTTGCCCACTGCCGCGATGAAGTGACGGCTCGCAGCGTCGGTCGGATCCGGCGCGCTCAAGTAAGCACCGAGCACGCGCGGGTCGTTCGCGACCATCGTGGTCTTGATGCCATAGACGAGCTCGCAGTTTGGCCCGTCGTGATCGCGCTGGTTCGTTCCGCTCAGACTAACAAGTGCGCCGTGTTCGATCGGTACGTCGGTCCAGCCGTAGTGCGAGCCGGTGAACGTGTTGTAGCTCACGGTCGAACCGAAGACGGCGATGCCGCCAGCGTTGACGCCGTTGTTGATGAAGCTGATGAGCGTGCCATCACTCGCGGTTCGGTTGAAGAACGTCGATCCGCCGCTCGGAGTATTGACCTCGAGGCCGCCGTTGGTGAGGATCACATCGGCGCCGCTATCCATCAAGAGGAAGCCGTTCGGTCCGACATCGATGCGCGGCTGTGCGCCACCGTTCACGAACAGACTATTGAAGACCGTCAACTGAGACGACGAGGGCGCCGTTCCGATACCCACTTGTCCGTTTGCCCCGGGGCAGATGCTCACGTCGCCGCCGTCGTTGTTGAGGAAAAGCGTTGCTACCTCGCCGTTGTTTCGCGCCATGATTTCGTTATTGTCGATTGAGATGTTGGTGCTGTTGGTAGCGCCGACGACAAGGTAGCCACCGCTCCCCGGTTCGCTATCGGAACCGCCGACGAGCTGAAGCTTGGCGACGGGCAACGTTGTCCCGACTCCGAGGTTGCCGTTTCCAGTGAGCACCATCTCGGTGGTGCCATCGACGGAGAAGTTGAGGGGATTCTGTAACAATCCGGTGGCAGAACTAATCTCTGCCCGCACCGTGTTCGTGTCGTCGAGGAAGCGAATCGTCCCCAAGACGTTTGAGCTAAGGCCCACGGAATCTCCCTTGAGGTCCAGCGTCGACGTACCGAGAAACGCGGTACTCGTGAGTCGCATCGTGGCGTTCGCCCTTGAAATCTCCAAATCCGCAGCTGGGAGATTGGTGCCAATGCCGACCGCACCGTCGTTGTAGAAGATCGACGTTCCGTTAGTGACCCACGGCGCAAGCGACCTGATTGCGTACGGCGCAGCCGTGATTGTCTGGCGCGGTGTCAACGTCGTGAAGGTGGCGCAGTTGCCTGCAGGAGACTGCACGCCGATCTCAAGGAAGCGTTGGCTTCCCTCGAACGCGGCCGCGCCGAAGTCGAGGTCGACGGTGAACAGTCCGTCGGTGACCGCCACGTTGCACGCAGTAAGCGTGGCACCGACCTGAGCGCCGCCTGCGGCAAGGGTGAAGAGTCGGAAGCGCAGCGAGACGATTCCAGTGACGGGTCCGCTGCCCGTGCTCAGTTGTCCTTGGTATGTGATGGAGTTGTCGATCGGAGTGACTCCAGCGACCGCAGGAGCTTGCGCGACGAACGCGGCGAGCATGCTGGCGGCGCACGTCAATACCACCGACTGAATTCGGGTTCTCATCTCTCTCGTTCCTTTCCGCCGGACGAGCCGGCGACGCAACAGGGGACCGATCCGGGGACCGCCCGCTCGGATCACCGAGCGGTTTGACAGCACAACCGAGGTCCCCGTATCGAGATAGCGTAAACCGTGCGCGGATCACCCGCGAAATTCTGGGGCGCATATTCCCCGGCCTCAGCAACGCCCTCCGTCAGCGCGACGAAGGAAAGCCGAGGTCGAACGAGAACGTAGGCACTCTACGCGGACCCCGTGCCCCCCCTTTTGCCTTTGGGGGGACGTGGGACCGGCAGGACCCTCGGTGGCCCCGTCACGCCATCTGCACGGTCCGACCCGCATTCTCAACGATGGCGTTGAGCGTCGGGCTGGAGCGAACCGCTTTCGCCGCCAGCTCCGGCGATGGGTGGTAGTAGCCGCCGATGTTGACCGGCTTGCCTTGCGAGCCATTGAGTTCGCCGACGATCTTCGCTTCGCTTGACGATAACGCAGAAGCAATCGGCGCGAAGTAGCTCGCTAACGCCTCGTCTTTCGTCTGCTTCGCGAGCGCTTGCGCCCAGTACAAGGCGAGATAGAAGTGACTGCCACGGTTGTCGAGTTCGCCGACCTTGCGTGCCGGACCCTTGTTGTTCATGAGGTACTGAGCGATCGCTTGATCCATCGTCTCGGCGAGTACTGCCGCCTTCGCGTTGCCCGTGCGATTGAACAGGTGCTCGAAGCTAGCGCCCAACGCCTGGAACTCGCCGAGCGAATCCCAACGCAACGAACTCTCGGCGACGAACTGCTGCACATGCTTCGGCGCCGAACCGCCAGCGCCGGTTTCGAAGAGTCCGCCACCGTTCATCAGCGGGACGATCGAGAGCATCTTGGCGCTGGTGCCGAGTTCGAGAATCGGGAAGAGGTCGGTGAGATAGTCGCGGAGGACGTTGCCCGTCACCGAGATGGTGTCGAGGCCCTTCTTCATGCGCTCGCACGAGAACGTACATGCGGCGCCAGGCTCCATGAAGTGAAACTCGATCGCGCGACCAGCTGAAGCACCCGCTGGAAGTGTGAGGTCGTGATCCTTGAGATACGCATGCACCTTCTTGAGGAGTTCACGATCGTGCGGGCGTTTCCCGTCCAGCCAGAACACGGCGGGCGTCTGCGAGAGCCGTGCTCGCGTGACTGCAAGCTTCACCCAGTCGCGAATCGCTGGATCCTTCGTCTGGCACGCGCGCCAGATATCATCCCTTTCGACGTGGTGTTGCATCAGCACTGCGCCCGAGGCATCGACAACCCGCACCGTGCCCGGCGTCTTGATCTCAAAGGTCTTGTCGTGCGAGCCGTACTCCTCCGCCTTCTGTGCCATGAGGCCGACGTTCGGCACGCTTCCCATCGTCTTCGGATCAAACGCTCCGTGCGTGCGGCAGAAATCGATGATCGCCTGGTAGACGCCTGCATAGGAGCGGTCCGGGATCACTGCCTTGACGTCCTGCGTCTTGCCCGCTGCGTTCCACATCTTGCCGCCTTCGCGAATCATCGCGGGCATCGATGCATCGACAATGATGTCGCTTGGAACATGCAGATTCGTTATGCCCTTGTCGCTGTCGACCATCGCAATCGCGGGTCCCGCTGCGTACACCGCATTGATGTCCGCTTCGATCGCTTCACGTTCCGCTGAGGGAAGCGTGGCGATCTTTGCGAGGAGATCACCAAATCCGTTGTTCACATCGACGCCGAGTTTCGCCAGTGTCGCTGCGTGCTTTTCGAAGACAGATTTGAAGTACACCTTGACGGCGTGGCCGAAAATGATCGGGTCGGAGACCTTCATCATCGTTGCCTTCAGGTGCAGCGAGAAGAGCACGCCTTCGTGACGCGCGATCGCGACTTCACGTGCAAGGAACTGGACCAGCTCAGCCGCGCTTAAGAACGTGCCATCGAAAATTTCGCCAGCCGCGAGCTTGAGGCCATCCTTGAGTACGGTTGTCGCGCCATCGTTGCCGACCAGTTCGATGCGCACCGTTGTCGCTGCCGGGATCGTCACCGACTGCTCGTTGCCGAAGAAGTCGCCCTTCGACATCGCCGCAACGTGGGTCTCAGAATCCAGTGACCACGCGCCCATCTTGTGCGGATTCGCGCGGGCGTAGTCCTTCACGCTCTTCGTTGCGCGGCGATCTGAATTGCCTTCACGGATGACGGGATTGACCGCGCTGCCTTGGATGCGGGCATAGCGGGCCCGGGCATCTTTCGCGGCTGGCGTCGTCGGCTCGTCGACATACTCTGGTAGGTCGTAGCCCTGCGAACGGAGTTCATCGACAGCGGCCTTCAACTGCGGCACCGACGCGGAAACGTTCGGAAGCTTGACGACGTTTGCTTCGGGCGTGAGGCACATCTGTCCCACTTCGGCGAGGTCGTCGTTGATCCGCTGCTCCGGCTTCAGCCGCTCGGGAAAGGCGGCAATGATGCGGCCAGAGAGCGAGATATCCCGCGTCTCGACGTCGATGTGCGCTGGCGCCGTGAACATGCGAAGGATCGGCAGGAACGAATAGGTCGCCAGCATCGGCGCTTCGTCGGTGTGCGTGTAGATGATGACGGGGTTGGCGGGCATCGGGTCGACCTCGGGGGGATGCAAGTGATCACTGCGCGTTGCGGGTTCGCAGAGGGGAAATGTACGGCAACGCGGTGCATTGAACTGGGCTTCTCGACCATCTGAAGTCTGAGCGGCGCGTTCGATCGATTCGTGATGCGCAGATGGACGGGCTGCACGCCCTTGCGACTCAACGGTACGCCGAACAGCCGCTCGGCTTCGGCCGGGTCGGGCGCTGCCAACGTGACCTCAGCGAGTGGGCCTTCCTGAGTGTGCGCCCGTTCCAAAAAGCCGCGCCACGCGGGCTCCGAGGTGTAGCGCGTCGTGAAGAGGCGGGCGCTGAGATCGAGAAGTCGTGAGGTCACGCGCGGTTACTTTTCTTTCAGCAGGAACTCCGGATCGTCGGGAAGGTTCGAGACGAACGGCGTCGCGGCGACCTGTCCGTCGCTGATCCGGACGCTGAAAATCGTGCGGCCGGTACGGCTTGCGACGAGCAGTCGGTCGCCATCGACGACGAGCGCGCTCGGTGCCTTGAGACCGGGCGTGGTCGAGGGAACGAAGTCGTGGACCTCGCCACTCTTGAGATCGACGCGCCAGACGGAGTTCGTTCCGTTGTCGCTGATGAACATGCTGGCACCGTCGTCGGTGAATGCTAACTGAATCGGGTGCTTTAGTCCGTGCTTCTCGCTCGCGACAATCTTCTTCCGCGCGCCGCTCACCGGGTCGTATGCCGCGACTTGATGCCGACCTTTGTCGGCGACGTAGAGAAGTCCGTCGGGACCAAATGCAATTCCGCGCACGTCGAGCAGACCTTGCGGGTCTTTGTCATGGCCCACGATGAAGACGCCGGGCGTGAGACCTGAAATGTTGGCGAGCGACGGCGGCACTGGAAGCGGCGCACCTGGCGTCGTCGACGTCGGCCCGCCGTAGCGCGTAACCGTGTTCGTGTCTTGGTTGCTGCAGTAGATCGAACCGTCCGGTGCCGGGACGACGCCATAGGCGTGCGTCAACGACGGATTCTCGGGGCCGCCTTGCACGAGCACCGATGCGAAAGCCGCGCTGCGGTCCGCGGCAATTGGTCCGAAACGCAGGATGCAGGTGTCGGTCTTGAACGCGTTGGAAACTAACACCGAGCGATCGGGGAGCATGCTAAGTCCACGCAAGAGATGGAGTTGGTTGTCAGCAGGGAGATCGCGGACGACCGATCCGAGGAGCCGACCGTCGTCGGTCACTCCAACGATCGTGTCCGAACCTGCGGCGCCGTGCATCGAAAGGTAGAACGCGATGGCATTGGGCTCATCGGGGGTCGCCGCTTCCGGCGCGGTGGTCGTGTTGCCTGCCGCAGGCGGGGTCGCAGTCTCGTGGTCGCCATCCTTCTTCGAGTGGTCTTTCTCGTGCTTCTTCGTGGTGCCTTGCGGCGCTGGACTCGACCCACCGCTGTCGCATCCGGCAAGTGCGAGCATGACCGCTGCAATACCCGCTGCAACAGAGAGTCTGCGAGCAAGTCCGGGGCGTGCGGACGGGATCCCGTTGAGTATCGATCGATTCGGGCACATCGGAAGTCTGTCCTCTAACTGCGTCGAGATCCTAAGTCGCGCCGCCTATAGGCAGTCGCGCCTCCTCGCTGCAGCGATCGCTTATGGTACGAAGATCGACACGAGCGTCGCGCGATCGCGCGGCACGCATCGGAGATCGGGAGAGTATTCATGCCGCGCTTGTCGCAAGACGCACACAGTGAACTGAGCCGACTCCGACGAGCTGTTCCGGTGCCCCAGACATCAGGCAACATTCGTGGGCTCCTCAACGGAGGATTGATCGTCGGCGTTGCCGCACTGGCGTCAAGCGCATTCGGCGGTAATCCCGCGGAAGAGTTGGCCAAGCTTGGGTCTGGGTCGACGAGTACGACTCCCGTTGATCATTGGGCGTCGATCGAACAGAGTTTCCTTCAGATCGCGCATCCCGGATTCATCGCGCGGCTCTTCCTCGGGATGAGTCTCGCCGTGATTTGCTCGGGCATTGTGGGTTGGCATCCTCGTCGCCCGACGCGCCTCGACCCACTCACCGATCTCGAAGAGCGGAAGGCGCTCATTATTCTCGGCGTGGTCGGCGCGATTGTCGCTGAACTGACGCAAGGCAATCAAGCGTTAGCGTTCGTCATCTTCGGCATCGGCGCGCTGTTGCGTTTCCGCACCGTGCTCGACAACCCGAAGATCACCGGAAAGGCCATCACGGTCGTCGTCATCGGTCTTGCGTGCGGCATGGGGCAGTGGGCGATGGCAATCTGGGTCACGGCCTTTACCTGGTGCCTCCTCTACTGGCTGGAGTCGCATATGAGCTGTCGCATCAAGATTCGTCTTGAGGGCAAGACCGACCCGCATCAGGTGTATGGCGACGTTCAGTCGTTGCTCGTAGCGCGGCATTGCCGACTACGAAACTCAGTGCTGTACGAGGGGAAACGGCAGATGGTCTTCATGGTGCACATGCCTTCGAGTCTGGACCCAAAACAGATCGAAGAGGAGATACGCGGAAAACTCCCACGCGGTGAATCGGCGTCCTTCGAGATTCGAGTCGTCTAACGACCGTCGTCAATGACTAACCCCATCCCAAGCGTCATCGCGAGCGCGCACTACGAACCGAGCGGCGCGGGCGGCGCGCTGCGGGTCGCTGGACGCCTTGATAGCGCTGGCATTACTGCCACGTGGCCCGCACTGTGCGTTGCGATGAGTTCGGCGCGACGAGGTTCGCTCACGATCGACGCGTCGGACGTGACGTACTGCGACGGCAGCGGAATCGGAATCTTGGCGGGCCTCGTCGGCGCGTGGAGGTCGGCTGGTGGGACTGCGAGCATCGCGGGGTTGCAATCGGACCTCGCGCGACTCGTCGAGGTCGCCGCCGACGCGAAGGTGCCAGAAGCTCCGCGTTCGGTTGGATTCGTCGCATCCTGCGGCGAGTCGGCGATTGCGACCACGAAGACCCTCGTCGACCTTGTCAACTTCATCGGGCGCGTCCTCGTCATTCTTGTTGAGGCACTCGTCCGACCTCGCTCGATTCGCTGGAGTGACACGCTCCGCACGTTTCTCAAGGCTGGCGTATTAGCGCTGCCGGTTGTTAGTCTGCTGTGCTTCCTGATCGGCGCGATCATCGCGTTCCAGACCATCGGTCCGATGTCGCAATATGGTGCGAAACTACAAGTCGCGCAGGTCGTCGGTGTCGCGGTCATCCGCGAACTTGGCCCGTTGATCACCGCGATCGTGCTCGCAGGCCGATCGGGCTCGGCGTTTGCCGCCGAGATCGGCACGATGCGAGTGACGCAAGAGATCGACGCGCTCTCGACGTTCGGACTCGACCCAGTGCGATTTCTCGTTGTGCCGCGCATGCTGGCCGCTATGTTCGCGATGCCGCTCCTCTCGACATTCGGCGACCTCATGGGAGTCGCGGGCGGCTTCAGCGTTCTGATGGCGAATGGATTCACGCTTGGGCAGTACGTCGACCAACTGCAAATTTCGCTCACACCGAGCGACTTTCTCCAAGGGCTTGCGAAGTCGGTTGTGTTTGCAATTCTCGTCGGCGGCACCGGCTGTTACTGCGGGCTGCGCACGAAAGAGGGACCTGGCGCAGTCGGCGACTCAACGACGCGATCAGTGGTCGCGGGCATCGTCCTCATCATTGCGGCCGACGCCGTTCTCGGCGCAGTGTTTCATGTGGTGGGCATATGACGGCGGATACTGCCCGAGAAAACTCGCTCGCCGGACCGGTCGTTCGACTGAAGGACGTCGCCGTTGGCTACGGCGGCAAAGCCGTGATGAGCGGTATTTCTATCGACGTACAGCGGGGCGAGATTGTCGTTCTCTGTGGGGGGTCTGGTTCCGGCAAGACGACGACGCTCCGAACGCTCATCGGATTGATCGCGGTCGTGTCGGGCTCCATCGAAATTGAAGGCAAGCCACTCGATCTCGGCGACCCGACATCACTCGAAGCACTACGACGCCGCTACGGGGTCATGTATCAGCTCGGCGCGCTGTTTGGCGGGATGACGTTACTTGAGAACGTGCGCCTTCCCCTTGAGGAGTTCACGCAGCTCCCACGCCAGGCAATGGACGAGATCGCGCGAGGAAAGCTGGCGCTTGTCGGTCTCGGGAACGACATCCACAAATTGCCGTCGGGCATTTCGGGCGGCATGCAAAAACGCGCCGCCATCGCTCGCGCGCTGGCGCTCGATCCACCGCTCGTATTTCTCGATGAGCCCTCCGCGGGACTTGATCCGGTGACGAGCGCCGATCTCGATCAACTCCTCCTCACGCTGAACCGTTCCCTCGGCACGACGTTTGTGCTTGTCACCCACGAACTCCGCAGCATTTTCGCGATCGCTGGCCGCGTTGTGATGCTCGATGCGCAGTCGAAGCGAATGGTCGCCGTCGGCACTCCCGCGGAGCTGCGCGATCATTGCCCGAACCCATGGGTTCGCGGATTTCTGAAGGCGGCCAGTAGCGCGGAACTCGCGAAGGAAGCAAGCGCGCTGAACGATCGAAAAGGAACACTAGCACCATGAAGTCTGGATCGCTTCCGTTCGTCGTTGGTGTTTTCGTGATCGTCTCGATAGCGTTGATCGTTGCAATGACGCTGTTTTTCGGCGGTTCCGAGTACCTGAAGCCGAAGGTCTATGCCGAGACCATCGTGACGCAGTCCGTCAGTGGTCTCACCGTCGGTAGTCCGGTGAAATTTCGCGGCGTTCCCGTCGGTCAGGTCAAGGCGATCGGTTTCGTGATCGACAGCGGGTCCGCAAGCACTGTCTTCTCGGCGCCAGTGCGCGTGCAAATGGAACTCGATCGCGCGCTCTTCAACGTCGACAACCAAGCGGAGTTCGACGAAGAAGTCGTCAGCGGCGTGAAAGATGGATTACGGGCGCAGGTGACGGTCGCGGGGCTCACTGGCGGCCTCGTAATTGAATTGGCGATGCTCGATCCGGCAGCTTTTCCAGAACCGGCCCTTCCCGCCGGATACCGGCCGCAGCACGCCTATCTGCCTGCGGCACCGGGGACCCTGTCCGAGTTCATCGCGCGAGCTACCACTGTCGTCGAGGGCCTCTCCAAGGTGGACTTCGAGGGAATTAGCGAGCGACTCAAGACGCTCTTGGCGAACGGCAACGAGCTGCTCGACGAGCGCATCGCGCCGGCGGTCGAAGATGCGAAGGATGCGCTGAACGAGATCAAGACGATCTTGGCCGACGAGCGCATTGACGGCATCATCAACAATGTCGATGAGCTCACGGGTTCGCTCGCCGGAGCATTCAAGGGCGAGAGCTCGACGAACCTGCGGGAGTTCATTGCCGAGTTGCCGAAGATCGGAGTGCGTGTGCGCGAGGTCGCCGATCATCTCGACGCGATCGTGGCGAATCCAAAAATCCCCGGCATTCTCGACTCGCTTGAGAAGGGGGTGGGTCCGACGCTCACGTCGATTCGACAGGCGATGGATCGCGTCGATCGACTCGTTGCGAGTGAACAGTTTGATGTACGCGAACTCGTGTCGAGCCTGCGCAGTCTCGTGGCGAATCTCGATCAGCTTTCGTCGGAGCTGAAGTCAGATCCGGCGCGGTTGATCTTCAGCAAGCCGCCGAAACCGATCGAACCCAAGCTCATCCCGGCGACGGGCGGCCACTCATGAGTCAACGCAGTTGACCGTTCGCATCGACTCGCTAGGACTCTTGAAAACTCCCATGAAACGCCTCTACGCCCTCGTCACCACCGCCGCAGCGCTTGCTGGTTGTTCGCTTGGCCAGCCAACGCCGGAGGGCTCGGAGTTTCTCCTTCACGCTGGAACCAACGTCGGCTCTGCCGAGCGGGGGACCGGCGTCGGCTCCGCCGAGCGGGAGCGTGGTCATGGTCGCGCGGTCGTGCAGGCTGCCAAGGTCGTACCGCCATACAGCGATCGACGCTTCATCTACCGGACTGGACCGAGCGCCTACAGCGCTGATCCGTACAACGGTTTCTTGGCGCCGCCCTCCGCGATGTTGAGCGACGTGACGATTCAGTGGCTGCAAATCAATGGTCCGTTCGAAACGGTCTTCGGCGAAGGCGTAGTGCTCGACGCCGACTATCGAATTCAGCAGATCGGTGAGGTGCTCTGCGCCGAGTTCTTGCCCGGAAAAGCGCAGGCGGTTGTCCAGATCCATTACTTCGTCACCGACGAGCGCAGCTCGCCGCCGAAGATCGTGCTCGACTGCGAGTACGAAGGGACGGCACCGCTTGCTGATGGCAACCCGGCAACGATCGCAGCCGGATTGAACGTGGCGTTTGCCCAAGTCCTTCGGCTGATGACGGCTGATCTCCGCGTTGCGACCGCTCCGCGCTGACGACTGCTACCCGAGGATCGCTCCGTCAAACACGCAGGCGGTACTGAAAAGTGCACTCGTGAGGGGGTTCATGTGAATGATCTCAGCAGGTAGCTGGCCGTTGGCAGATGACCAACTCGCAGCGCTGCGAATGGGGCTCGCGCACCTCGCGTAGCGCCGCCGCGCTCGGGCGAGTGCAGCTCCGCGCCACCTCGCGCCGCCGAGCGGTCGAGGCAGGGTATAACGCGTTGCATGACCGAATCTCACCAAGCGGCAGATTCGAATCGCGGGCGTTGGGCCCGCGCTGTCGCTTCGACATCAGCGTGGTGGCGCCGTCGCTCGAAGTGGTTTCACCGCGGCGTGTGGACGCTGTTGATTGCCGCACTACTTCAGCCGATCGTCGGTCTTTTTCGGTGTGCCGCTCTTGATCCGCAAGGTCATCGTTCCGCAGATCGAGAAGCGCCTCAATGCCACGGTTCGACTGGATGACGCACAATTCAATCCTTACACGTGGCGACTTGGACTGGATCGCCTCAGCGTCGCCGACCCAGACGGCCACGACGCGGTTGGATTTACGCGGGCGGAGATTGATTTCAACCCTCTCTCGTCCTTGTTCCTTCCGGGTTGGCGCTTCAACGACATCATTCTCAACGCTCCGTACGTCGGCGCGACCTATGGGGCGGAGCTTGGACTCAATCTCGCGAGGATCGTGGCGGGTCGCGATCCAGCCAAGGTGCCAGAGCCGAACGCTGCGCCGACGCGGGTTCGGCGGTTCATTGTCGGATCCATTGAGATCATCGATGGGCGTGGCGAACTCGACGACAGAACGTTCGCACGCCCCATCGCCCTGCATGTGGGCGGCCTGGCCTTCCGGGTCGAGAACCTCGACACCACGCCCAAAAAGGAGAACCTGCTCGCGCTCGTCGCGACGACCGACTCTGGTGCCCGCGTGGAATGGCAGGGGACGCTGTCGCTCGATCCGCCGACATCAGTAGGTTCCATCGTTGTGACGTCGCTCTCGCTTCCCGAGAGTGCGGCCCACGCAACGCGCCTGACCGATCTCGATCTGAAGAGCGGCCGCCTGTCTGCGGTACTGACCTATCACCTCGCTCCACTCGAGAATCCACCGATCGTCCGAGCTAACTTAGCGCAGGCATCGTTGACAGCAGTGACAGCCGATCGCGACGGCGCGGCGCTCGCGTCGTTTCCGGCGATTGAAATTCGTGGCGCGACGATCGATGCGGTTGCCCGTCAAGTCATCGTTCCGCAGCTCACGATTGCAGAAGGCTCACTTCTCGTAGAGCGCGACCAAACTGGGACGCTCAATCTCGCTCGCATGATCAAGCCGCGACCGGTGACGGCGTCCTCCGCGTCCATGCCGCCCGTCGCAGCGGTCGACCGTCAACCGCGAGTGGACGTGACAACGCTCTCCGACCCAGCGCAGCAGCTCCTCACGACAGTGAGTTACATCCTCGAAGACATCGCTGGTGCCTGGTCGATCGCGCTCGAAGACGTTGAGATCACGAAGCAGTCGCTCGATCTCGTGGATCGCTCACCGCCCGAGGTCGTCCGTTCAGAATTCCGTGATCTTTCCCTCCGGGCTGGACCGATTCGCACGGCGGACGGATTCGTCGTTCCGTTCGAACTCGCCGCTGCGCTCAACGGTGCGCCAACCACAGCTGAAGGCAGTTTCTCCGTCATTGACCGCACACTCGACGCGGTTGTGGCGACTGAACAACTCGCCCTTCAACCATTCGGTCCGTATGTGCGCCTCATCACTCAAGAGCCGTTTGCTTCAACGCGCATCGCAGGCGGGCGAGTGACGGCGAGCGGGCACGTGCATCTCGCGACGCCTGACCCCACCCGTATTGATGCGCAGTGGTCCGGTTCAGTCGGGCTCGTGTCACTGCGGGCGGTGCGCATCGATTCGGAAGCTGTTGTGGTTGCTGCGCAAGCGATAGCGCTCAAGGGAGACGCCACGTTCATGGTCGGCACGCGCGAGGGCATCGCGGTCGACTGGCTAGGAGCTGTGAAAGCAACGACTTGTGAAGGTGGTCCATCACTGATCGAAGCTGTCGGACTCGGGGCAGGACGCGCTCAGCTTGGCTCGTTCGACATCGACGGAAAACTCTCGTTCGCGCGGCCTCCCGCTGGCGATGGGCGCGGAACTTGGGCCGGTAGCGTGGCACTCACAGGACTCGAAGCGAATGAGCTCGCGATCGGCGAACGACTCGCGGCGCGTGTAGGCTCGGGGTCGCTCGTCGCCGATGCGGAGGTCACGATTGTTGCAGCGGGAGGCCTGAAGGCAGGCTGGAAAGGCGACCTCTCGGCGACCGACCTCGTGGCTGACGCGACGGGTGCGACGCCCGCCAAGGCAGGCATTGGCCAAGTCGCAATCAAAGGAAGAGGTGAGGTCGGCGTCGCGGCCGACGGTGCCCTGTCCGTCGCGTGGGAGGGTGAGACATCGGTTGCGATATTTGCTGCTGACCTGCCGAACACTGAACTCGTCGCGCGGGCTTCAACTGCGGCGTTGAACGGCCGGGCGACGGTGCGCCAGAGTCGCGATCGTCCTCTTGAGATTGAATGGAAGGGCCGGGCCTCGCTCGGCGATTCCGAAGCGACGCAGGGCGCACCGGAGGCCGGGCTTCGGGTCGCCGAACAGCGTGCGACGCTTGACGGTTCGATCTCGGCGCACGTGACTCAAGACGGTGGCGCGTCATTCGCACTCGACGCAGCGCTTGACATCGAGCGCCCGTCGATCGTCACGCCCGGTGAGCGTGCGATGATCGCCGACACGGCGACGCTGGCGCTCAAGGGCACTGCCGAGGGATCCGTGAACGGCAACACTCGGCGCATTGCATGGAACGCGACAACCACGCTTGGTGAGTTTCGCGCGGGCCTCGGGCGCGAGCTTCTCGATGGTGCAGCGACCGAGCCCTCGGCGCGCGGCGCGACTGCGGTGATCACTGGAAACGGCGCACTGTCGGTGGACGACGCCGAGCGCCAGCTCGATTGGACGGGAACGGTCACGCTCGGCGCTGGCGGCGCGAACGCGCCGAAGATGGCGAGTGGACTTGACGTCCTCTTCACGCAGCTTGCCGCGGACGGATCCCTCGTTCTTCGTTCGAGCGGCGACCTAACAAGCGTTTCGTGGAAGGGGACGCAATCGGGCAAGGAGCTTCACGCATCGGCTGTCGACCTCGGCGGCAAGGCGGATGTGAAAGCAGCCTCGTTCGGTGGCACAAGCGACCTCACCGCGCAGGCGACTGGCGAGCGCATCGAAGCGCGCTGGCGTGGCGACATCGCCGTCGAGTCAACGTCAGCACAATTGAGCGACAAGCATGCGGCCGCGACCACACTGTCGTTCGATGGCGAAGCGAATCTCTTGCGCGTTGGCGCGGGCGGCGCTGGCCTGTCGTTGAACGGGAAGGCGACGGGGACCGGCGTCAGCGCGACGAGCGGCAGCGGCGCCGAGGCGCTCACCGGGTCGGGCGAGACTCTCCGTTTCACAGGAAGCCTCGAGTTGAATCCAGGGGCGAGTGGCAGTGCGCTCGTTGCGAAGGGTGATATTGCCCTTGATGTCGCGCATGCATCGCGTGGTGAGCCGGTCTTGAATGAAGCAAACGTTCGATCGATCGCCCTCACGGGCGTGGCATACGATCAGGCGACGCGAACGCTGAGCGCAGATCGACTGGCGATTGCTGGCGGTGTTATTGACGGCGAGATCGCATCACCAGCATCGAAGGAGGAACCGGCGCGCGACAACGAAACCAGCGCCGCTCCCAGCGCGGAACCCGTGAGTGACTCTGCGGGGGATGGGCTGGCTTCGTGGAACATCCGACTGCGTGAGTTCCATCTCGAAGAGAGCGCGATCAACATGCATCGTGGCACGGGTGAGACGCGCGAGACAGTGTCCGTCGATCAAGTCTTGCTTGATGCGGAGAATCTCTCGACCGACGGGAACACGCTCGGCACGGTGAACATGACTGCCCGTCTCGCTGGCTCCGGGAAGGTCGCGATCGTTGGTACGGTCGACCCGTTTCACAGGCCAATCGTTGCCGATCTCAAGCTCACGGTTGTGGAGGCGCTGCTGCCGCCGACGAATCCCTACGCCGAAAACTACGTGGGCTGGCGCATTGCCGCAGGGCGATTGAACACCGAGATTCCCGTCGTGGTGCAGGATGGGAAAGTCAAGGGATCGGTGCAGTTTCTCCTCGACAGCGTTGAACTTGGAGAGCGATCGAAGGATCCGAACGCGCCGAGTCTGCCGCTTGACTTCGCGCTCGCGATCATGAAGGACTCGAAGGGGCAAGTGAAGGGCACGATTCCGTTCTCAGGCGACGCGACAAATCCGAAGTTCACGCTGACTGGTCTGATCGTCGAGGTAATTCTTGGGTTCATCGGGAAGATCGCGACGGCGCCCTTCCAACTGATCGCGTCGGCGATTGAAGGGGCAGGGGACACCGATCTCTCGGCGCTGTCGTTCGATCCGGGCTCCGATGTGCTGACGTCGGACGGAGTGAAGGCGATCGATCTCCTCACGAAAGCGCTCAACGAGCGACCCGGTCTCAAGGTCACAGCACGCGGACAATTCGCACGTGACCTTGACGGCCGCGCGCTCCGGCTCGCGACCCTGCGCGGGCAAGTTGCCGAGCGAGCCCGCAACGGATTCCCTTCGCGAAAGACCGTCGACGACGCGCTGTATCGCAAGCTCGTGACCGAGATGTGGCGCGAGACACCCGCTGGGCTCGCGGTGAAGAATGCGAAGACGCAGCCGCCGTTCGAAACGATCGAACTCGCCGCGCTCGAAGGGATTCCGTTGACCGATGCGATGCTTCGTGTTCTCGCGCAACGGCGCGCCGACGCTGTCGTCGCCGCGTTCGCTGGTGCCGGCGTGCCTCCGGATCGCGTATCGCCTGGTCTCGCTGCGGATGACGCGATCGAGCAACCCAAGCCACAGGCAGCGATCGAATTGGGCCTCGCTTCGGCAGCTGCTCAGTAAGACGCCAGAGTGAACTCCTTCTCGTGACGCTCGGTTCTCACGGGGACAACAATCCGTTCATCGCGGCGATGCGCACGCTCACGCGGTCGCAGCGTGCCCGAGCGTCCGTGCGCTGGCGCTGCTCGTTGTGAGGCGAGATCAACCGCCGCCGCGCAACTTGCCGCAGGGCGGCAGCGGCCAGATGATCGGCGCTGAAGATGGGTCCGCCCGAGCGGTCGAACTGTTGATCGCGCGAGGGACGAGTGTGCATTCGGCAACCGGGACGTGCTATCACTATGTCCATGCCAACTCTGTTTGACCAGTTCACTGTGCGCGGTGTGACGTTGCGCAATCGCGTCGTCCTTTCTCCGATGTGCCAGTATTCGAGCGACGACGGATTCTCAAACGACTGGCACCTTGCGCATCTCGGCGCCCGGGCTGCGGGCGGCTGCGGACTCATCGTTGCCGAGGCGACGGGCGTCGAAGCACGCGGGCGCATCACGCCGAATTGCCTCGGCATCTGGAAAGACGAGCACATTGACGGCCTCAAACGAATCACGGCGTTCGTCAAAGCCCGCGGCGCCGCGATCGGCATGCAGCTGGCGCACGCGGGCGCGAAAGCGTCACGACACCGGCCGTGGAACCCGAACTCGAACGGTTACGTCGAGCCCGAAGAAGGCGGCTGGACGCCGGTTGCACCAAGTGCGCTGCGCTTCAACAAAGACGGGCCCGTACCGCATGAACTCACGATCGCTGAGATTCACGCGATCCGTGACTCTTTCGCCGCCGCCGCCAAGCGCTGCGTGATCGCGGGATTCGACCTCGTCGAACTGCACTTCGCACACGGTTATCTCGGGCACAGTTTTCTGTCGCCGCTCATGAATCAGCGCACCGATGCTTATGGCGGGCCGTTCGACCACCGCGTTTCGTTTCTCCTTGACACCGTGAAGGTCGTGCGCGAAGCGATTCCCGAGTCGATGCCGCTCTTCGTGCGCCTCTCCTGTACCGACTGGGCCGACGGTGGTTGGACGCTCGACGATGCGGTGGAAGCAGCGAAACGTATGCGCCGCGCGGGTGTCGATCTCATCGATTGTTCGAGTGGCGGAGCGTCGCGCAACGCGAAGATTCCAACCGGCCCCGGCTACCAAGTGCCACTCGCTGATCGAATCCGCCGCGATGCAGAGATTTCGACTGGTGCCGTTGGCTCGATTACGGAACCGAAGCAAGCGAACGCGCTGATCGAAGAAGGCAAGTGCGACCTCGTCTTCCTCGGGCGCGAACTCTTGCGCGATCCGAACTGGGCGCTCCGCGCTTGGGTCGAATTGAAAGGGCCGAAGCCAGCACCGATTGCGACTGAGTATGCCTGGGCGTTAGCGGAGACGAAGTGAGTTCTCTGAGAGCGCTGGTGAATCGTGGTCGAGTGACCGCGAAGTCTTCGCGCGGTCCGTGGCACTCGAAGCCCGTGGCGTGGAACGACTGAGAAGATAGCGGTCCCTGACCAGACGGGCGATCTCGCTCGGCCCTCACGTACAGCGACGCCGCGTGCGATCTCAACTCCACGACGCAAGCAACATCGTTAGGTCGGCCGCATTCGTCGTGCCGTTCCCATCGATGTCGCCCGCGCTGGTGCCCCAGGCGCCGAGCAGAATCGCGAGGTCGGCGGAGTTCACCACGCCATTGCCGTCGAGGTCGGCCGGATCCGCGGGGCCGCTTGGCTGCTCCCAATTGATGCCGCTACCGCTCTCGATCGTGTACTGCGTGATCGGCGTCATGCCGAGATAGATCGCCGTAATGCCGCCCCACGCGAGACCCTCTTCAAAATGTGTCTGCGCGCTTGAGCTGCCGCCTGCGCCGCCGCTCGAGCGCATGCCCGCACGCGCATTTGCATAGATGCCAAGTTTGAATGGTGTGCCAAAGTTGAACGGCACAGCGAAGGTGATAGTGTCGTTCACTGTCTTACTGTCGGTGGGGGGATTGCCGTAGGTCGCGATGGCCCAGTTGCCGTACTGGGCGTCCCCCTGCAATACATCAGAGTCGCCCGGATCAAAGAGCGGGTTCACTTGGAGCGGCAGCGCGTCTTTGTATCCGGTGACGGTGAACGCCGACGACCCAGTGAGCCCTTGGGCGAAGAGCGTTCCGTGCACATCGAGCGTGAACTGCATGAAGCCCGACTGCCCGGTGAGTGCCCGGGACGAAATGACAAACGTCTCGGACCATCCACCGTGGGCGATGCCGGTGGGAAAGAACGCGGCGTCCGGCGCCGTGTTCGTCGCGCTCAATTGAATGAAGCCGAGTCCCGCGACGGCGTGCGAACTATTCGTAATGTTGCTGCCCGAGTACCCGGCGGTGACATCGCCGCTGGAGTCGCCGACGAATGACTGCTCAACAAGATTTGCACCGGCGATAGGCCAGTACACGAGGAACTGGTCGGCACCGGGCCATGCGTAGCCACCGCCGGTTGAGGGGCCCGCGCAGGCTTGCACGAAGCCCCCGGGTGCGGGAGAGAGGAGATAGGTCAGACCGGCGTTCGCCGCGTCAACTGCGAACGATGCTCCGAAGAGCGCGAGTGCGAGCACGCGGATGGGTTTCAGGCGAAGTCGGCGAGGTGCGAGGACGGTGGTGAATGCATGAGTTCGTTGGCGTGACATGGCTACTCCGAGGGCAGGGGGTGGAAGGTGTCGGTCGTGGTGCGCGCCGCGCCGGGATGCGGCGAAAGCGTCGTCACAGGGGAATGCGCAATCGGCGCGGGGTGCGACCGATTTGGGTTTCCACAATTTGCTGGCTGCGACGACCCGCTGTGTAATCACTCCATGCGACAGCTCGGCCTCCGAACCCGGCAGTCGTCGGCTGAATCGGATGCGGGAAGTTCGCCAACGCGGCTTGACGTGGCGCTCGTCGACTTAGCCCCAATCGCCAAGCACGATCCCGAGGTCAATGCCGCTCACGACACCGTCGTCGTCGAGGTCGCCCGGCATGGACTACAGCGCCGCATGGCCAACCGCGCGCCCGACCAGAATCGAGACGGCCGTCGCAACGAGCCCTTGACGCATGAAGCTGTGGACGACGACGAACTGACCGATGCACGTGGTGCCCGTCGAGTCGAACGCGACGGCTGCGATACAGCTTTATCCGCAAGATACGGCAAGTCGCGGCGACGCCGCGGCCACCCAACATTGGGGGCTAACAGCCTCGTTCGTAGCCCGAGTTACTTTCGCCACCGTCTGCTAGCGGGCGCGACGCGGAGTCTTCCGCTTGGACGCGCCGCCGCGCGCAATCGCTAGCGAATCGAGTATTCGTTCGATCTCAGCTTCGCTCAGGAGCTTGTGCTCGCGGACGAGTGCCACAATGCCCTTGGAGTACGGTACTCGCTTCTCTTCAACGGGGTCCTTCATGGGCACGGTTCTGTTTGCGTGGTCGTCGCCCACTTCTAGCCGCAGTGGGGCACCGCCGGCAGCGTCGCCGAGGTGTTCGGAGAAGCGTGGGCATCGACCGGAGAGAAGGAGCAAGCCATCTTCTTCT
>JAWXCC010000197.1:0-18405 GCA_034440475.1 Phycisphaerae bacterium | reverse complement strand
GGACCAATGACTGTGCGCCGCGCCGATGTCGATGGCGACGGTGTCGTCGGGGGGTACGATCTCGCTGCAGTGCTGGGGGCGTGGACACCGACGCGATCGTACCCGCCGCGTGGTCGATGACTGTTCTGACCGCTACCGCCGCGGATTGCGCCCCTCAGGCGGGGGACCACCGCGCGGTCCTCGTCCGAGCGCGCGTGGTTGGTGCGTTGCCGCCGATGCGAGTCGCGAGATCGAAGTACCTTCGGTGTCGGCTGCGCGCTCGACCTTTGCAAAGATCATGCGGCCTGCGCTTGTTTGCAGCGAGTTCGTCACGACAGCGTGCACGATCGAACCGACGTGTGGACCTGCATCTTCGATGACGACCATCGTTCCGTCGGGCAAGTATCCAACGCCTTGGCCCTCGGTCTCGCCCGCCTTGATGACCGCGACCGTGAGCGTCTCGCCCGGCAGCGCCGCGGCCTTCAGCGTGTTCGCGAGATCGTTGATGTTGATGACGGGAACGCCGTTGATTTGCGCGACCTTCTTCAGGTTCGAATCGGTCGTCAAGATCCGCAGCTTCTGATCCTTCGCGAGCTCGATGAGCATGCGATCGACGCTCACGCCTTCGACGCGCGGATCGTCGATCGAGAGATCGAGATAGGGGTTGGCCTGCATACGCGCGAGGACGTCGAGACCGCGCCGTCCGCGCGTGCGTTTGATCTTGTCACTCGAATCTGCGAGCGCTTGCAACTCGTCGACGACGAACTGCGGACAGACGAGCGGTGCGTCGAGAAAACCCGTGGAACCAAGCTCGTTGATGCGTCCGTCGATGAGGACAGACGTGTCGACAACAAGCGGGCGGACGCCGCGCACTTGCTTCGCGAATTCGACATACGGAATGACGAGACGGAAGTCGTCTTTCGTCGTGAGTACGACCGACACCGACAAGTAACAGAGCACGATGCCGACGATGACTTTGCCGAGGCCGAGATACAGCGCTTGTCGTCCGCCGCTCAAGTCCCACGCGTCTGCGACAACATCAAGCAGCGAGCCAACGGCGATCGCACCAATTAGTCCGAAGCAGACGCCGAGATAGACGCCAACCACCGAACTCAGTCGCTTGTTCGGCGTGATGGCATCGAGCGTGAGAACGATGATGCCGATCGACGTCGTCGCAAGGAACAGGCCGCCGATCGTCGAGAAGCCGAAGTCTTCGGTGCGGCGCTCGCTCGCGATCGTGAGAATCGTGACTGTCCCGAGTAGGACAAGAAACAGCAGTCGCACCACGAGCATGAGCAGGCGGCGTGAGCGAGCCTCTTGCTTCGCCTGCACGGACGGGAGGTCGTAGCGCCGCGATTTGGCCAAGGCCAACTCGGCCGCGGATGCGTCCGCTGCGGCAGCGTCCAAAGCTCCCGCGCCAGCAACGACCTCTGAAGAAGGGGTCTCTAGCTCGGGGTTCGGCGGGACGCTCGTCGACTCATCCATCGCTCGATTGTACGGGTCGGATCTCGCTTGGGATCCCGCGTTGTCCGCGTTGACCACGTTGGAAGGCGAGATGGATCCAGTGAGCGCTGCGCACAATCGCGGACCTTTGCGGTAGACTTCGCGGACTTCTGGTGACGCAGAAGACGGCCGGGTCCGCTCGACGGGCGGCTCGTGAACTTGGTCAGAGCCTGACCGCAGCAGCCATAAGCGACGTTGTCCGAGCTTGCGGGTGCCTGGCCGTCTTCCGCGTCACTGGATTCCCTCGACCAAGAGAACGTCCGCCGGGACCGTGCCCCAGACGCGCCCCGGACGTGTGATAGAACCGCGACAGAAGCTTTGAGATGTAGGTTTGTGTATGGCGAAAAAGGCGAAGGCTACCGACGAGCCGACCACTCAGAAGCCTGCAACGGAGACGCCGGTTGGTATGGCATCGCTTGAGGCCGCCCCAGCGTCGAAGGGGGCCGCAACCGCCGAAGCCGGTGCCACGAAGGGCTACCAAGTACTCGCACGGCGTTACCGCTCGGTTGACTTTGATGAGGTCGTCGGGCAGGAAGCGATCGCGCGGACGTTGCAGAACGCGATTCGGACTGGCCGAACCGCGCACGCCTATCTCTTCACGGGAACACGTGGCGTTGGCAAGACGTCGATGGCGCGGATTTTCGCGCGAGCGTTGAACGCCGTCGATGCCCTGACCGAACAGGACGCCGTCGCCCGCGCAATCATGCGCGGCGACGATATTGATGTCGTCGAGATCGACGCGGCGAGCAATCGCGGCATCGACAACGCGCGCGATCTGATCGCGGGGGCTGGACTGCTTCCCGCCCGCGGGCGCTTCAAGATCTACATCATCGACGAAGTGCACATGCTCACGACGCCCGCCTTCAACGCGCTGTTGAAGACGATGGAAGAGCCGCCTGAGCACGTGAAGTTCATTCTCTGCACCACGGAGGGGCAGAGCGTTCCAGCGACGATCCAGAGTCGCTGCCAGCGCTTCGACTTTCGCAACATCTCGTCGACGCGGATCGCTGAGCACCTTCGTGATGTGCTCGCCCGCGAAGGCGCATCGGCCGATGAGCGGGTGGTGATGCAGCTCGCGCGACTGGGGAACGGTTCCATGCGCGACGCGCTGTCGCTTCTGGAACGTTTGCTCGCAGCAGCGGAGCCCGGAAGCGATGGCAAGCCAGTGCTCTCGTGGGCGCTCCTCGAAGAGATTTTCGGGCTGCCCGACGAGACGCTGCTTGAGCGCGCCATCGAGGCAATCGCGCAGGCTGATGCCGCCGGAGTACTTGTCGCTGGAGGCGAGTTGCTCGATCGCGGGCTCACAGTTGAGCGTGCGCTCGACCTCTTAGCCGAACGATTTCGTTGGCTCATGCTGGCGCTCGTGTGTGGTCGTGATACGCCACTACTCGAAGTCGCCGCCGAAACGCGCGAGGTCCTTGAGCGGCTTGCGAAGCCGTTTGACGCCGCGTCGCTCGTGCATCTCATCGCGATGTGCGACGCGGTCGCCGCGAAGGCGCGTGATTCATCGAACTCCCGCGCGCTCTACGACGCGGCGCTTGTGCGAATGAGCCTCTCCGAGCAATTTGCCGACGCGACGGCGGTGCTTCGGGACGCCGATGCGGCTACAGCCCCGAGCGGAACCAGCCCAAAAAAAGCCCCGAGCGGGCCAGCGAGTCAACCTCGCGGCCCGCGCTGACTCCGGCTGCTCGAGCACCGACTCCGAGTTCGCGCGAGAGAGCGCCGTCGCTTGCTCCGGTTGCGCCGCCAGCGCCGCCAGCGCTCGCACCGGTCACGGCTTCGGCTGGCCCGTCACTTAGTACTCCACTCGCTCAACCCGCCGCTCATACCGGAGGTTCGGGGAGTAACTTTTGGAAGAGCGTCGTTGAGAAATCGGTAGCGAGTCCGCGCGACGGCGCACTCCTCGCGGATCTCCGGTTTCGAGCGCTTGAGGCCGGCGTACTCACGCTCTCCGTGAGCGGGGGAGCCGCTGGGGGTGAGTTCGTTCGCGGGAATGTCGAGATCGTCCGCTCGACGATCGCGCGCCTCGCGGGGCGGTCAGTTGACGTTCGTATCGAGATGGACGCGGGCGCGACTGCTCGTGCGCCGATCGCTCAGCGCGGCCACATTCCACCCGAGGTGCGCGACCATCCGATCGTGAAGCTTGCGGCGGACTTGTTCGACGCTGGCATTGTTGACGTGACGCCCTTAAGGCGTGAAGAGAAGGCGGCGGGCGATGTCGCCGCGCTCGGACTGGAAGCGTCCAGCGAAATGTTAGAGGCTGGAGTGGCCGATACTTTCTCAGGAGAGAACTTGGATGTTTGATTCGTTGAAGAACCTCGGCGCGATGGCGTCGATCATGAAAGACCTGCCGCGCATCAAGGCAAGAATGGAAGAGGTGCGCCGGAAGGCTGAGATGGCGCGGGTCGCGGCAACGAGCGGTGGCGGGGCTGTGACCGTTGTTGCGAGTGGTCGACTGCGCATTGAGAGCATCACGATTGATCCGGCGGTTTTTGCGGCTGGCGGCGGAGACCCCGAAAGTCGGGCGCTGGCGTCGGAGTTGATCCGCGAAGCGACGAACGCCGCGCTTGAAGGGGCACAGGCAACCATGGCGGAAATGCTCGGCGAAGCGGCACGCGACTTGAACCTGCCGATATCCACCGACGACTTGAAGGGGTTGCTCTAGCCGTGGCGAGCGCGCTCCCCGACTCTGTCCGCCGGCTCGTCGATGAGTTCGCGACGCTGCCCGGTATTGGCTGGCGCTCGGCCGAGCGATTGGCGTTTTGGATTCTCAAGAGTTCAAAAGATGAAGCAATGCGCCTCGCTGACGCGATTGCCGACGTGAAGCGCTCAGTGCGGCACTGTTCCATCTGTTGGAACCTGACCGACCTCGATCCGTGTCCAATCTGCTCTGACGAGAAACGAGACGCGTCGAGCGTGCTTGTCGTAGAGCAACCGAAGGATCTCATCACGCTCGAAAAAACAGCGATGTTCCAAGGTGTCTACCACGTGCTACTTGGTCGACTCGACCCGCTTGACGGTGTGGGGCCAGAGAGCCTCACTGTCGCGTCGCTCTTGGCTCGGCTCGACACGCCAGCCAAGAATGCGCGCGGTATGAAGGTGACCGAGCTGATTCTCGGGTTGAATCCCGATATGGAAGGCGACTCGACGGCGCTCTGGCTCGCTGACCAGGCGCGGCAGCGCGGCATCGGGGTTTCGCGACTCGCTCGCGGCATTCCGACCGGTTCACAGATCGAGTACGCGAACTCGGCGGTGCTCGCCGATGCGATCGCGGGCAGACAGAAGATGTGATTCGCTGTGACAGCGGTCGCAAGCATGTAGGATCAAGTCAGATGCGATTCGAAACCGGTCAACACCATCGGATGAGCCAGCAGATGAAGCTGGCGCCGAGGATGATCCAATCGATGGAAATCCTGCAGCTTCCGCTGCTCGCGCTGCAAGAGCGCATCGACCAAGAGCTTGAGTCGAACGTCGCGCTGGAACAGGTCGAGCCGGGAATGGATCTCGCTGTCGCGAAGCCGAAGGACGAGCAGCATCCCGACGAACGGAAAGACGACGGAACCGCCGAGCAGTTTGAGCGCCTTCGGCAACTCGAACGCAGTTACGGCGATATCTACGACAACGACACGGGGCGGCCTTCGAGTCGGCTCGCTGGCGAGCGCGACAAGAAAATGGACGCGATGGCCAATGCGCCGAGTAAGGGCGCGAGCCTCATCGAGCAGCTACAGCAGCAGTGGAATTTCGCCGAGCCGCCTGAAGAACTTCGGGCACCGGGCAACCGAATCCTTGAATACGTCAACGACGACGGACTGCTCGGCGCCGACATCGACACCATTCTTGACCAAAGTAAGAACATCCCAGGCGTCGAGTGGTCGAAGGAACTCATCGAGCGCACCATCGCCGATCTGCAAGAGGTGCTTGAACCGCGCGGCATCGCTGCACGCAATGTGCGCGACTGCCTGCTGATTCAACTCATCGATCACGTCGAATCGGAACCCGATCCAGCGAAGGCCGAGGCTTGGGACGACGCGCGGCGGCTCGTCGCCGAGTACTTCGATGACTTGGTGCAGAATCGACTCCCCAAAATTGCCGAAAACTCACGCCTTCCGGTGGAGCGCATTCAGATCGCGAAGCTGCTCTTGAAGAAGCTCACGCTCGCGCCGGGGCGTGACCTTGTCGACGAAGACGTGCGCCCGATTATCCCGGATGTCATCGTTGAGTACGACACTGAACGCGACGAGTACACGGCGCGACTTCCCGGGCAGGCGATGCCGGAACTTCGCGTTTCGCCTGACTACGCGAAGATGGCGAAGGACAAGAAGGTCGACGAGAAAACTCGTGAGTTCGTCGGCCGCAACGTGCGCTCGGCGTTGTGGCTCATCGACGCGATCCATCAACGCAAGCAGACGGTCTTGCGCGTCGTCAATGTTGTCCTTGCGCGGCAGCGCGAGTTCTTCGACTACGGGCCGCAGTTTCTGAAGCCCTTGCCAATGGTCGAAGTCGCCGAACAACTCGGGATTCACGTGGGAACGGTGAGCCGCGCGGTCGCTGGGAAGTGGCTGCATACGCCACGCGGACTCGCGGAGTTGCGAAAGTTTTTCTCGGGCGGACTCGAGACTGCGTCAGGCGAAGATCGCTCGTGGGAAGCGGTGAAAGCGATCTTGCGCGAGATCGTCGACGCGGAAGACAAGCATGCACCGTTCTCCGATCAGGCGATTGCGGGCAAGCTCAAAGAGCGCGGCGTCGACATCGCGCGCCGCACGGTTGTGAAGTACCGCGAACAGCTCGGAATTCAAGCGGCGCGTCAGCGAAAAACGCACGGGGTATGAGTGCCTCTCGTATCCTGAGCCGATGCGCATTCTCATCACTGGCGCAACTGGATCGATCGGTCGCCGGCTCGTGCCGGTCCTGAACGCGCGCGGCGATCGTGTGGCAGTCGTCACCCGTCGTCCGCGCGATGCGCGACGACTCTTCGGCGGCGATGTCGAGGTGATTGCTGGCGACTGCTCGATTCCCGGACCGTGGCAGCAGGCGGTGGAGGGGGCAAGCGCTGTTGTACATCTTGCGGGCGTCGGCATCGCCGACAAGCGTTGGAGTGCGCGACAACGAACGCTCATCGAGACGAGCCGCGTCGAAAGTACGCATCACGTTGTGAATGCGATCGAGGAAGCGAAGGAGCGACCGCGCGTCCTCGTGAACGCATCGGCGACTGGCTACTACGGCGACGCGGGCGAAGAGAACGCGGACGAGCGATTCCCCGCGGGGAAAGGATTTCTCGCGGACGTCTGTGTGCGCTGGGAAGCCGAGGCTCAGAAGGCTGAAGCGTTTGGACTGCGCGTGGTTCGCGCGCGCATTGGTGTCGTCCTCGACGAGAAGGGGCCAGCACTACGACTGATGTTGCCCTGGTTTCGCGCCGCGCTCGGCGCGACGATTGGAAATGGACAGCAGCGCCTGGCGTGGATCTGGCACGGCGATTGTGTTGCGGCGCTGGCCGCGTGCGTCGATCGCTCGACCCTCAGCGGTCCGGTGAACGTGGTCGCTCCCGAGCCATGTACGCAGCGCGCGTTTGCGAAGGCACTCGGGCGCGCGGTTGGACGGCCCGTGATCTTGCGAGTCCCGTGGATTGCGCTGCGCGTTGCATATGGACCGATCGCCGACGAACTCGTCCGTTCGGCAGGCGTTGTCCCGACCGCACTGCTCGCCGACCGCTTTCTCTTTCGCGCCCCAACGATCGAAGCATGCATGGAGGAGTTGCTGCACGAAGAGTCGACGCGGGAAGCCTCGATGCGATCTCTACGAGGACGTCCGCTCACTCCGGTATCGCAGCGCCTCGCGAGTGTGGTCCTCGCGGCGGGCGTTGCCGACAGCGCGATTCCGGCAGTCCGAGTGTCCAAGCCATCGCGGCCACCAGCCCGACCGCGCATGCTCGTGGTGTCGAGCTCTCTCATCGATTCGATACTGGGCGACGCGCAACGTCCACGTCTGGGTTCGCGCGAGGCGGTGCGCCTGGCATCGAGCCGCGGATGTGCAGTGGTGATTGCTGGCGACGCCCGCGGTCCGCTGCTCGGTCCGCTGCTCGTTGATCCGCTACTCCACCCGCTTGCGATCGCAGCGAACGGTGCGGTGCTGTGGAACCATCGTGAGGGCCGCGCGATCTTCGCGGACCGCGTCGAACCAGCGACACTCGCTGGCCTGTCTCTTGCCGTGCGCAGCGCTGCCCCTGACATCGTGCTCGTCTTTGAGGGTGAGGACTGGATTGCTTCCGAGCGCGTCGACGTCGTTGGCTTCGGCAAGGTTGATCTTCGACTCACGACGGGAGAACTGCCGCCGAAGCCGAGCGTGCGCGTGCATCTCGTCGGATCGGCGGACGCCGTGAAGGCGGCGCGCATCGCTATCGAGTTGCCGTTCTGGCGCGAGCGAAAGGTCACGCTGTTCTCTCGCGGAACTGGTCTGCTCTCTGTGGCCGCGCCGCTCGTCGATCGAGCCGTTGCCGCGCAGCGGATTGCACGGAAGCTTGGCGCGACCCGGGAAGAGACGATGGCGCTTCTCGCCACCGAGGATGATCTCGGGCTTGCCGATTGGTGCGGTTTCAGCGTCGCCGCGTCAGACTCGCCAGCAAGTGTGCGCCGGCTCGCGGGCGCGGTGCTCGATGCGTCCGCCGATTCGCTCGGCGACGCGGTGCGGCGTTATCTCGCCGAGTCATGAGTGCGTGAACCCATTGCTGGAGGAACAGGCGGCGTCGCGGTCGTAAAAGCGCCGCTCGCTACACTGCCCGCCTTTCGTGAGCAGTCCGACCGTAACCCCACGAGGCCTCTGTTCCCACTTCTGGTGGGTAGGCCTCTGAACTGAAGAGGCTCCGCGTGACGCTGAAGATTTGGATCGACGGAAAGTTAGTTCCGAAGGCCGAAGCCACCGTGTCGGTCTACGACCACGGTCTGCTCTACGGCGACGGCGTTTTTGAGGGGATCCGCGTCTACGGCGGGCGCATCTTCAAGATGGGGCAGCATGTGACGCGCCTCTGGGAAAGTGCCGAGCGGATTCGCCTCACCATTCCGTACACACGCGACGAGGTGGTCGCGGCCATGCGAGCGACGATCGCAGCGAACAACCTGCGCGATGCCTACATTCGACTCGTGGTCACGCGGGGCGCGGGCACACTCGGTCTCGATCCACGGAAGTGCCCGCGTGCGTGCGTCTTCTGCATCGCCGACACGATTCAGCTCTATCCGGAAGAACTCTACGAGAACGGGATGAAGATCATCGTGGCGCAGCGACCGCGCATTCCGGTCGCGTGCCTCGATCCTTCCATCAAGAGCCTCAACTATCTCAACAACATATTGGCGAAGCTCGAAGCGATCGACGCGAATGTGCTCGAAGCCATCATGTTGAACACTGAGGGGTTTGTCGCCGAGTGCACCGGAGACAACATCTTCGCGATCAAGAATCGACGCATCGTGACGCCCCCGTTGTCGGCAGGGCTTCTGAACGGCGTGACCCGGCGGTTCGTCATGAACGAAATCGCGCCCGCGATCGGCTGCCCGGTCGAGGAGAAGCTCTTTCGAATGGACGAACTCTACGGCGCCGATGAGATCTTCCTCACCGGCACCGCGGCGGAAATCATTGGCGTCAACGCGATCGGTGACCGGAGTATCGGCAGCGGCGTCGGCCCCGTGACCAAGGCGCTCACGACCGCGTTTCGGACGAAGGTCGCGACGAACGCAGCGGAGGACTGAGCGAAGACGTCCGTGAGGCAGACACGGCGAGTTTTGACGATGATGCCGCCGTGCGTTGCCGCAAATGCGACTACTCGCTGTGGACGATCGAGGGCCGTACTTGTCCTGAGTGCGGCGAGGCGTTCGCGCCATCGCAATACGATTTTCGCCGTGGGTCTGTTGCGTTCCACTGCCCCCACTGTCGACAAGACTATTACGGCACGTCGCCGCAAGGTCATCTTGAGCCACCGGTCTTCGATTGCGTTCGCTGCAACCAGCGCATTGCGATGGACGAGATGGTGCTCGAGCCGACCGAAGGCGTGGGAGCGGCCGACGCGGCGACGGCTTCCAAGCCGAACCCTTGGACTGAGCGCGGGAACTCCAGCACGACTGCCGCGTGGTTCAAGAGCGTCGGTAAGATTCTCGTCGAGCCGCACGTGTTCGGCACCAGCCTGCAGCCCAGCGCGACGCTGAAGCAAGCGCTGATCTTCTGCGCGATTTCGGTGGGGCTCGAAATGGTGCTGACGGTGCTTTGCGCGACGCCCGGCGCAATGTTTCTCTTGTTCGGTGGCATGGGTGGCCCCATAGGTGGAGCTGGAGCTGGAGGTGGAACCGGCACGTTGGTGGCATCGAGAAACATGCTGCTCGGGACGATCGGGTTGCCGCTCATCGCGGTGCCGCTCTACCGAATCATCTTCATCCCCATCATGGCGGGCTGGATGCATCTGATGGCGCGGCTTGGTGGTGCGGCCTACGGATTCGGTCGCACGATGCAAGTGGCGCTCTACTGCGAGGGAGGATCGTCGGTGCTCAGCGCGATTCCGTGCATTCAATATCTATCGCGACTCTGGTGGAGCGTGAGTGCGGCATTCATGCTCCAACGAGCGCAGCGCTGCCACTGGAGTGCCGCCGTCTTGGCGGTGATTCCAGGAATTCTCCTCGCACTGGCGATGACGGCCGTGACGGCGCTCACGCCGATGATGGGCATGATGGGCGGCCTCGCAACCGCGCGGATGCTGAGCGGGCAGGGCGTTGGTAGCGTCGGCCCGGCATCGAGCGGAAATCCCGACTTCGCATCGGTGGCCGGGGCGCTCTCGAACGCGATCGAGGAACTCAGCAGAACCGGGGGTAATGTGATGAACCTCACGCCACTGGATCTCATCGCCGACGGCGACCTCGCAGGAGAGTCGCTCTTCGCGATGATCGCGCCCACCGGAACGACTTCGGGGATTGGCCAGACGCCGCAATCCGAGATCCTGTTCGGGGCAGGGCGGCAAAGCGTACGCGACGAGTCGGCGCGGCTGCGGGCTCGTCTGCCCGCGAACAACGCGCCGTTCCGCATCGGTCAAGCCGCGTTTTGTTATCGAGGCATGACCCCTGCGGCGCTTCGAGGTGCGCCGCGCTCCACGCGCGAGCCGTGGCTCGTCGTCGTGATGACGAGCGACTCAAGCGGCTCGATGACCGCAATGAGCGCCACGACTGAGCGCTTGATCTCCGTCGCCGAGTGGGCGGAAGCACTCGCTGCCGAGAATGTCATCCGTGGCGAACTCGGACTTCCACCGCTTCCGGACCTGACGCAGGTTCCCGACGTCTACTCCGGTATCGTGCCGAACATCCCCGATGCACTGCCGGACGTGTGACTACTCGCTGTGGACGATCCGACCTGGGCCATGCCCCGAGTGCGGAACGCCGTTTCGTCCCTCCGAGTTTCGCTTTCGTCCGAATGCAGTTCTGTTCCGTTGTCCGCATTGCCCGCAGACCTACTACGGAACATCGGGCGACGGCCATCTTCAGCCGCTGAACTTCACCTGTGTCGCGTGCGGACAGCACGTGGTCATGGACGAGATGGCAGTGACACCAGCGCCCGGAGTCGCCGAGGTGGATACAGGCTCGCCGCCGCTGGCGTGGATTGAGCGGGCGAAGATCGGCATTCCCCGCGCGTGGTTTCGCACGGTGCGAAGCACGCTCGGCGCGCCGGGCGACGCGATGCGGAGCATTCCGGCGACTGCGCCGCTCTCCGATCCAATCTTCTTCGCGGCGATCAGTTCGGCGTTGACGTCGATCGTCGTGCTTGGCGTCGCGGTGCTTGGGATCGCAATTGGTTCAGCAGTTGCCGCGAACACCGGCGGAGCACTCGCGCTCGCGATGTTTACGCAGGTTGGTCTCGTCGTCGCGAACGTACTCTTCGCCGTCATCGCGACGCTGCTCGGTGGCGTCGCCGGGCACGCGGCGCTCGTTGTCGTGCGCGGTGCCCGTTGTGGGCTGGCGCGGTCGATGCAGGCGTCGCTGTACGCGAGTGGCGCGGCATATGCGTTGTACATCATTCCGTGTCCGTGTTTCTTCTTTATCGGCTTCGTATGGTGGGCGATTTGTCTCGGCGCGATGTATCGAGTCGCACATACGGCACCGACGTGGAAAGCTGTTGTCGCCGCAATTGCCGCGATGCTCTTCGCAACCGTTGCGTCGCTCGCACTCGCTGCGTTACCCCAGTCGATTGGCGTGAAGAACTCTTGGGTGCAGTTCAATACAACGTCGACGACATCCGCAGGCGGCATCACCTCCGGGGCGACGTCCGACGCCATCGTTGATAGAGCGCCCAAGACCGAGCCCGACGCAGACATCGATCGCGATCCCGCCCCGGAAGTGGGCGATGTTCCATCTCCCCCCGCCTCTGGCGGAAACTAGGAAGGCTGTTCATGCGCTGCCGAACGTGTGGTTACACACTCTGGGGGATCTCGACCGGGCGCTGCCCGGAATGTGACGCGGCGTTTCGTCCGAGCGACTTTCGCTTTCGACCACGGGCCATAAGTTTCGAATGTCCACAGTGCCATGCGAGCTACGCGGGCACCGGTGAGCGCGGACATCTCGAGCCAGCCGAGTTCGACTGTGTGCAATGTGGGCGCCACCTCACGATGGACACGATGCTCGTCGCGGCTGCAAAGGGCGTGGCTGAGGCCGATACGATGGCGTCTCCGAATCCGTGGACCGATCGCCAGCGCCTTGGGCTCGTCAAGGCATTCGGCAAGTCCATCATGATGATCCTGTTCGAACCAGCGCTTTTCATGCGCTCCATGGTCGAGCGAAACCCGGCGGATGGATCCTTGCGCGACGCATTCCGTTTCGCCGGTTTCACGCTGCTTTGCGTGCTCCTCGTCGTGGCAGGGCTGACCGCGATCGGCGCGACGATCGCACTCGTTGCAGGCGGCGGCATCGGAAGCCGGGTGAGTGTCGTCGCCCTGTCGGCGGTCGTGTTCGTGCCAGCCGTAGCAGTCGTTGGATTCGCAGTCGCGATCGTCGTACTCCCGCTCATCAGCGCTCTCTTCGCTCATGGCGTGTTAGCTCTCGTCGACGGCGGAGCGGGTGGAATGAGCCGCTCGGCGCAGTCCACGCTTTACGCCAGCGCTGCGATCCTCGTGCCGTCGATCGTCATCGGCATGATCCCGCTCGGCGGCCTGCTCGCGATTGGCTGGCAGTGCTGGATCCTCGCGATGCTGTTGCGCGAAGCGCATCGAACCTCGACCGGCCGCGCGGTCGCTGGAAGTATTGCAGCGATCTTCATCCCGGTCTTACTCGCCGCAGCGGTGGTCTTCGCTCTCTTCTTTGGCCTATTCATGGGCGCGTGGCGCGCATCGACAGCACGCCCAACCGCCGTCCTGTCGCAGGCAACGGTCGTGACCGGTGAATCGCCGCTGGGTGCGGCCCTTCTGAGCATCAGGGAGGCAACTGGGCGTTGGCCGTTGACCCCGATTCACGCAGTCGCAGACGGCGCGTTAGCGGGATCGGTCGTCGCTGACATCGCGTTCGAACCGAACGATGGCTCGGTCACGCTCGGCGAGCTCACTGCGAGGGAACTTCGGACTGGAGTGGCTGATGCACTTCGCCGCGAGGCAGACGCGCTCGCGACGCGCATCCCACCGAACGGCGCGCCGTTTCGCATCGGCGCCGCGGTCTTCACCTATGGAACAAGCGATGGCGACGTCGACGACTGGATGTTCGTCGTGATGCCCAACGACGTGCAACCGTCGTTCATCATCGTCACCCCCATCGAGCAGCGGTTGGTGCCGAAGGACGGCTTCGAAGGCGAACTCACGGCGCTGAACCAAGCGAGAAAGAAGCGAATGATGCCGCCGCTGCCCGATCCACGCTTGGCGCCGGATGTCACGAGAGCGACGTCCGTGCCCGCAAGCGGGACCACCGCACCATAAGACGAGTTGTTAGACCTTGAGCTTCGCCCATCCGCCCCAGACGAATCGGGCGAGGAAAAGCAGCCCGCGCACGCCGAGCTCGCCGCACAGCGCGATCCAGATGCCGACCAAGCCGAGATCGAGGACGACGCCGAAGTAATACGCGGCTGGTAAGCGAACGAGGTAACAACTCACGAGTGTGATCGCGAGGATCCACTTCGTGTCGCCCACGCCGCGCAGACCGTTGCGAACCACCATGGCCAGCGCGAAGAAAATCTGCACGATCCCGCAGATAAATAGCACCTTCGGCACCACATCCAGATGGATCGCCTCGCGCGAGATTATGCGCGTTAGCAGCTCGCCTGCGGTCATGAAGACGACGCCGAGCGATCCCATGATCGCCATTCCGACCCAAGTGCAGGCCCAGATCGCTCGCCGCGCCATCTTCGCGCTGCCAGCGCCGAGGTACTGCCCCGCGACCGCGCCCGCCGCCGTACCCATCGCGAATCCGGGCAGGAACGAAAACGCTTCCCATTGCACGGCAATCGTGTGGGCGCCGACGAGTCCGCCGCCGCCACCGTGAGCCTTGTCCGCGATTCCTATGAAGTGCATCACGAAGAGCTGCACCGCCCACATCGCGAGACCTTCGAGGAAGCTCGGAACCCCGACGCGGATGATGCGCGAACTCATTGCCCGTCGGAGCGCGAGATGGCCGCGTTCGAGTCGCAGATCTTTCACGCCTCGTGCGAGAACCCACCACGTCGCGATCGCGCCGACGCCGTACGACAGCGTGGTGCCCGCGGCGATCCCGAAGACGCCCCACTGATGCGGGTCGAGTTGACTCGGGTTCGCGAGCGACGCGTCGCCCCAGCGCAACACGACGCCCGAAAGTAACCACGACGCTACGGTGTTCACGATGTTGACGAGGATCGCGATGACCAGCGGCTTTGTCGCTTCGCCTGCACCATGGAGGCACATCGTGCCAACCATCATCACGCCGCAGAAGGGCATTCCCAGCGCGATGATGCGTACGTACTGCTCGCAGAAGGCGCTCGCCTCGGGCGTGAGACCCGAGTATGCAGCGAGCGGCGCCGCGAGGAACCACATGATTGCGCCGACTGCGATGCCCCAGAGGATGGACAGCGTCATCGACTGGCCGAGCGCCGCTGCACCTTCAGGCCGATCGCCAGCTCCCATCGAGCGCGCGATGATCGCCTGGCCACCGACGCCGAGACCCATAAGCGCGATGTTCACGAACCAACCGACGAACGTGCCGAGGCCAAGCCCGTCGAGCGCTTGTCGCGAGATGTCGGCGGGGAGGTGACCGCCGAGCAGCTTGTCGACGAGGCCAACGCACGCCTGCATGAACTGCTGCAAAAGCACCGGCAGCGCGACGATCGCGATGGCGCTCCACATCGACCTTCCCGCCAACTTGCCGGAACGAATGACGCCTTCTTCAGCCCCCGCGATCGGAGGCGAAGCAGGCGATGTTTCGGCGACGCACTCGTCAGGTTCGAACGCGCCAGCCCAGTCTGCGTCGCGACCAGCCGCGTCGCGAGCGCTGGTGGCTTGTCGGTCGTTGTCGGCATCGCGGCGCAAGGGACTAGTCTAACGACGGCTAGCGACCAGCATGCACTTGAGGTCACACGCGGACAAGCGTCCCTGAGCGTCCTTCCGAGCACGCGTCGGCCGCGGCCGACAGAGTGATGCGGCGCTCGATCAGGCTCACTACCTCGATGCCGCGTGAAGCGAGGAGTGCGACCGCTTCGCTCAGGGGGCCGTGGCCGCAGCCTTGGAGTCGCAGTGCACTCTCGACGAGCGGAGCGAGTTCAATTGCTCCCGACGTCGCGAAGAGAAGAATCGTCGCCTTTGGTCGAGCGAGTTGCATCGCCAACCCGAGGCTTTCAGCGTCGCCAACTGCATCGACGACGACGTGTTGATCGCCACGTCGCCCCACCTCGTCCGCGAGCCGGTGCTTCACGCCGAGCTTTTCCGCGGTCGCGATGGTGCCGGCCCGCCGGGCAATGATGCGCACGGCGACGTTGAGTTGGGTCATCACTTGAGTCGCCACGAGCGCGACGAGATCGTCGCCCAGCACCGAGATATATGCCTTGCCTTCGACCCGTACGATTCGCATCGCTTCGAGCGCTCGGGCGACCGTGACCGCGAACACGGCTCGCTCGTCGTCGAGTGCATCAGGAATCGCGACTAGATTTACGAGAGGAACGGCGACGCGCTGCGCCAGGCCGCCAGCGCGGGTGACGCCAAGAACTGCGCGCTGCTCGCAGTGCGAGCTGAGTCCCGCGAGACAGCGATCGCATCGGCCACAGCGGACGATTGGATGCACGACGACGCGCCGACCGATCCAATCGCGCGGACTGTCGCGGACGCTTCGCGCCGCGCCATCGTCGGGCGGCAGCGTCTCAACTGTTCCGACGAACGATTGACCAAGGACGACGTGCGCCGCGAGCGCGTCGGAGCTAGTACCACTGACGCGGCGCGATGGCTCGTGCTTGGGCAGATCGATCGACGTCAGAAGCGCTGCGGTCACGCGCACTATGCACTCACCCACGCTCGGGGACGGCTCGGCGACATCGACGAGCCGCGCTCCGTTGGCGGAGGCGACAACTGCGTTCATCCGCCGCTCCCCTTCGGTGGCTTCGGTTCTGGCTTCTCGATCACTGGAAGCTGGAAATCGGGAGCAGGCGCTTCGCCTTGATACGTCCGGCGCACGCCGATCTCCGGTGAACCGATGGGGATGCCGGGACTCTCGAAGTTAAGAGGCACCCAAAAGAGCACATAGTCGAGCCAACCGCGATCGCGCTGAAACGTCGGATAGAGATAGACGTCGTTCTTTGAGTACTCCTCTTTCGTGGAGTCTTTCCACGCGAGCCACTGAGTCTGCTCCAAGCCGAAATCGCGACCGGTGAGGGTTTGCAGCGAATCGAGCGCTGCCCAGTTCACTGCAAGGTCGCGTTGGTCGAGCGCGTTCACGAGCGCTTGAAATACAGAGTCGCTCTGATACTGGCCGAGCGCGATCGCGAGCTCGGTTCGGATGTCTGTGTCCTCGGTCTCGTTCACCATGCGCGTCCAGATCGCATCAGCGACTTCGGTTCCGCTCGGTTCGTGAAGCCGCTGGAGCGCTTTCGCTGCCTCGAGGCGCACGATCCGAAACTCCGAGTCGAGCTGTTTCGCGACCAGCGTCGAGTCTGCTGCGTCGCCGTGCCGACCCAGCGCGCGAATCGCAAACGCTTTGACGAGCGGGTCGGAGTTTTCTTCGATGTACAAGCGATACAGCTTGACGTAGGTTTCGGCGCCTCCCCACGGAGCGCTCGCTAACAATGCGATGCCACGGCGTTGATTCTCGGCGTCGTTCGTGTCGACCGCCCAAGTCGCTGCTTGGATTGGCGTGGGCGGACTGAACGTCTCACCGAATGCGCTCAGGTCAGAGCCGATCGTGTCACAGCCAGAGATGCCGAGGAACGACATCAGCGGCGGAAGTAGAAGCAGTCGCGCGCGAAGGGAAGCTCGCATGGGCGGCAGTCTATGGGGAACCCAAGCGTCGAGTCGGCGTGCGGGTTCCGTAGCTTGCCGTTCAGCTTCCGGGCGTCGGCTTTCCGCAGTCGAAGCTGACCGGAACGAGGCATAAGAATCGCAACTCGGTTCCGCGGTCGGCGCGGAACTGGTGCAATTTGTTCGGCGAAACGAGCAAGACGTCGCCTTCGCCGATCGCGTGCTCGCCGCCGTCATATTCAACGGTGCCTGATCCTCCGAGCACAACGACCTCGTGCTCGTAATCGTGGCTGTGCCTCGGGGTGAATCCACCCGGGCCGACTCGGAATTGCCGTATGGAGAAGTTGGGAGCGCCGTCGGTACGGCCGAGCATGACTTTCATCGAGACGTCTTTCGTCCCGTCCATGTCCAAGGGGGCGAGCGGTTCGGCCGTGAGATTGCGCTTTAGAAGCATCCCGATATTGTAACGACGCGATGAACCCCGCCGCTTCCAACCCTTCAAGCACTGTTGGTGTGATCGAACACCGCCCCGTCGTCACCACGTTTCCGCTGGGCTCGTGGCAGACCAACTGTCACGTCGTGCATGTGCCAAGTGGGTCGACGCCGAAGGACTGCTGGATCGTTGACTGCGGCGAATCGCCGCAGCCGCTGTTCGCATTCATTGAGCGCGAAGGTCTGCGTCCGGTTGGCATCGCGCTGACGCACTGCCACGTCGATCACATCAAGGGTATTGATCAAGCGCTGAGTCGATTCGGTGCGCTGCCGATTCTGGCGCACGAACTCGAACGCGATTTCAACGCTGAGCCAACACTGAACCTCTCTGCGTTCGCCGGGAGCGGCGACGTGAGCGTGACTGCGCCGACCGCGTTCGTCGCTGACGGCGATGTCGTTGACTTGTGCGGATCGCGCTGGACCGTACGACACGTACCAGGTCACAGCCCAGGCAGCGTCGCGTACGTGCATCTTCCGTCGAAGCAAGCGCTCGTCGGCGACACGCTCTTCAAGGATTCGATCGGTCGCTACGACTTTCCCACCAGCGACGGACGTGCGCTCAAGCGGTCGGTGCTTGAGGTATTGATGTCGTTGCCCGATGACCTCGAGATCCGTCCAGGCCACGGTCCGGCATCGACGATCGGGCGCGAGCGACGCGCGAATCCGTATGTCGTGCGGCCGCAGATGTGGTGAGCGGTTGAGCTCACGAGTCTTCAATGAAGAATTGAGATTTCCGCGGCAGGTACTCGCGCGGAACCGGTCGGAGCGTGGGCAGCGATCTCGCAAGCTCGATGTCGGCGTCGGAATGGCGGCGCCGAACGAAGTCGATCTGGGTCGGATCACCGGACTCGAGCAGCACCAACTCGAGCAGTCGCGAGCCCCCAAACGTGCCGTCCAGTTCGACGAGACGAGGAAGGAGATCAACGGGAATCGGTCCGCGCAATCGACTGATCGCTCGAAGTGCGCGCACCTCAGTGCCCGCGTCGCGGGACTTCTCGTCGCGTGTTCGTTCTGCCTTCGAG
>JAWXCC010000196.1:0-10564 GCA_034440475.1 Phycisphaerae bacterium | reverse complement strand
GTCGACGCACCCCGCTGACGAGACGCGCATCAAGCGGCTGGAGACGCTTATGCCGAAGGCGATAGAGATTTGGGAAGCGCGCGGCGGCAAGCCCTAACAGCCCGTGGCGAAAGTCATCCGGGCTACGAACGAGCCTGTTAGCCCCAATATTGGGTGGCTGCGGCGTCGCCGCAACTTGCCGTATCTTGCGGATTAAGCTGCGTTGCGGCCCCCACTCTAGAGCTGGGCATCTGAGCCAACATGCTCGTTCTCGCTACCAGAGCAATTCCGCCACGGGCTGCTAAGGGCGTTTTCGCGGTGCATCGAGCCGTCGTTATCGCGCGACGTTCGGTCATTTTCGGACCGAGCCAAGCCATCGGCTTTGGACGGATTTTTGGGTGACCGCTACACTCGCCGCTGACGCGGAACCGAGCGCGCAGTGCGCATTGTGGCGTTCCGCCTCTACCACGATGACGCTGTCGAGCGCCCGTTTCACGTTGGCGAGCGGTGTGCTCCGGAACTCGGCGCTTGCCGAGGCCGTTCGGGCACTTCGCGCGAAGGTCGACGACGTAGCGAGGCGGGGCACGTTGGGTGGCGAGGGGATCCGTCGCGTCGAGGTTGAGTTTGCGGGTGCTGACCCGCTCGCGTTCCTCGCGGCGCAGCGCCCCGGCGCTCGGGCGTACGTTCGCGGGCGCGACGGCGTCATGGCGATCGCGTCGGTCGGCACCGCTGCGTCCTTCGGCTCCGCCGACGATCCTGCGTTCCAGGCGATGCGCGACGCCGAGCCGCGATTGATTGGGATCCTGTCGCAGCGGTTCGACTCCGGGCGTGAGAGCGGCGCCGAGTGGCGCGGGTTCAGCGCGGCGAGCGTTCGCGTTCCGGCCGTGGAGCTGCGGCGCGAGGCTGGGCGCACAACGATCGGCGCCACGGTTGTTGGCGATGGAGCGGCCACCCGCGCCGCGCTCGCACGGGTCGAGAGCGGCGAATCGCCGACCGATCCACACGGTCTCGCGCCAGAGTTCGCGCCGGGCTTTGGCGCTGATGAAGGAGTCAACTCGAGTCTGAGCGCTTGGAAGATCGCGGTCGACGCGACACTCGCTGAGATCGAAGCCGGTCCGGTTCGGAAGATTGTCCTTGCGCGGACCCGCACCTTTCGGCTCGGCGAAGATGCGGACCCTTGTGAACTGCTCCTTCGCTTAGGCGAGAACGAGCCGGGGACGTATCAATTCTTGATCGAAGATGCTCCGGGCGTTTCGTTTCTCGGCGCGAGTCCTGAGCGGTTGTTTCAGCGGACTGGCAACAAGCTACTCAGCGAGGCAATCGCAGGCACGCGTCCGCGCGGGGAAACCCCAGCGCGTGACCAACATCTCGTTGAAAGCCTCTTCGCGTCAGAGAAGGACCGGCACGAGCATCAACTCGTGCTCGACCAGATTCTCGAAAAGCTCGCGCCGGTCGTAGCGAGTATCCGATTTGCTCGCTATCCGCGCCTGCTCCGACTCGCGAACGTCCAGCACCTCTGTTCGCCTGTCGACGCAGAGTTACGCGAAGGCGTGAGCGACGGCGAACTCCTGGCGCGGCTTCATCCGACGCCCGCTGTATGCGGTCAGCCTGTCGAGCGCGCCCGCACGATCATCCGCGCCTGCGAGCCGTTTGATCGTGGTCTCTACGCCGGTCCCGTTGGCATCATCGGCGCGACGACCGACGTCTGTGTTGCAATCCGTTCGGCGCTACTCGTCGGAAGCACCGTGACCGCATTCGCGGGGGCAGGAGTCGTCGCAGGCTCCAACGCCGAGAGTGAATGGCGCGAGACCGAACACAAGCTTGCGACGTTCGAGCGCGTCGTGGCGGCGCGCGGATAACACGCGATGTCGCCCTTTGACGCGGAGAACACTAACTACCTTTGGGCGCAGCTTCTCTTTGAAGAGTGGAAGCGACTGGGGTTGCGACACGCGATCGTGTGTCCGGGTTCGCGCTCGAGCCCGCTCTCCATCGCCGCGGCGCGGACTGCGGGGCTACACGTCACCGTCGCGACGGACGAACGCTGCGCTGGCTTCATCGCGCTGGGCGTTGCTCGGTCAAGCGGCGCGCCAGCAGCGGTGGTGACAACGAGCGGCACTGCCGTCGCGAATCTCTTGCCCGCCGCGGTCGAAGCGTCGATGCGAAGGACGCCGATACTGCTCGTCACCGCGGACCGACCGCCCGAGCTGCGCGAATGCGGCGCTAATCAGGCAATCACGCAGCCCGGCATTTTCGGCGTCTACGCGCGATGGTCGTTCGACATGCCGTGCCCGACGAGTGAGATTGAATCAACGTTCGTTTTGTCGATTGCTGACGAGGCATGGCGCCGCGCGACGGACTCGATGACCGGCGGACCGGTGCACATCAATTGCATGCTTCGTGAACCGCTCGCGCCGACGCGCGGCGATGTACGCGCGTCGATGTCGTCGGCACTCACCGCTTGGGCCGCGGGCGCAGATCCCTGGCGCGCCGCGCCGGTGGGTGCAGAGATCAGCGCGACGAGCGCGACGATCGCGATGCCTGCGATCGAAGGTGGCCGAGTCCGCGGGCTCATTGTGTGCGGCGACACCGACGAGCACGGCGGAATTGGATCGACTATCGCACAGTGGGCGCATCTTTCCGGATGGCCGATTCTCGCCGACTGCGGCGCTGACGTGCGCTACGCGAAGCCACCACTGCTCGTCGCGAGTGCCGACGCCGCACTTGCGGGAGTTGCCGGGACAGCGCTCGGCGAGGCGCTGGTGCCGGACATCGTGTTGCGCGTCGGTGGCGCGGTCTCAAGCAAGCGCATTCAGCAGCTCGTCGCGCGCGCTGGTTGTGTGATTTCAGTTCGACATCGCGGCCAGCGCTTCGACGATCGGCACCAGGCGCGGGTTGAGCTGGACGAACACACCTATGACGAGGCGCTCGAATTGCTTCTCGTCGAGCTTGCGAAGCGTCGCGACGACTCGTACGCCGCGCGCTGGATCGCTGTTGGCGCGGGCGCCGACGGCGCGATCGATCGAGCATTGAGTAATGACAACGAACTCACGGAACCGTGGCTCGCTCGGGCGCTCTGTCGGGCCCGCGCCGGGCACCATCGACTTGTCGTTGGCAACAGCATGCCAGTGCGCGATGTCGATAGCTTCCTTCCCAGCGACGCCTTGCCGAACCGCATTTCGGTGAACCGCGGAGCGAGCGGGATCGACGGCTTGGTTTCGACAGCAGTCGGTCACGCAATCGGCACACCGACGATGCCGGTCACACTGCTGCTCGGTGATCTCGCGCTGCTGCACGACCTCGGTGGACTCGCGAACGTGCGACGTGCGCCGACTCCGCTGCACATCGTCGTCATCAACAATGATGGTGGCGGCATCTTTCACTTCTTACCTATCGCCGATGACGCGAGCGCATCGCCGCATTTCGAGACGCTCTTCGGCACGCCGCACGGCTTTTCGTTTGAACACGCTGCGGCAATGTTCTCGCTAAACTACCGTCGCGTCACCGCCAAGTCCGGCGCAACCAGTGCGCTCGCCGAACTCGCGACCGCGACCAGACCAATGCTCATCGAATGCGTCACCGATCGGCGCACGAACGTTGCGGCGCACCGGGCGGTGCAGGCAGCGGTGGCTGCGGCACTCGTGAAGGAGTTCTCGTGAACGCCGAGCGCTTCTTGGTCGTCGACGAGCCGGCGCCGTCGTCGCACGTGAGCCCCGTTGTTCTCGTGCACGGCTTCTTGGGCGAGCCGCAAGATTGGGATGCAGTCGTCGCCTGTCTTGACGTGCCGCGCGCGACCTACCGCGTCGATCTTTTGGAGGCAGATGTAGCTCGGTGTGATCTCTCGACGTTCGCGGGCACCCTCGCTGACGCGCTCGTTCGCGCGCGACTCGCGCCAGCAACTATCGTTGGCTATTCGCTTGGCGCTCGCGTCGCGATGACGCTGCTCACCGAGCATCCGAATGCGGTCTCGCGCGTCGTCGCGGTCTCTGGTTCGCCTGGTGTCTTCGACGAGACGGAGCGTCGCGAGCGCGCGAGCGCCGACGACGCGCTCGCTGCCGCACTCGAAGAAAACGGTCTCGCACCATTTCTTGATCGCTGGTACTCCGCGCCGCTCTTCGCGTCGCTGCGGTCGCACCCTGACTACGCGATGGTTGCGCGACGACGGCTGGCGGGCGACGGTCGCGCCTGGGCCAAAGTGCTTCGCGACGCCTCGCCGGGCCGGAATCCGTCGCTTTGGGACCGACTTCCCGGCCTCGCTTCGCGCCTTTGGCTTGCGGTCGGAAGCTTGGACGGCAAGTATCTCAGTTTCGCCCGCGCGGCGCACCGGGTTGCACCATCGATGCCGTTGACAATCATCGACGGTGCCGGACATGCGGTGCATCTCGAACGCCCTGACGCTCTCGCCTCTCTCATTGATCGACTGCCATGACAACTAAGACATCTTCCGCTGCGAATTCCCCGTTGCCGTTGATTCCCGCTTGGAAGGCCGTCGGCAGCTACACCGACATTCTTTTCCACACCTGCGACGAAGGCATCGCGAAGATCACCATCAACCGACCCGAAGTGCGGAACGCATTTCGTCCGCACACGGTCACTGAACTCAGGCATGCGTTCGCAGCGGCGCGCGAAGACCACACGATTGGCGTCATCATCTTGACCGGCCAAGGGCCGCTCGCATTCTGCTCGGGGGGCGATCAACGGGTGCGCGGCGACGCGGGCTACAAGGACGACGGCGGCGTGATGCGCCTCAACGTGCTCGACTTCCAGAAAGACATTCGCGGCTGTCCGAAGCCCGTCGTTGCAATGGTCGCCGGCTACGCGATCGGCGGTGGACACGTGTTGCACATGCTGTGCGACCTCACTATCGCCGCCGACAACGCTCGCTTCGGCCAGACTGGACCGCGCGTCGGGAGTTTCGATGGAGGCTTCGGCGCGAGCTACATGGCCCGCATCGTCGGTCAGAAGAAAGCGCGCGAGATTTGGTTCCTCTGCCGGCAATACGACGCGAAGCAGGCGCTTGAGATGGGGCTCATCAACGCCGTGGTGCCGCTCGCCAAGCTCGAAGAAGAGACGGTGCAGTGGTGTCGCGAGATGTTAGCGAACTCCCCTATGGCGCTGCGATGCTTGAAGGCGGCGTTGAACGCCGATTGCGACGGGCAGAGCGGACTCCAAGAGCTTGCTGGCTGCGCGACGATGCTCTTCTACATGAGCGAAGAGGGGCAGGAGGGGCACCACGCGTATCTTGAGAAGCGCAAGCCCGACTTCAAGAAGTTCCCACGGAGACCGTGACGCTTGCTCCGCTCGTGATGCATCACAGTCCTCTGAGCATCTGGTGGCTTGCGATTCGCCCGAAGACCCTCGGGGCAGCGGTCGCGCCAGTGTTGATCGGCATCGCTCTGGCGTGGAGTGCTGATGTGTTTCACGCCGGAGCGGCGCTGGCAGGGCTTGCGGGTGCGCTGCTCTTGCAGATCGCAGCGAACTTCGCCAACGATTACTTCGATTGGAAGAAGGGGGCTGACGACGCAACGCGGGTCGGTCCCACGCGCGTCGTATCAGCCGGACTCGTCGCGCCCAGGGTGATGAAGATCGCGATCGTGCTTACGCTCCTCGCGGTTGTGCCTCTCGCGGTGTATCTCGTCGTTCGCGCTGGCCCCGCGTTCGCTGTGATTGCCGCGACGGCGATTCTCTTCGCCGTGCTCTACACCGGCGGTCCGTTCCCGCTCGCGTACGTCGGACTTGGCGACATCGTCGCATTCGCCTTCTTCGGTCCCGTCGCCGTTGCGGGCACGTTCGCGGCGCAGGCGCAACGATTTGACTGGCTCTCAGTGATCGCAGGCATTGGTCCGGGGTGCCTCGCGATGACCTTGATCGCGGTCAACAATCTGCGTGATCGCGAAGGCGATGCGCGGGCGAAGAAGCGAACGCTCGCGGTTCGGTTCGGCGCACGGTTCGCGCGAGTCGAGATCGTGCTGTCGGTCGTTGCCGCAGCCGCCGTTCCCATCGTCCTCGCGGTGCTCACGCATCGGTGGTTTGTCGTGGCGGCGTCGATTGCGTGTTTGTCGCTCGTGCCGGCGCTTCGCCTCGTGCTCGCTGGTGGCGAAGGCATGACGTTGAATCGGGTACTCGCGGCGACCGGTAGGTTGTTACTTCTGTACGGTGCCACGTTCGCCGTTGGATGGGCGATCGGATGAGTCACTCCGGGATCGATATCGCGCGCTACCGATTCGGACTCGCGCGTGCAATGTGCTTCGCCGGGCGGACGCTCACCGAACGCACGGGGTTCTTCGTTCGTATCGATGGCGGCGTTGGTGAAGTCGCGCCGATGCCCGGGCTTCATGCTGAAAGTGTCGACGATTGCATCGCGCTCTTGCGACGATTCGGAAGCGCCGGCGTCGAGCGATTTCCGCCGTCACTCGCGTTTGGCGTGAGCTGCGCTTTGGCTCTTGCAAACGGAGAGCCAACCCTCGTTGCACCGCTGGCGCCGACTGTCGGCGTCAACGCGCTCTTCTCTGGAAATACCGATGACGCTGCCCGCGCCATTGCTGACGGGCGTTTCGCCGGATATCGCACCGTCAAAGTCAAGATCAGCTCCGCCGACGATCGCGCGACAGTTCTCGCGCTCGTTCGCGGGTTGCCCGAGTCGACACGACTGCGGCTCGATGCGAACCGCGCGCTTGGCTTTGATGCGGCGCTGGCGCTCGTCGACGGCATTGCACCGGAGCGCGTCGACTACCTCGAAGAGCCGTTGAGCGATCCGCTCTTGCTCCCCCAACTCCACTTTGCAACTGGACACGCAATCGCGCTCGATGAATCGTTGCTCGAGCGCGATCTCCGTTCGGCGCTCGAAACCGCGCCTGGCGTGACGACGCACGTTTTGAAGCCATCGCTTCACGGCTCACTTGAACGTGTTCGTGAACGAGCTGAACGCACCGCGCGGCAGACGCTTCGCACCACGCTTTCAAACGCATTTGAAAGCGCTTACACGCTGCGCTTGCTTGCCCGGCTTGCGACTTGGCTCCCGAACGCCGCTGGCGATCATGGGCTTGGTACTGCGGGATTCCTCGTTGGCGATCCGGTCGCGCCGCTCGTCGTGCAGGGCGGCCGCGTCTCGACGCAGGATCCAATTGAAGCGCCGCCACTTTCGTTCGTTCCGATTGAGGCGTGCGATGACGGTTGAAGCGACGCTGCGCTGGCCAGATGAAGCGTTCGCCGACGCGCCGTTTCTTGTCGACGACGCAGGCGTGTTGACGCATCAAATCGCGGTACGCGAAGTCGCAGCGCTTGCGGCGACGTTGACGCCGGGATCGCGCACCTTGATCGTCGCCGAGCCGAGCGTGCGTTGCGCCCTGTCGATCATCGCGTGCTGGAGCTGCGGGTCGCTCGCTGTCTTAATCGACGGGCGCGAACCGGAAGCGCAGCGCCGTGCGATTGCCCATGATGTTAGTGCGACGACGGTCGTCTTCAAAGCGACGCGATCCGAATCCGAACCGTCGCACTTCGACCTTCCGCTCCAAGCGCTTGCCGTCGCGCTCCGAACGTCCGGTTCGACCGGCGCACCGAAGTTCGCCGCGCACCAGCTTGCGAGTCTCGTCGCGAACGCGCGGGCGTCAAACACGCGAACACCATTCGGTGTCGGTGATCGGTGGCTGCTCTCGCTCGCGCCGCACCATATCGGCGGCCTCGCGATTCTCGTCCGGGCGATGGTGGGCGGCGGCGCCGTGCGCTTTGGGCGAGGTGCTGGCAGTGTTGCCGATGACCTGCGCGCTGATCACGCGATCACGCACGTTTCCCTTGTGGGGACGCAGCTTCGACGCCTCCTCGACGACTCGACTGCCTCAGCACGCCTCGTCCGCATGAAGGCCGTACTGCTCGGCGGTGGACCCGCGCCAGCGTCGTGGCGATACGAAGCCGTCGCAATCGGCGTTCCGTTAGTCGCGACCTACGGGCTCACCGAGTGTGCGTCGCAAGTGACGACTGGCGTGGCAGCGATCGGTGATGAGGCCGACGACGCTGGTCCACCGCTCGACGGCGTCGATCTGTGCGTGGCAGATGACGGCGAGATTCTCGTGAGCGGTCCGACGCTCTTTGCCGGGTACTTGCAACGGGGCGGCGTCAACGATCCTCGTGACGCCCGTGGCTACCTCACGACGGGCGACCTCGGTCGCATCGACGAACGGGGGCACCTGCACGTCTTCGGTCGTAAGGACGCGATGTTCATTTCCGGCGGCGAGAACATTCAGGCGGAAGAGATCGAGAATGTGCTGCGCGACGTGCCCGGCATTTCGCAGGCCTGTGTTGTCGCTGTCGACGACGCGACGTGGCAGAAGCGACCGGTGGCGTTCGTCGTAGGCGCGTTCGAGCTGCGTGCGCTCGAAGTCGCGCTGGCTGCGCGTTTGCCGCGATTCAAGTGGCCCGATCGCGTTCACACGATGCCGACTGACGAAGCAGCGAAAGCGAAGCCAAACCGCGCGAGATTGGCCGCGATCGCGGCGAACAACGAGCTCACCTCGCTCTGGTCACGCTCGCGCTAGCGCTTCGCGGAGTGCCTCGGCAACGGGCACGCTGCGTCCGTCACTTCCGATGCACACGTGTACGACGAGCGCTTCCGCTGCGAGCGCGCCGTCCGACTTTCGCACGATGTATGCCATCCGCACGCTTGAATCGCCGATCGACTCAACACTCGACTCAATCGTAATCGCGTCACCAAGCCGCAGCGGCGTCCGGTAGTCGGCTTCAGCATGAACGACCGGCGCGAACACGCCTTCGCTGAGGCAGCGAGCGATTGGTAATCCGCGAGCGCCGATATGCGCCTCAAACGCCCGCTGCACGAAGTCAAAGAGCCGCGCGAAAAAGAGAACGCCCGCGGCATCCGTATCGCCAAGCGAAATCGTGGCTGCGTAGGTGGTGGCCATGAAGGCAGGGTACAGGCGGCGGCGCTCTGGCCGCGGTGCAGCTCGTTCACGACGCTCGATCACCGCAGTTCCACCGCCTGAGGTCGCGGTGGATGGCCCTTGCACTCCGCAGCAGGAGCAGCCGCTGGCGGGAGCACGTGCGTCAAACGACGTCAAACCTCGGCGGCACCGCTCGCTGCATTCACGCCGGAGGGCGCGAGAGCCACATGTATGCGCTCTTGCGCGAGACGCCGACGAGACGCGAGGCCTCAGCGACGGACGCACCATGATCGACCACCAGATCCACCAGACGATGACGTTCAGACACGGCACATGTTTCCCTCCACGGCATGCCGAGAGGATCGGCTGCGGCCGTGCGCCTGTCACCCATGTGCCCGGACGAAAGTGTTACCCATGTGACCGGAACGTACCCTGTCGATTGTGAGCGTTTCGACAAACAGAAGGCAATGCTGCGCCTTGTCGGCGGCGAGCCCTTTTCGCCAGGACTCAATATGTCACACCTGCCCCGGCGACCCCTCTCGGCCATAACGATCGGACTCGCGCTGTTGGCGCTTCTGCTCCTTTGGGTTGTTGCGCCCTCGCGCCCTCGAGCCATGGCCGCAAATGTTGAGTTTGCCGACGATTCGCCTTCCGCGATAGAAGCAGGCACTCAAACAGCGCTGACCAATCGTCCAGTGAGGTCGGTTTCCGATGACCAACCCCTGCGCGCTCGAGTTGCCGCAGCGCTAGCGACGACGGAGCTCGACGCCGCCGAGCGAGCGACCATCGTCGAGCAGGCTATGGCGTTTCTCTCGTCCAGATTCGGACAGGACGGCAAGAGCTATGCAATCGGACGATTGGCGTCCGGAGTGGAACCGCGCCGTCTAGCTGAAATGCTCGACGAGAACAACGCTCAGATCGCGTACTCCCGCGCGGGAAAAACCGGCAGCTTCGCCGATCAGGACGCCATCACCGCAACGCTCGCAATCTTTAAAGGACTTGACGAAGTGGGCGGCGGGGTAAATCGATGTGTCGGGTACGTTGATGGCGACGACTGCGTCGCCGTACACGTCGGAACGTGGAGCGAGTCGGCCATTCTCAGCAATGATCTCAACGTTTTTCATTGGCACGGCGGGGTGATGCAACACGGCCGACGTTGGTTCGCCGGAGCGAGCGATCCAGCGTTAAACGCGACCGCGGTGAATGTCGGCACGTTTCTAGCGTTTGCAAACGGTGCCAAGAATCCGATTCATCTGCGTTTCGTCCCAAGTTCGGCCGGTGAGTGGCGACTGGCGACCGCGTTTCGGCACAACACGTCCTCAGAGTACGCATCGCTCGATTATTGACTCGTAACTCGCTCGTTGGAACGGACTTGGGTGAGGGTGACGACACACCCCTTGCGGCTCGGTGCCGCGAGCCGCCGTTCCGTAGATAAAAGCGCCACAGCGGTCACACCCATTCGAGTGCAGCTCAGCAGTCGACGCCTGCGCCCGGACGATCGAGCGAGACGCCAAGCCGAGGCGTGTTGTGCTTCCCGTGGCTGCATCGGGCGCGAGCGAGTGGCACACGGGTGTGTCCTCGATTTCGCCTATAGGTCATCGATGTAGCTTGAGCTGCCGTAGCCGCTCGCGCCAGCCGTGTGGTGTAGGAGCCGCTCCTTCGGATTCGCGTCCGTATCTCGGTACGTTCCGACGATG
>JAWXCC010000195.1:0-24398 GCA_034440475.1 Phycisphaerae bacterium | reverse complement strand
CCCGGCGCCGGGCGCGTCCGGGCATTTCCCGAGGGTATCGCGATCGTCGATGGGCTTGCACCGCGGCCTCGACTGGCCGACATCGCGCGGCTCGAAGCCCGATGGACTGACGGATTCACCTTCGACGAAAAAGCCGCTGACGGACGCGGCGCGATCGACTTGCGCGGAGGCGTGAGAGTCCGCAACAAGCCGGATCGCCGCTCTACCGATGCGCTCGACGCTGCGCAACTCCGGCTCGAACTGGCCGGACGCGATGAGCGCGTCGCGACGGATTCATCCGCAGTCGGCGGAACCGGATTGGAGGGTGAGCGTGCGGGCATCCGTCGTATCGATGCTCGCGGTGGCGCCGTGATCGCCAGCCGTTCGTGGAAGACGTTCGACCGCACGGACCCGCCCCGTATCTTTGAGATCAAAGGCGAGCACATCGAGTACGACACCCTGACCCGCGAAGCGCATGTTCATAGCGCTGGCTCGCTTCTCGCGGAGGTTCCAGAGCGCACAAGCGACGCGCCGAAGCAGTCAGTGCCCGCATCGGACTCGTTGCCCCTAGGCAGCACGACCGCGAGCACCACCACGTTGTCCGGGAGTCCGCTCTCTCTCGGAGCTGAAGGAACCTCGAAGTTCCTGTGGCTTGGCAGCCTGGACATGACGCGCGTGGATCCGGCGTCATCGGACAGCCGCTTTGTTATTCGGCTCGTGGAGGGCGTGCAATTGCTGCACGTCGGCCGTCGCGAGAACGACACACTCACCCTGCAGTCCGCGCGACTCGAGGCGACCGTGACGCGCGATGTGAGAGTCGACGCCAACAACGCGCCCGAGTCGACTCGGGGTGTGGACCTAGGAGGAACGGCTCGCATCGAACGAATCGAGGCCCGAGGCGACGATGTCGCGCGGGTCCTCATTCGGACACCCGAGTACGAGCTGAAGTGCGATGAGTTGATCTACTCAGTGAGCGACCAGATCGCGGAGCTCTCGGCCCGGCCCGGCTCAACGGTGGTCGTGGTGGGACGGGACGGTCAGCCACTCAAGGCTGAGCGGGTGCACTGGAACTTGGGGACCGGACAGATCACCATCGAAGGCTCAAGTGGTGGCATAGCACGCTGATCGCCGACCGGGGCCCGCTCCTTACGCGGCTCTCACGGGCGAGTGCCCGACTAGAAACTTCTCGCTGCGAGCTACTCGCATGCCACACGTGAGTCGATCGACGCACTCTGCGCTACGACCTCGTGCGGGCTGCCGACGTGGCCCGCCTACTCGTAGCACGTGGTTTCGGTTCGGATCGGGCTCGAAGCGAACGGAGTGTTCTTTCAATCATGGTCTTGGTGATCGACGACGACACGGCCGTCGCACCGCTCATTCGTGAGCTGTTGCGCGCCGGTGGTGAGGTCAATTTGGATGTGGTGGGCGCGGCGCCGCTCGGCTCGGCGTTCGCGCGATTAGGCGATCCCGCGCTGAAGGCGGTGGTTCTCCGCGTTCCGGCTGATACCCACCCGGGCAACGCGACTGCACTCGAAGCGCTGCGTGCGGTTCGCGCGTCCGTCCCGGCGTCGGTCGCGGTCATCGCGCTGGTGCCTGACGGCGACCACGAGCGAGCACTTGCGTGCCTTCGCGGAGGCGCAGATGAGTTGCTCGTTACGAATCAGCAAACGGTTGCCGCGCTGGTACGCACCATTCGACACGCCATCGCTCGAGCGAGGGCCCGGGTGCCGCAGGGTGCGAAAGAGCGGCAAGTGCAGCGACTAGAAGCGATAGGGCAAGTTGCGACCGGGGTAGCGCATGACTTAGGCAACCTCCTTGCGCTTGCGGCGACCGCGCTCAATCGACTAGCCAGTGTGCAGCTCGATGAGCGCGGGGCCGGAGCTCGAGATGACCTAACACTCGTCTTCACCCAGGCCCGTGGACTTGTGGGCGCGATTCTGGCGTTCGCGGCGCCCGATCGATGCACGACATCCGATGTGGAGTCCCCGCTCGGTTCCACGGCTCGGGTTATTGATCTGAACATCGTCGCCGACGAATTCGTCGGATTCCTCCGCCGCGTCCTCCCAGCGCGCCTCAGTCTCACAGTGCAACGCAGTACAGCTCCGGCATGGGTGAATGGCGATGTCGTCCGCATTCGCCAAGCCATCATGAATCTGGTCTTGAATGCCCATGACGCGCTCGACGGGGAGGGCGACGTCATGGTGCGCGTGACTTCGAGTGAAGGTACCGTGGGCGAAGCGATGCACCGAATCGAGGTCATGGACCGTGGACCTGGTGTTTCGCCGGAAGCGCTGCCGCGGCTCTTTGATCCGTTCTACTCGCGGCGCTCGCGCGGTGGAGGCACTGGACTTAGACTCGCGATCGTCAAATCTGTCGTCGAGTCGATAGAGGGGCGTGTTGAGGTTGCGCACCGTTCCGGCGGTGGCGCGGTCGTGACGCTGCTGCTGCCATCCGCACCACCCGACTCGTCTCCACCGGGCGGAAGCGCCAGCCCCAGCGGCGAGGTGATGCCGTCGTCAGGGGTGGTGACATCCATCCAATACGAAGCTTTTCGCCGTCGGCCGACCCGCGATGCGATGACCCGCGAGGTGTCCCGATGAGCAAACGAATTCGACTCGTTCTCGCTGATGATCACGCGTGCCTTCGCGGTGCGATGGCGGAGATGTTGACGCGTTCCAATGAGTTTGAAGTGGGTGCCGATGTCTCGGACGCTGCCGCGGCGATCGAAGCGGTGCCAGCGCATCGCCCGGAACTCGTCGTGCTCGATGTCGACATGCCGGGGCAGAGTTCGTTCGCCGCAGCAAGGGAAATTCAGTCCGTGAGTGAGCCGCCGCGCGTGGTCTTTCTCTCGGGCTATTGCAGCGATCGATACATCAGAGACGCGATGGCTGTGCACGCGGCTGGCTACATCACGAAGACAGAGTCAGCCGAGCGGCTGCTTGAAGCTTTGAGGCGCGTCGCGTCCGGGGCGCCCTTTTTCTCCCCCGAGGTCGAGCAGCGCCTAGCCGCCGAGAAGGGCGTCGGGCACGGTGGCAGCGCGACGAAGCAAATCGCTGCTTCCTTGACGGATCGCGAGATCGAAGTGCTCGGGCATATCGCCCGTGGACTGAGCAAGCGGGACATCGCGAAGCTACTTTTCCTGTCGCCTCGGACCGTTGAGCGCCACGTCGCGAACACCATGGCAAAGCTCGATATCCACGACCGCGTCGGATTGGTGCGGTACGCGATTCGTGAGCGAATGGTCGAGCCGTAGCTTGAGCGGCGCAGCATGCTGGCGGAGTCCCGACGCTTCAACGAGAATCGTCGTATGCCGATCTCCTACGGTTCGTATCTCAAGGTGCATGAACTGCTCGCCCTTCAGCAGCCGCTGTCTGACGGACCGGAACACGATGAGATGCTCTTCATCGTTATTCATCAGGTGTATGAACTCTGGTTTCGGCAGCAACTTCACGAAGCAGCGTTCCTGAGTCAACGTCTTCAAGCCAACGATCATCCGATGGCGACGGCGACTTTGAAGCGCATGCTGACCATATTGAAGACGATGGTGGCACAGATCGACGTGCTCGAGACGATGACCCCAATGAGTTTCACGAGCTTTCGTTCGCGACTTGATAACGCGAGCGGATTTCAGTCGTGGCAATTCCGCGAGTTTGAATTCGTCCTCGGGCACAAGCGCCAGAAGGCAGTTGAGTGGCAGGTCGAGGGTAGCCCGGAGCGAGTCCGACTCGAACGCTGTCTGCGCGAACCGTCGCTGTGGGATGCATTCCTTCGTTACCTCAAGGCAAACGGGCTCGCGGTACCCGCTTCGGTCCTCGATCGCGATGTCACACTTCCGACCGAAGCGAACGCCGAGGTACAGGAACTCTTGGTGGCCGCATATCGAATGCATCCGCTCGTGCGGCAGGTCTGTGAGTTGCTCGTCGATCTCGACGAGGGCATTCAAGAGTGGCGCTATCGACACGTCAAAATGGTCGAACGCACCATCGGCACAAAGACGGGCACCGGGGGATCAAGTGGGGTTGAGTATCTGCGATCGACGCTCTTCCGAGCCCTCTTTCCCGATCTCTGGGAGATTCGCAGCCGACTGTAACCCGTGAAGCGGGCAGCATCGCTACGTTAGGTGCCTAACAATCGAATTACTTCCTGCACGTCCTTGTCGCCCCGGCCCGAGACGTTGATCACGACGATCTTGTCCTTGGCGAGCGATCTCGCGAGGTCGAGTGCCGCATGCACCGCATGCGCGGTTTCGAGCGCTGGAATGATCCCCTCTGAGCGAGCCAGAAGCTGGAACGCCTCGAGCGCCTGAGCGTCGGTGGCCGACGTGTACTCAACGCGCCCGGTGTCTTTCCAGTACGAGTGTTCAGGTCCAACGCCCGGGTAGTCAAGGCCAGCCGAGCAGCTGTGTACGTCGCTTGTCTGGCCGACGGAGTCCTGCAACACGTAGCTGAGCGAACCGTGGAGAATGCCGGGCGAACCGAAGGAGAGTGGCGCCGCGTGATCGCCCGGGGTCGAACCTCGACCGCCCGCCTCGACACCGACGAGTCGGACGCTCGCGTCGCTCACGAATGGGGCGAAGATGCCCGCTGCGTTCGAGCCGCCGCCAACGCACGCGACGACGACATCAGGCAAGCGACCGTGACGCTCGAGGCACTGCGCCCGACACTCACGTCCAATGACGCTTTGGAAATCTCGCACGATCATCGGAAACGGATGCGGGCCGACGACTGAACCAATGATGTAGTGCGTCTGACCGACCGAGCCCATCCAATCGCGCATCGCCTCATTCGTGGCATCTTTGAGCGTGCGCGATCCGGTCGTTACCTCGTTGACCTTCGCGCCCATCAGTCGCATGCGGAAGACGTTGAGCGCCTGTCGCCGCACGTCCTCGGTGCCCATGTAGACCTCGCACGCGATCCCGAAATGCGCGCACGCGGTTGCGGTCGCGACACCGTGCTGACCCGCGCCGGTCTCGGCGATGATGCGCGTCTTTCCCATGCGTTTCGCGAGGAGCGCCTGTCCGATGGTGTTGTTGATCTTGTGCGCGCCGGTGTGCGCGAGGTCTTCGCGCTTCAGGAGTATTCTGGCGCCGCCAGCGATCTCTGCGAGTCGCCTCGCTTCTGTGAGCTGCGTGGGGCGGCCGACGAATTCGTGCAGAAGCGAATCGACTTCGCTGACGAACGCTGCATCGCGCCGCGCCGCTGCGTAGGCGAGCGCGAGTTCATCGAGCGCAGCGACGAGCGTCTCGGGTACGTAACGACCACCGAAGATTCCGAACCGTCCGCCCGTGTCGGGGACGGCGGTCGGCGTCGAAGACGAGGTTGTCATGCTGGTGTACTCGGTGGCGGCACAACCGAGTTCCGTCGCGTGAGCAGCCATACGGTGTAGGCTGGTCCCGAGAGCGCGTAGAGAGTGAACGCTACTGCAAGTGCGATGTGTGGAAAGAAGAAGCCGACGATGATCGGAATGACGAGTCGGACGATTCCCGCGAAGTCGCGGGGAGCGCGAAGCACACGATTGGCAAAGTGGGCGTATCGCAGTGTTGAGACCATCGCGACGGCGCAGATGACGGTGACGAAAGGCAGGCCGAGCGCGAAGAGCCGTGCGAAGGCGAGGTTCTCCCCGACGTCCTGGGTTGCCAGCAGACTCTGATGGAGCAAGATCAAACTTGCGACCGTGCCCCCGGCGCCGGGCGAAGGAAGTCCCTTGAAGTTGCGGTGGTCGTCCTCGGACGCTCCAGGCGTTTCGGCGTTGAAGCGCGCGAGTCGGAGCGCCGTGCAACACACATAGATGACTGCGATGGTCCAGAGGAACTTCGCGTACACCGAATTTGCTTCGGGACCCAGAATGGTGACAGCACCTTCCGGTCCGTAGTAATAGCTTACAAGGCGCAGCATCATGAAGGCGGGCGCGACGCCGAAACTCACGACGTCGGCGAGTGAATCAAGCTGCGCGCCAAGATTGGATGTCGACCGCGTGAGACGAGCAACGCTTCCGTCGATCGCGTCAAAGAACATGCCAAGGAAGACGAGCAGTCCTGCGACGTAGAGGTTCGACCAATCAAAAAGCTTCGTCGGTCCGACGGGCTTCATCGCGTAGTGAATCGCTGAAAAGCCGCACACGAGATTTCCCAACGTGAGCATCGTCGGCACTGCGGAGATGCCTCGGATGCGCCGCCGACGGGTCGCACGCCGCCGGCGTACAAGATCGCGCAGGCGCTTCGGTCGACGCTCTGCGCTGTCGCGTGGGCTCGTGGTTCGAATCTCTGGAGCCGAATCGGTCATCGGTGCGTCTTAAAATGGTGCGGCGAGGTCGCGCCCCGGGAGACTCGCGCCGGCTGGCGCCTTCGCGTTCGATGCATGAGGGACGAGCGTATCGGGGAGTCGGACCCTCAGGACGAGAACAATGCGTCGTTTTGGGATCGCCCGAAAATCGGAGAGCAGCAACTCGCCGATCGACGGCGGCAGTTCAGCGGGTGGCCCGGGGCGCGATGTCGCTGCCACCGCAGGAGCGGATTCGGTGTCACCCTCGGGATCCGAGTCTTCGACATCGTGTGCGGGAGCGGTCCCGACCAGAATCAACGCCGTCGCCGGCGGCATCTCCGTGCGGATAGATGCCGCCTCGAACACTCTGCCGCGAAGTTCGTCGCGGTTGCGTGCGCCGGAGAATTCGCGCTTGTTCGAGAGGAGTTGCGGCGCGACCTGGAGTTCAAAGATGGCGCCATCCTCGAGCGGGACCGTCCAGCCCCGCGCCATGCAACGCAGCCACGCACTGCCGCTGCCACTGGCGCTTCTGCCCCCGATCGTGGTGCCGCCGAGTCGCTCCGCACGCCCGTCGACCATCACAACACGTCCGTCATCGAGTTCGACTGATGTGATTTCCCGCCAGTCGGGCGCTTGACCGTGCCAGACCGCGATCGCCGTCGTCGCTCCACCGAGTTCGGCGAGCAGCGACGGCAACGAAGCGTCTCGCACCACTGCGGCGCGGAAGCCGTGTCGCTCAAGCGCATCCGCCGTCGCGTCCAGTGAAACACCGCGCACCGCGTGTCGCGTTAGGGCGCGCCGGATCTTGGCGTCGTCGCCAGCGACGGACCACCGCGCCACCTCAAGACCGTCGTCTTCGCCGCCCGCGAGCGGTCGATCCAACACGCTTGCGGCTTCGCGCGTCGCGTCCGCCGGAATGAGTCGGTCGCGCGACGGAGCTGGCGCGGGCGAGCACGCGGCCAAGCCAATCGATGTGAGCACGATAGTCAAGATGTTCGACGTCATGAAGCGACCGGCAGCGCATTGATTCGATCGATGAGTCGACGCAGTCGTGCATAGTTCCGCTTCGAGAATATGAAGTGCAGACGCGGCAGGTCCATCGAGTCGTCCTCGCCCGGGAGTGGCCCGGATTGCTCGAACCCGCCGTGTCGCAGCACGTCGCGGAACTCAGCGCTCAGATCGCTGAGCTGCGCCGCAGACAACGGCGCGTCGAGTCGCAGCACCAGACGATCCTTCACGAAGCGGCTCGACCGATAGCGTCGGTAAAAACCTGTCACTTCAGCGACGGCGGCTTCTGGCGTCGCACAGCGGCGATACAGCGCGTCGTCGTCGGTGCCGATCCATCCACGCTCGCGAAGATCGTCGCGGGCAAACTCTTCCCATGCGTCCCAGTACGTACCGCCAGCACCCTCGACGAGGACGACGGGAATCATGGATGACTTACCGGTTTGCAGCAGCGTGAGCGCTTCAAAGAGTTCGTCTTGGGTTCCGAATCCGCCGGGAAAGACCGCGACTGCATGGGAGTGGCTCAGGAACATCAACTTTCGCGTGAAAAAATAGCGGAAGTTGATGAGCTTGGGATCGCCGTCAATGACTGCATTGGCCGCTTGCTCGATGGGCAGACGAATCGCGAGTCCGAAGCTCGACTCACGCGACGGACCCTCGTGACCCGCCTTCATGATTCCGTCACCCGCGCCGGTAATCGCCATCCAACCCTCTGCGGCAATGCGCTCGCCGAACTGCTTTGCTGCGAGATAGTCCGGGTGCGATTCCGGGGTGCGAGCGCTTCCGAAGATTGAGATCTTGCGCGTCCCCTCGTATCGGTTGAAGACGCGGTAGGCATACCGCATCTCCTTGAGCGCCGAGGAGACGAGCTTGATCTGCCCGGTGCCAGCGCCATCGCGCAGAAACTTGAGCGATGTCGCAACCATCTCGGAGACGAGCGCGGTGTCGAGACACGCTGGATCGTGTCCTAGCGACCGGAGGAGCACTTCGATCGCGCTCGTGACTTCACGATCCCGGCGCAACGAGTCGGCCGACCGTAAAGATTCTGCCGAGCGCGGCGGCCTTGGCGAGGACGGATCACGGTTCAAAGGGCTCGGTGGCACGCGGGCGATGGTACCTGTCCTTTCCGTCGGCGGAATTTCCAAGGCGCACTCACGGCGCCTCGACAGCGCGGTCCGCGTTGGCTCGACCGAGCCCCGGGAGCGGCCGCAGGCTCGCCTTCGGATCGATCACCGGCCCGGACAGCTCAATCTCGTACAACGTGTCAGTCACAGCGCCGACCAAGTCCCGAACGATTGCCATTCGCCCGCGACTGCGGAATGCGGCAGCAATAGTGAAATCACGGGTGTCGACGAATCCACGTCCGTCGATATCGACGCCTGCTGTCTCAAGATGAAACCGCTCGAACCGGGCGAGCGGACCTTCGAAGAAGAAGCTGATGTCCGCAGCACGAATCGCGGTTGAAAGCGGGAGCGCGAGCTGGCTCAAGTCGAGAAGTCGTAGCGTGAGCGCCGAACTCGCCATCGTCGCGTCGCGAATCGCGATGCGCCCGCGGCCCGCGCGCCGTGAGATGTCACCAACGACTCCCTCCAAGCTCAGCCGTGCGTCGACGGTCCCGGTTTTCTTACTGCCAGTATCGTTCGGTGAGAGGAGCGGAGCGAGTCCCGCCTCGGTGAGACGTACGTCGCCCCGGAAGCGCTGGTCGCGCAGATCGAGGCTTGCTTCACCGGCGACGCGGCCGCCAGCGATCGAGCCATCGAATCGCTGCACCGTCAAGACATCTCCGCCCTCCTCCAGCGCGATGACGGCTGTAGCGTCGGTCACGAGTCGGTCATAGAGCCGAACGGACGGCGATGCCAAATCGGCTCGGAGTGTCTTGACTCGCTGCGCACCTTCAAGAAGTGCGTAAGAGAAGTCGAGCGAGCATGAACCGTCGACACTGGTAAACGGAACGCCGATCGCAAAGTTACCGCCCGACGCGCTGACATCCGCCTTCAGTTCGTAGCGCGATGGTGAGGTGATGCCTTGCGCAGGATCCCACACCACGCGCACCTTCGCTGCTGGCATCGAGAGTCGCAAGGCGGTGAAGCCGAGCCCGCGCCGCGCCGTACCTAACGGCTCAGGCAAGAAGGTCGTAATCTCAGGCGTCCACTGATCAGCGTCGACGCGCAGCGAGCCGACAAACTCATGCTGCGCGCCAGAGAGGTCGGCGCGCCCTTCCGCAGCGACCGTGCCGCCGTCGACACGAGCGAGAAGTTTGTCGAGTCGGATCTCGGATGGCGAGAGCGTCATCACGCCCGGCCCCTCGAAACGAAGTTGGGGGCGTGCGTCTCCAATCGTCGCGGTGAGGACGCCCGGCTCAATGAAGGCGTTCCAAGTAAGCGCATGCGCCGCTGTCGACCTGAGCGTCGCTTCCGCAGTGAACCGCCCCTCGGGGCGCGCCGCAGCGTACGCGGCACCAACCGAGTCGCCCGCGGTGCGGCGAACAATGCCTATCGCGAGCGGGGACTCATAGCGAGCTCGCGCTGCTAGGATTCTCAAGTCAAGGTCGGACACCCCGCCGTCGCTGAACGTCGCATCACCGTCGATACTCCAGTCTCCGTCGACGCCGTCACGACCCACCGTCCACTTGAGTTGAGATGCCTCGACAGACAGCGCGTTTTCGCGGGCGTTGAGCGTGATCTGCCCGCCGGCGCGCTGGGCGGCGACTTCACCGCCTTCGAACTGGAACCGGAGATCCCGCGGGGTGATCGTGCCTGTGACTTCGGCTTGGCCTTCGCTCTCTCGGCGCACGGCGAGCGATGCATCTGCGTGACCGCCCGGCGAAAATGTCTCGAAGAGGCGACGTGCTTCAACGCAATCGCGTTCTTGCAGCACGTCCGCCATCCACGGCATGATCGCAACGTCGTTGAACCTGAGCTGAACGTCGCGCTCAAGACCTGGCCCCAGTGTTCCGCTCGCGCTGGCCGTTCCAAAGTCGTCGTCCGTCGCGCCCTCGACGCGGCCGCCAACCGAAGTCAACGTGATGCGGTCGTCTTCAATGTGGAGCGTCGCATTGAGGTCATCGATCGCGAGTGCCGCAGGAAGCCCCAGCGGTGGTCCCGACACAGGATCGACATCGACGGTGCCGCCAGACAACTGAACGTCCATCGCGGTGTGTGGCTCGTTGTTCCGCGCCGTCACATGGACGCGGTAGTCGAGGGTGCCGTCGAGCCGCGCCGCGCCCATGAGCGATGCCGCCGATGTCAACTCTTCGCCCGGCCAGCCGCGCGGGACCTCGCCTTTACCTGGCGGAATCGCCGCGAGAAGGAGCGGAGTAATGCGGTCTCCCGCAGCGACGATCGAGATGTCCGGTGCCATCGTCCCGACATCGGCACCTGGCGTGTGATCTTGGCGAAATCCCACCCTGCCTTGGACCCGCACCGCGGCGCCGCTTCGAGTGACAGCCCGCAGTCCGTCGCCGACGACCGCGATTCCGTCTACGGCCAAGAGAAGATCGCCACCAGTCACCGTGAATGGATAGGGGAATGCCGCGACGAGAATGCACGCGCGGCGGAGCGACATGCCGCCGCTCACGATCGCGGGTTGACCGCGTCCTTGTTGCCGCCGGACAGTGAGATCGAGGTCGACGCTTCCACCCAGCTTGAACGGGCGTGCGTCGATCATGCGCCGCACTCGCGTGAGGTCGCTCGTCAGAATGGAAGCCTCATCAATCGTTGCGTGAGCGAGCCGAGATTCAAGGAGGCGAGCCTGTGAAGTGAGGGATTCGAGATCGCTGTCGTCGAGGAGTCCAGCGGCCTCAAGCGCGGAGGCTGACGCTCGATGAAACAGCATCTCGAACGCTGCGCGGAGCTGTCCGCGAAAGCAGTTGAAAAGCGTGTCGTCGACGGGCGTTTCATTCGCCGTGATGTTCACCTCAATCGCTGCCTCGGTCCCAAACTGCTGCACGCTGCCGCGGATCGTCACCGCTGCGCCGCTCGGCCCCGTCCCACGCAGGTAGTCGATCGTTACGCGGTCAGTGCTTGGCGGTTTCTGCTCAAAGGTGATGTGCGCCTGAACGCCCTCAAGCGGATACGGGAACGCATCGAATGCTCCACGACCGTCGCTAATCAGCGCCTGGCCGCGCATGGCGAGTGGGGCTGGAACGAGCGATCCGTTGTCGCCAGCGGTTGGCGCACCGCGAGTGATGACCGCTTCGACGTCAAGTCGCCACGACGACACGCCGAACGTCTCGAGCGCGGAAGCGACAGGTGCGGGCACTTCGAGCGCCGAAGGACCGCTATTCGGGTGCGATTCGAATCCTCGAATTCCAACGCTAAGTTCAAACGGCGCGGTCGCGAGGAACGACGCGAGCCATCGCCGCCGAGCCGGGACATCAGACCAATCGACTGCGCGGAGCGCTTCGGGGCCGAGGCCGATGGTGAGCGAGAGCTCCGCGGGCAGCGGCACGAGATCTGGATCTTCCGCGCTCGATGCAAGCTGCCCCTTGAGCTTCTCGAAGACGAGTTCCTCGCGGCGGTAACGGATCCGTCCTTCCTTCAGGCGCATCGTTGGCAGGCCACGCGATTCGACTCGCTTGCCATCTTGGAATCGAGCCCAGCGGTCGCGCAGATCGAATCCACGCAGTGTTAGGACGGTGTCTTCAACTTCGAGCTCAGCGATGAGTGGAACCTCGGGCGACCACGCTGCGCGGGCCGAGCGCAACCGTCCTGTCAGGCCGATTGCTTCCGACGTCTGGCGCATCGCGATCGGCAGGAGATCGAGCACGCTGCGATCGAGTTCGATGGAGCCGACGGTGCAAGCAAATGCGAAGGTTCGGTCGTCCCAAGTTCCGGAGATGAGGGTTCCCGATATGGGAGTTCCCGAGGTGAGCGACGCGTTGGTGTTGTCCGTCAGCGCGAACTGAAAGAGCGTGCCATCGGCCCTCGTAAGGTCCGGCTTGAGTGTGCCAGCGAGGATGCGCTGGCCCACCGCGCGAAACGCTCCGTCGGGACCGACGGTTCCCATTTCGAGCTCGATACGCCGAAGGGTCACGTCGAGAGGACGCAGCGGCTTGTCGCCAGCCGCAACGTCCGGTCGTAGCGCGAGCACGTTGAAGATGCCGGGCTCGCTCGTTCGTTCGGCGGCGCGAACTCGAAGGAGTCCGAAGTCGAGGGTCTCGATGCGCACTGTTCCCGTCAGGAGCGCTCCGAGCGCGACCTTGATGCGCACCTGCTCGGCGCGGATGACTTCTCCCGCCGCGCCGGGCCACCCCGGTGCTGTCAGCGTGAGACTCCCGACGACGAGCGTTGAGAAGCCTGCGAGATGGACGTCATTCAGACGTACCTCGCCGCCGAACGCTGATGCGAGCACTGGTTCGAGGATTCTCCGCAACACGGAAGGACGCGTGCAGACGAAGAGTGCGAGACCGAGAGCGACGAGAATGATCGAGAACGCGATGCGCCTGCGACGGCGGCGCCGTCGGAGTGTGCTCCCAACGTGGTCATGAACCTGAGCGTTGTGTTCGTCGTCGGCGGCCATGCGACGGGGGCGATTGTACGGCCTGCGGATGCCGTGGCCGTCTCGAAATCGTTCGCCGGTAGACTTCGCGCATGACTGTTGATCTGCGCCCGACGCATCGAGGGTTGACGTGACACTCCGACCGCGGATTGTCGTCACGGGAGCGGCGAAACGCGTCGGAAGAGCGATTGCAATCGAACTCGCTCGCGCCGGATGCGATCTCGACCTCACGTTCCACCTCAGTCAGGACGCCATAGAGTCGACTGCGCGAACGGCCGAGAACGTGGCGGTGGAAGCAGGCCACTCCATCGTCGTTCGCACCCACCGCGTGGATCTCGCTGACCCAAGTGCGACGCGCACCCTCGGGTTAGCGCTCGCCCTCGACGGCCCAGTCAGTGGCGTCGTGCATAACGCGAGTTCGTACGGCGCCACGCCGCTGGGCGAAGTGACCGCAGAGTCGGCGCTTCGGCATTTCAGGATCAATGCGCTGGCGCCGCTTCTCCTCACGCAGGCATTGGCCGATTCGCTCCGCTCTACGAACGGTGCGGTTGTGCTCTTCTCCGACATTCACGTGCTCGGACGTCCGCGCCGGAACATGCTCGCGTATTCGATGAGCAAAGCCGCAGCGACCGACCTCGTCGCCACACTCGCGCTGGAGTTGGCACCAGAAGTGCGCGTCAACGGAATCGCCCCGGGTGTGATTGCGTGGCCGAGCGAAGCGTCGCGTGACGAGATCGATCGTTACGAAGCGCGCATTCCGCTCGGGCGCGCCGGCACGCCTGAGGACGCGGCGCGCTGTGTGCGCTGGCTGCTGTTTGATGCGACGTACGTCACTGGTGAGACGATGCGTCTGGACGGCGGTCGCTGGCTTCGATGAGCGTTCGTTCGAGTTCTGCAATCTCAGGCGCGTCGGGCGCGATGCGCTTCGCTTCGTCGATGAGCGATCGCGCGGCGAGACGATCGCCGCTCTTGAGTCGCGAGCGAGCGGCCTCGATCGCTGAACGCAAGTCATTCGGTTGCGTGGCGTGCAGGCGCTGCCAGGTATCGGCGGCCTTCTCGTGCCGTTCGAGCGCCGTCCAGCCCCGCGCCAATTCCTCGGCGACGAATCCCGCGGATCGGTCCGCCACAGGAAGCGCCGACAGCAGCTCGACCGCGTCGGTCGCGCGACCCGATTCGCGCAGGCTGCGGGCGCGGATCACCCGGAACGCCACGTTGTCCGGAGCGAGCGTTGTCGCTTTCGTCGCCTTGATGGCAGCAGCCAAAGGCTCGTTGCGCGCGAGGTCGACCTCGGCGGCAAACGCGTGTGTCCAAGCGTCGTCGGGCGCGAGTTCCGCAAGAACCCGCGCGTCATTTGCGGCGCCGTCACGATCTCCAGAACGGAGTCGCGCGTTCCCGCGATGCAGAATGAACTCGGAACGCTTCGGCGCTGCCGTGACGGCGCGGTCGTAGTAGCTGCGCGCGGCCGCTGCGTCGCCCGCGCCGTCGAGGACCATGGCAGTGGCGTGCTGGAGGCCTGCGTTCGCTGCGTCGAGGTCGGCGGCGCGGCGATACTGGTCGGCGGCGGAAGCGCGGACGGCGCTGGCGTCTTGGTGGCGGGCATCGAGCATTGCCGCCTTCGCGAGAAGGGCACGTCCGTAGAGTTCGAGCGACATCGCGTCGCCAGCCGCGGCCGCGAACGCGGCGAGCCGCACACCATCTTCGATCCGGCCGTCGCCAAGCGCTTTCTCGGCTGCGGCGCCAGCGGCGGCACGGTCAGCGGCGGTCGCGGTTCGTTGGCCACTCGGCGACGCGGACGGGCCCGGAGCGCCGCCACCACACCCCGCGAGCGCGGCAATCGTGAATGAGGTCGTCGCACCGACCGTTATGATGCGAAGTCTATGGTTCATGCAAACGCTCTCAAGACGCCGGACAGCGCAGCAGGGCTGGCGAAACCGGATCTAGCGCCGGTGGAATTGGCCAAATCGTACTCGCCGTCCGATGCAGAGCCGATAGCGCGGAGTCGCTGGGCGGAGTCAAACAGCTTTCGCAGCGATGCGAAGGGGAGCGGCCCGCGCGGCGATCGTGAGGCGTACGCGATCTTTATTCCGCCGCCGAACGTGACTGCCGCGCTGCATCTCGGGCACGCGCTCAACAACTCGATCCAAGACATCCTCACCCGCGCCCACCGCATGATGGGGTTCAACACGTTGTGGCTTCCTGGCACCGATCACGCGGGCATCGCGACCCAGACGGTGGTGGAGAAGCGGCTGCTGCTCCAAGGGAAGAAGCGCACCGACTTCACTCGCGAACAATTCATCGCCAAAGTCCAAGAGTGGAAGGACGAATACGAGGCGACCATCATCGCTCAACTCGGTGCGATGGGGGCGTCGTGCGATTTCAGCCGCACGCGCTTCACGATGGATCCGGTCTGCGCCACTGCGGTGCGCGAGGCGTTCTTCCGACTGTTTGCGGACGGACTCATCTATCGTGGCAAGCGCCTCGTGAACTGGGATCCGGCGACGATGACCGCGCTTGCGGATGATGAAGTCGAGATGGAGGAAGTGCAGGGCCACATGTGGTACCTGCGCTACCCGCTCGAAGATGGTTCAGGCTTCGTGACGGTCGCGACGACACGGCCCGAGACGATGCTTGGCGATACCGCCGTCGCGATCAACCCCAAGGATCCGCGCGCCAAAGCGCTGCGGGGAAAGAAGATCGTGCTTCCGATCGTCGGTCGCGTGATTCCTCTTGTCGAAGATGACTATGTGGTCATGCCCGCCGAACTCGCACGCCAAGTCGGAGGCGATGCCACCGACGCAAAGGCTGCGTTCGCGACTGGCTTCTTGAAGGTGACGCCAGCGCACGATCCGAACGACTGGGACATCGGATTGCGTCACGGGCTTGCGGCAATCAATGTGCTCGGACCGAACGGAGCGATCTCGGATCGACACGGCTGGGACGATGCCTCGCCCGAAGCGCGACAGTTCGTTGGACTATCGCGCGAAGTGGCGCGGCAGAAGATCGTCGCGTGGTTCCGCGAGCATAATTTGCTCGAGAAAGTGCGCGACTACGCGCACAGTGTCGGTCACTCCTATCGCAGTCACGTGCCGATCGAGCCCTGGCTCAGCGAGCAGTGGTACGTGAAAGTGACGGACGATCGACTCGCGGGCAGCGCGCTGCGCGCGATGGCGGGCGAGCAGACTGAACCGGCGAATGCGTTTGCCGGTAGCGCTGCTTCTCATGGCGGCGGTCTGCGCTTCTGGCCCGAACGCTACGCAAAGACATTTCAGTTCTGGCACCAAAACATTCGCGACTGGTGTATCTCGCGGCAACTTTGGTGGGGACATCGCATCCCCGTCTGGTCAGGTCCGGCGGTGTCGGCCGATGCATCGGCAATCGCTGGTTTTTCGAAGGCGAAACGCGCCCACTGCATCGCGGGGAACGACGAACAGCTCTTCGTGTGCGTGCGCGACCCGAACGACCGCGAGATCGTGACGTGGCTCGAATCACGTGGGTTCGCGCAGGACCCAGATGTCCTCGACACTTGGTTCAGCTCAGCGCTCTGGCCGATGTCGACCCTTGGATGGCCCGACCCGGCGAAGGTGGGGATCGACCCTGCGCTCCTCGACACTTTTAATCCGAGCAACGTGCTCTGCACCGCGCGCGAGATCATCACTCTGTGGGTCTCACGAATGGTGATGTTCAACCGCTACTTCCTTGACGGCCGTCTGCCGTTCAAAGACGTCTTTATTCACGCGATGATTCAGGACGGCTTCGGCCAGAAGATGTCGAAGTCGCTGGGTAACGGGGTCGATCCGCGCGACATCATCGAAACGCACGGCGCCGACGCGATGCGGTTCACGCTCTGTCAGATGACGACAAACACGCAAGACGTGCGTCTCTCCATCGATATGATTGATCCGCACTCCGGTGAGATGTTTGCGCCGAAGACGATGACCATGCCGTCGGGTCACGTCGTCGCCGAAGCGATTCAGGTGTCACCGAACAATCCATCGAAGCGAATGGTTTCAGGCTTTGGTGCTGCGACCGGCGCGGCGACGCCGACGGTTGAAATGCCCTTGGCACGCAACACCTCGACGAAGTTCGACGCCGGTCGCAACTTTTGCAACAAGCTCTGGAATGCGACTCGATTCGCGCTGACGAACTTGTCGGCGGGCACCGGCGAGTCCGTCGACATCGGATCGTTGTCGCTCGCAGATCGCTGGATCCTCGCACGGCTTCATCGCACCCAGCACGCCATCGATGACGCGCTCTCTTCGTACCGCTTCAACGAGTACGCCGACGCGCTCTATGACTTCGTGTGGCGCGATTTCTGCGATTGGTACCTCGAAGCCATCAAGCCGACGGTGAAGACGAGTCCGCAGCAGCGGCGCGTGCTTCGCACCACGCTCGACGCGACGCTGCGCTTCCTGCATCCGATCTGCCCGTTCGTGACCGAAATGCTGTGGCCCGCAGTCATCGCGACTGGTCCCGCAGGTCTGCCCGGCATCAAACTCGCCCAGAGCGACGTGCTGGCGCTGGCAGCGTGGCCCTCGATCGCGTGTTCCGTGGAAGACTCTGCAGCTGCCGCGCTGTTTGCCCGGGCGCAAGACTTGGTGAATGCCATCCGCAACAAGCGCGGTGAGCGACAAGTCCAGCCGAAGAAGCGAATTCAGCTTCACGCGCCGCCCGCCGTGCTCGCCCTCGTCACCTCGAGTGAAGGCATGGTCGAGCACCTTGCTGGACTCGAGGCGGTCTTGCCGTTGACCTCGGAACGAGCGGCCGACGCGGTGGCGTTCCCGTTCGAGGGCAGCGAGGTCGTCCTCTCGGGACTCGTTGACGTCGTCGACGCTCTTGCCGAGCGGGCGCGTCTGACGAAGGCTATCGTCGAGCGTGAGCGACAGATCGCGGGTTTTCGCGCGAAGCTCGACAATCCGGGATACACCGCGAAGGCAAAACCAGAATTGGTGGAGGAGACGCGGACGAAATGCGCCGAGGCCGAGGCCGATTTGGCGACCGCCCGACGATTGCTTGAGGTGTTAGGCGGTAACACTGACCGTTGAGTGTGCCCCGAAGTTTTTTCGCAACCCATCGGGCACTCGGCCGTTGGAGCGTCGCGTGCAACAAGTTCGATCCTCGGTGCTCGGTCGGCAGTTCGACGATCACTCAGGCGAGGCAGGATTCATGGCCACCGCTGTTGAACATCCGGTCCTGCGATGCGCGATCGCCGCGCTATTCCTCAGCGCCTGCTCGACTCCCACTGCGGTCGCGCCATCGGAATCGTCAAAAGTACCCGCGACCGCGCCATCAACGGGGCCCGCAACTAGAGCGGAACCGAGTGCCGCCGCCGCAGCGGTCGCGGCTGTTCCGGCAGTCACCGTGGAGCCGTGGGTCTGGGAAGGGGCTTCGACCTCGTTCGCCGGCGAGACCCTGATCACGGCGCATTACCGGCTGAATGTCACGTTGCGCGAAGGATCGCTGAAGAAGAGCTTTCCGGCATTCGCAGAGGAGTCGCTTGAGCACTACACCTCGGCGCTCGGTCGGCTGCCGGAGCCCCCTAAACCACTCGTGAGTTTCATCTTTGGTTCTCGGGATCAGTGGGCCGAGTACACAAAGAAGCGGCTTGGTGAAGACGCTGATATCTATCTTGCGCTCGGACGTGGCGGCTACACGATGGAAGGAGAGTCGGTGCTCTTCGATCTGGGCCGCTGGGATACCTTCGCTCTCGCCGCTCACGAGGGATGGCACCAGTACACGCAGTCGACGTTCAAACACGCATTGCCGATTTGGCTCGAGGAAGGCCTCGCGACATACATGGAGGGGCACCGCTGGAATCGCGGCGAGGAGCGCCCGACCTTCGTCCCGTGGCGGAACTTTGAGCGATTCGGCGAATTGCGCGAAGCCGTGCGCGCCGACGAGCTGATTCCACTCGACGAGCTGCTCGAAGGAGCGCCGCAGAAGTTCCTGCGCCGCGACGGGCGGAGCAAGCTCCTGACGTACTACGCGCAGGTCTGGGCGCTGGCCCAGTTCCTCGCTGAGGGAGAGGACGGTCGCTATCGCGCGAAGCTCGAGGAGATCTTGCAGGACGCGGCGGCCGGGCGCATCGCGGGAAAGCTCGCGACAAGTCCGCATCTCCCACAAGGACGCCAGCGCATGATGAGTTCGAAGCTTGGCAGGGGTGTCATCCTCGCGTACTTCAATCCCGACTTCGCGGAGTTTAAGGCGCGGTACGACGAGTTTGTGGAGGCCCTGACGCGCCGCGGCGCCGGCGACATGATTTGGCGCGGCGAGAATCCGCTCAAGTCGGCAAAGTCAGACGCAGCTGCCGCAGCGCCCTCGAAGGGCGCGTCGCCGGGCGAGTGAGACTCCACCGGATGCGGGATGAGGCGAGATCTCTACTGAATCGTTAGGTGGCGCGCTAGGAACTGGGCGACGCGATCCTTGGCATCGGCACCCATTCGTCCGAATCCAGCGTGCTCGAATGGCGCGCCGGTCTCGTCGTAGACGTGCATGCTTATGAGATCCGCTCGCGCCGTCCGAGCGCTCAGCGCAGCGACGAACTCTTCCTGACCAGCGAGGCGCACCCACTGATCGAGGCGATTGTGCAACACAAGAAGCGGAATCGCTCGCCAACCATCGAGGTGATCGATCGGATTCAGGGACGCGACCAGCGCTGGGTCGCCTTGCATCAAATTGGACTGCCATCGCCACGAGCCGGTGGCGCACTCGACGACGGCGGCCGCGAAGCGGTGCGGGCGACAAAGGCGCGCCAGTGTCGCCATGCCTCCCGCGGACATGCCCCCGATTGCCATGCGCTCGAGGTCGAGGCCAGCATTTCCGCCGAGTTCGTGCGCGGCGGCAACGATCGCGTCGACTTCGCTCACCATGCCCGCAATCAGCGGCAGCGTCGCGTCCAGTCGCTGTGCACTGTTGTCGAGGCGCTCACCGTGACCCGGAAGGTCGACCGCGACACTGGCGATTCCCGCTCGGGCGAGCCGCTGGTAGCGCCCGGGATCGAGCTCCTTCGTCACCGTGCGGCCGTGCATCCACAGGAGCCATGGTCGTACCGGCAGAGGCGCATCGGCGGCGGGGTCCCAGTCGGGATGGACGATGAGCGCTGGCACTCCGGCGAGCTTGATCCACCGTGCCTTTGCCGCGAGAGAGAGAGGAAGGGACGACCGCAGCTCCGGCCGATCAGGCATCGCCTTTTCCTAGCGGGTGCCCCGGGTTCGGTTGTGCACCTCTTCCACCAGCAAGCCCGCCATCAAGACGAACGGGTCGGGTGCTCCACGGCATCGCGAGTGCTGAGATCGTCATCGCCGTTCCAAAGTTGGCGCTGCGTGGGAACACCCGGTCGTTCCACGTGCCATCGGCTTCACGCACTTGGAAGAAGAGATCGTTGAGCTTCTCGCGATAGTTCTCGCGCGCCATCGGGGGAAGCAACTGGATCGCGAGAGCTGCGTGATGAAACCCGAAAAAGAAGTAGTACGGGGCGACGCCGTACGGCGGCTCGTGCGTGCCGTTCTTACGGCGTCGTTTTTCGAGGGCTTCCCAGTGCTGAAGGAACTGATCAATCGCGAACGTGAGGCGATCGGAATTGGATCGCCCCACGAGAAAGAGTGCGCTCTCGGTCGCGCACATCCGTCCGATCGCACCGGGAATCTGGTCCGGGCGATCGCGCGCCGGTCGCGCGCTTGCGTACTCGACGTAGCCACTTGCGGTACGAGCTTTCTCAAGCGCATTGATAGATCGCTCAATGACGGCTGGGTCGACAGCGCGGCCTGACGCCTTCGCTTCGACAAGCGCCATGAGGCACGGTGCGGTCATGAAACTCGATGCCTTCCCCGTGGTTTCGAGTCCGGGACTTCGCGCATAGTTCCAGCCGCCAGCGTCGGGAACTTCAGTCGTCTCGAGTGCTTTGAGGTAAAACGCTATGGCGTTCGCGACCGACTCTTCGCGGCCCTTCGGAACGGTCTTCGTCCGCTCAAGTGTGAGGAGGAATCGCAGGGCGTAACAGTGCCCCCAGCCGCGCACGTCGTAGCCGCCCTTGTACATCGCGGAATCGGCGCTCATGAGCGGTTCGTGGATCGCTGCGGTGACGAAGTCGCACGCGCGCAGCACGGCGGCCTGTCGATCTGCGTCATCCGCATAGCCCGCCGACTCCGCTAACGTGCGCGCAACGATGGATGTTCCGCCGACGCGATATCCGTACGGGATCTTGCCCCCAACGCGATACACGCCCTCGTAGGGCCACTCGTCTTTCGGAGCGTCGTCGGCGTCGTCAAACGCCTCTTGCATAGCGACGAGCTTTGGCACACACACCGCGATTGCGTCGCGCACGCGGTTTGGCATTGGCGGTGCTGCCGGTGGCGCGACGAGTTGAACGGCGACGAGGAAAGCGTTCGCGGAGACAAGTGGCATGTCAGGGAATCCTGGCGGGATCAGTGGGAGCGACTGGCGTGGTCTCCGCAGCCTGCGCAGCGGTGAGATAGAGCATGACTCGCATTTCGCGGCCGTACTCGTGCAATTCAGGTCCGGTGAATCCAGGGACCGTGTCCTCGCCCGGAGGGAGTTCCACGGGCGATCGCAGGACAACGAAGCCTTTGTCCGCCATGACGGTGCGCAATCGCGCGAGTTGATTGAGAACGTGGCGACGCCGCGGGGCGTCGAGCATCATGGCATACGGAGGATCGAGGAACACGATGTCGACGGGCTTCGGCGCTCGATCGACGGCGAGCGGCCCGAGGGCGTCACCTTGGAGTGCCGATACGCGATTGCCGCAGTCGAGCGATGTAATGTTCCGCTGGAGGTATCGAAACACCTCGCGATCGCTCTCGATACAGACGACCTGAGCGGCACCGCGGGAAGCAGCCTCAAGGCCCATGGTCCCGATGCCAGAGAACAGGTCGAGCACCCGCGCGCCGTCGAACCATCCGCGGAGCAGATTGAACAGCGACTCCTTGACGCGCGACGTCATGGGTCGCGTGCGGTCCTCGCCTTCCGGGGAATCGAGCAGCCGGGACCTGTATTCGCCGCCCTGAATCCGGATCATCGGGGCATCGTACGGGAAGCCCGCGCGGCGTCGGGCTCGCTCGCCGATGGTCCCGGGTTCAAGTGAGAGGCAGGGCCGGTCGATGACCCGCGTCGGAGCCAAACGTTGATGCGAGATGCGATCGAGATGTCCGTCGTGCGCCCGTTCATCGACGCTGTCGAGCATTTCTTCCGCGCGATGTTGGGTCATTCGGTGACGGCGGGCGAGCCGGTCGTCACGATCGCTCCGAGACCTGAACGAGACGTGCGTGCGACGGTGGGTCTCTCAGGGACGCCTCCGGGCACGTTCACGCTCGTCATGTCCGAGCCAGTTGCAGTGAAAACGGTGAGTGCCTTCGCGCGCCGTAGCATCTCGTTGGGAAGCGGCGACTTCCGCGATGCGATGGGCGAGATCGCGAACATCATCGCCGGGCACGCGGCGCCGCGCGTTCCCGGACGTCGATTCGCCGTCTGTTGTCCGTCTGTAAGCATGACCGATTCTGCGAATCCGCCAGCCTCCGCAAAGGCGTCACCCAAGGCCGCCGATGCGATTGTCTTCAGCGTGCCATTCACCGCTGCGTCTGGGCCATTCCTCATCGAGGTTGAGCTCATGGGAATCGAAGGGGCGGGGGCGTCGGCTCAGGCCGCGTGAGGAGAACGTCATGGATCCGTTACAGCGCGTCATGCTCGTCGATGATTCAAAAACTATGCGCAACATCCAGCGCACGATGCTCGCGCAGATGTGCGTGCCAGAGATCGAAGAGGCTTCAGACGGCCAGGACGCGTTGTCCAAGATCGGTGCCTTTCGACCCGAATTGATTCTCGTCGATTGGAACATGCCGACGATGGACGGACTCACGTTCGTGAAGCACGTGCGCAGCCGCGGGATGACGATGCCGATCATTATGGTGACGACCGAGTCGGAGAAGCCAAAGGTTGTCCTCGCGATCAAAGCGGGCGTCAACAACTACGTCATCAAGCCGTTCACGCCCGAAGCGTTAGCGGCGCGCATTGACGAGACGATGGCGAAGCGACAGGCCGCCTAACACTGCGGTGTGGGTGCGACGCCGTCGTCGTCGCGCGATACGATCACGGCATGCGTGTGTGCGTCATTCTTCCCGCTGCTGGATCTGGCGCTCGATTCGGGGGCGACAAACTCTCTCAAGACCTCGGCGGGCGGCCAGTGCTCCTGCGCACCGTCGAACTCTTCGCTAAGCGAGCAGAAGTCGCGTCCATCGTGGTCGCCGCGCCGCCGGACGCACTCGACGAGTTCCGCATGCGCTACGGGGCGCAGCTTTCGTTTCATGGGGCGCGAATTGTTGAAGGTGGCCGCGCGGAACGCTGGGAGACAGTGAAACTCGCGCTCGCCGCAGTGCCGGACGATTGCACACATGTGGCGATTCACGACGCAGCGCGGCCAGCGGCATCGCAGGATTTGCTCGACCGCGTGTTCGCCGCGGCCGAGGTGCACGACGCGGTCATTCCCGGCCTCTCGGTGACGTCGACATTGAAGCGCGTCAGCGACGAATTGATCGCTGCCGCGCAAGACGATGTGCTGGCATCGGCGATTCTTGGTGAGGTCGGTCGTGACGCGGTGAGTGCGCGCCGCGTGATCGAAACGATTCCGCGGAAGGGACTGGTAGCGGTGCAGACGCCGCAGGTTTTCGCGACGGCGCTGATTCGCCGCGCTTACGGAGCGAGTGATCTCGGCGGCGCTACCGACGACGCGCAGATCGTCGAGCGCCTCGGTGAGCCCGTTGTCGTGGTCGAAGGAGAATCGCGCAACGTGAAGCTCACGACTCCGGACGATCTCACGCTCGTGCGCCTGATTCTCGGCGCACGAGAACCGGAAGGTCGGGCGGCGCACAAGCGATTTTGAAGAGCTGCGCGCGAAGGAGCGAAGCCGAGTGTCCTGTCAGTATCGGTCGCTGCTCGCGCTGCCTCGCGGCGTGGTAGTCTTGCGACCAACATCGGAGAGAGACATGCCTCAATCGCGATCCGGGTCCTCGAGGAAGTCGGTCATCTTTTGGATGGTGTTCGGCTCGCTCGCTGTCGCGAGCGTTCCAATCGGTTGGTCGATTCTTCGCCAACGCGCCGAGGACGAGTTGGCGAACTCGCGCGGGGGCCCCGCGCCGCCCAGCGGAGGGAATTCGCTTATCGCCGACGGCGGTAAGCACTTCGGTGGCAGCGACACTGAGCCTTATGACTTTACGTATCCCACGAGTTGGACGGTGACGTCGGATGATGATTCGGCGGATTCGGCGGATTCGGCGTGTCGCGGGGTTCGGGTCGCGAGTGCAAACGGCTCGATGGTGCGCGTCGCTCTCGTCAAGACGTCCGCAACGGAAAGCGTCGACGAGACCGCGCTCGTTCAACGGATGCTGAAATCAATCGGGGCGGAGGGGTACCGCCTCGCGCCGATTGGTGACGTACAGCAACTTGGCGCGTTTTCAGGAAAGGGCCGCCAGTTCGTCGCGAAGGCGAAGGGCAGCCCGTTGCAACTGCAGGTGCTCGTGGCCAGAGTCGGTGAGGGGCGACTCCTCGCGTTGACGACGTGGATCGATGACGCCGATGCGGCGAACGGCCGACGCGGCGTTTCGATGATCATCAACTCGTTGAAGCTTAAGACGCCCTCGTAGCCCGATG